>JAJZEV010000175.1 GCA_021805665.1 Pseudomonadota bacterium
ATCAGCACCATCCGAGTGGGAAAAGCTGATCGCGATCAATCTCATCGGCGCACTGCATATGCACCACGCCGTCCTGCCGGGCATGATGGAACGTAAATACGGCCGTATCGTCAATGTCGCATCCGATGCGGCGCGGGTCGGTTCTTCGGGCGAAGCGGTTTACGCCGCCTGCAAGGGCGGTTTGCTCGCGCTGTCGAAGACCCTGGCCCGCGAGCACGCAAGGCACGGCATCACCGTCAACGTCATCTGCCCGGGCCCCACGGACACCGCATTGCTGACCGGTGTTGCCGAAGGTGCTGCCAATCCCGCAAAGCTGATCGAAGCCTTCACCCGCGCCATCCCGCTCGGCCGCCTCGGTCAGCCCGAGGATCTGGCCCGCGCCATCGTCTTCTTCGGCAGCGACGACGCCTCATTCATCACCGGCCAGGTGCTGAGTGTCTCCGGCGGCCTGACGATGAACGGCTGAACACGTCTTTCAACGCGAAACCGAGGAACAGTCATGACATTCGAAGATATCCTGTACGAAGTCCGCAACGGCGTGGCCTGGATCATCATCAACCGCCCGGAGAAGATGAACGCCTTTCGTGGCACGACCTGCGACGAACTCATCAAGGCGATGAACCAGGCGGGATATGACAAAAACATCGGCGCCATCGTCCTGGCCGGCGCTGGCGACCGCGCCTTCTGCACCGGCGGCGACCAGTCCACGCATGACGGCCAATACAACGGCCGCGGCACCGTCGGCTTGCCGATGGAAGAACTGCATACCGTGATCCGCGACGTGCCAAAACCGGTGATCGCCCGCGTGCAGGGCTTCGCCATCGGCGGCGGCAACGTCCTGGCCACCATCTGCGATCTGACCATCTGCTCGGAAAAGGCGATTTTCGGCCAGGTCGGCCCCAAGATGGGCTCGGTCGATCCCGGCTACGGCACCGCATATCTGGCGCGCATCGTGGGCGAAAAGAAGGCGCGCGAAATCTGGTACATGTGCCGCCGCTACACCGGCCAGGAAGCCGTCGCGATGGGGCTGGCCAATGCCTGCGTGCCGCACGACCAGCTTGACGCCGAAGTGCAGAAGTGGGGCGAGGAATTGTGCGAACGCAGCCCGACCGCGCTCGCGATCGCCAAACGCAGCTTCAACATGGACACCGCCCATCAAGCCGGTATCGCCGGAATGGGGATGTATGCACTGAAGCTATACTACGACACCGAAGAGTCCAAGGAGGGCGTCAACGCACTGAAAGAAAAGCGTAAACCGGAATTCCGCAAGTTCATGAAATAGCTTGGGCGGGTGCAGCGATGAATCCATATCTCGACGAAGACCTTCAGGCGTTGGGCGAACAGGCCCGCCGGTTCGCCACGGCCCGCGTCGCACCCGGCTTTCTTGAACGCGACAAGACCCGCGTTCTGGACCGTGTGCTGATGCGCGAAATGGGGGAGATGGGGTTCATCGCCCCCGAACTGCCTGAACAATTCGGCGGCCTGGGCCTGGGTTGCCTCGCCGCCGGGGCGATCCATGAAGAAATCGCCCGGGCCGATCTCAGCATCTCCTACATCAATCTGCTTGCCTCGCTGAATGGCCAGATCCTGGCCGAACATGGCCGGCCAGAGGTCGTGGCACCCTGGCTGGCAAAGCTAACCCGTGGGCAGGTGCTGTTGGCCATCGCACTAACCGAACCGCGCGGCGGGTCGGACGCAGCCAATCTGCGTCTGCGGATGGAGCGCGTCGGCGACGAATACATCCTGAACGGCGAAAAGACTTCGATTTCGGCCGCGGATCAGGCCGATGCCATCGTGGTCTTCGGCCGCACCGGCAGCATCGAATCGGTCGCACACGGCGTGACCGCACTGCTGGTGCCGTCCGATCTGCCCGGCCTGACCAGCACCCGCTTCGACTGCCACGGCCAACGCGCCATCGGCCGCGGCTCCTTGTTCTTCGACAATGTGCGGGTGCCCATCGACCATCGCCTGGGGGAGGAGAACAAGGGCTTCGTGCAGGTGATGCAGGGCTTCGACTTCTCGCGTGCGCTGATCGGCTTGCAGGTCCTGGCCGTCGCCCGGGTGGCGCTGGAAGAAACCTGGGAATACGCCGCCCAGCGAGAGGCTTTCGGCAAGCCGCTGTCGGCTTTCCAGGGCGTGTCGCATCCGCTGGCCGATTTGCAAACGCAAGTAGAAGCCGCCCGTTTGCTTTGCCTCCAGACCCTGTGGCTGAAGGACAAAGGGCAGCCGCACACCGCCGAAGCGGCGATGTGCAAATGGTGGGGACCGAAGCTCGCTTACGATGTCGTGCATCAATGCCTGCTGGTACATGGCCATGGCGGCTACGACCGCGGCCCGATGGAACAGCGCCTGCGCGATGTGCTGGGCTTCCAGATCGGGGACGGCACCGCGCAGATCATGAAGACCATCATCGCCCGCACCAAGGCCGGCCGCGCCGCCGTCCCCGCATGATGCCGGCTTTCCAACAAAAAATATAAAAAAAGCAGAGGAAATGCACCATGGAATTCGACGCTGTTCTGCTGCCCGGACGCCGGGCCGGAATGATCCGGCAGGGCTTATGGCATGACCGGACGATCAACGAATATCTTGACATATGTATAGCCAATTGCCCCGACAAGGTCGCGCTGACCGCCTACCGGCTGGAAGCTGGCGATACGATACGTTTCACGTACCGCGAACTCGTCCGCATGGCCGACCGCATCGCGATCGGGCTGTCGCGGCTGGGCATCGGCCGTAACGACATCGTCGGCTGCCAGTTGCCGAACTGGTGGCAGTTCACACTGATCTACCTCGCCTGCTCCCGCATCGGCGCGGTGATGAACCCGCTGATGCACATCTTTCGCGAACGGGAGCTGAGCTTCATGCTCGCCCATGGCGAGGTGAAGCTGCTTGTCGTACCCGGGACCTTCCGGGGCTTCGACTACGAAGCGATGGCGCTGGGTCTGCAACCGACTTTGCCGCACCTGCGCCAACTGGTGGTGGTCGATGGTCAGGGCGACAACAGTTTCGCCAAACTGCTCAGCGATCCGCACTGGGAAAACGAGCCCGATGCACAGGCCATCCTGACCGCCAACCGGCCGCGGCCGGACGATATCACCCAACTGCTCTACACCTCCGGCACCACCGGCCAGCCCAAGGCGGTGATGCATTCGGCCAACACGGTGATGGCCAATATCGTCCCCTATGCCGAACGGCTGCGTCTGACCGGGCAGGACGTTGTCCTGATGGCCTCGCCCATGGCGCACCAGACGGGGTTCATGTACGGCCTGATGATGCCGGTCATGCTGCAAGGCAGCGCGATTCTTCAGGATATCTGGCAGCCCCGGCGCGCGATCGAGATCATCCGCCAGGAACAGGTCAGCTTCACCATGGCCTCCACGCCATTCCTGTCCGATCTGACCGGCACAGTCGCGACATCCGGTCTGGCCGTGCCCACGCTGCGCACCTTCCTGTGTGCCGGTGCGCCGATCCCGACGCCGCTGGTCGAGCAGGCCCGGAAAGTGCTGGGCACCAAGATCGTTTCGGCCTGGGGCATGACCGAAAATGGCGCTGTCACGCTGACCCGGCTGGACGACGACGACGAACGCTCCTTCAACACGGACGGGATCCCGCTGCCGGGCGTTGAACTCAAGGTGGTCGATGGCGGGGGCAACAGCCTGCCAGCTGGCGAGGCGGGCAGGCTGCTGGTGCGTTCGTGCTCGAATTTCGGCGGCTATCTCAAGCGGCCGCAATGGAACCAGACCGACGATGAGGAATGGTTCGATACCGGCGATATGGCACGACTGGATGAACGCGGCTATGTCCGCATCACCGGACGCAGCAAGGACGTGATCATCCGCGGCGGCGAAAATGTGCCGGTGGTCGAGATCGAGTCTCTGCTCTACGGCCATCCCGCCATCGCCCAGGTCGCCATTGTCGGCTACCCCGATCCCCGCCTGGGGGAGCGCGCTTGTGCCTTTGTGGTCCTCAAGCCCGGCCAGAGCCTCGATCTGGCCGGAATGGTGGACTTCCTCAAGGGCCGGAAAGTGGCCGTGCAATATATTCCGGAGCGTCTGGAAGTCATGGATGCGCTGCCGGCAACGGCATCGGGCAAGCTCCAGAAATTCCGGGTGCGGGAAATCATGCAGCAGAAATTGGTCGAGGGTACGGCACCGATCCAGCAGACCGCCGCCGGCCACGGAATTTTGCCTCGCCAGTAACGCCTCGGGTGAACCCGGGCGGATTCGCCTCCAACATTCGGAATTTAACCATGTCCAAACCCGCCAAGCGCGCGGCCTTCGTCTGGTCCGACCCGTTCCTGCTCGACCGCCAGATCACCGACGAGGAGCGCATGGTGCGCGATTCGGCGAACGCATACTGCCAGGAGCGTCTGCTGCCCCGCGTGCTGGATGCCTTCAGGCACGAGAAAACCGACCGCCATATCTTTAACGAAATGGGCGAACTGGGCCTGCTGGGCGTCACGATTCCCGAAATATACGGCGGCTCCGGGCTGAACTATGTCTGCTATGGACTTGTGGCTCGGGAAGTCGAACGCGTCGACTCCGGATACCGCTCGATGATGAGCGTGCAATCCTCGCTGGTCATGGTGCCGATCAACGAATTCGGCACAGAGGCGCAGAAGCAGAAATACCTCCCCGAACTCGCCTCCGGGACCCGGGTGGGATGCTTCGGCCTGACCGAACCCAATCATGGCTCCGATCCCGGCGGCATGATGACCCGGGCGCGGAAAGTGTCGGGGGGATATTCGATCAGCGGCGCGAAAATGTGGATCACCAACTCCCCGATCGCAGATGTGTTCGTGGTGTGGGCAAAGGACGACGAAGGCGATATCCGCGGCTTCATCCTCGAAAAGGGCTGGAAGGGTCTGTCCGCCCCGGCCGTGCATGGCAAGATCGGGCTGCGCGCCTCGGTCACCGGCGAGATCGTGATGGATGAGGTGTTCTGCCCCGAAGAAAATGCCTTTCCCGATGTCCGCGGACTGAAGGGACCGTTCACCTGTCTCAACAGCGCCCGCTATGGCATTGCCTGGGGCGCGTTGGGTGCCGCCGAGGACTGCTTTCATCGTTCCCGCCAATACGTACTCGACCGCAAGCAGTTCGGCCGCCCGCTGGCCGCGAACCAACTGATTCAGAAGAAACTCGCTGACATGCTGACTGAAATCGGCATGGGCCTGCAGGGCTGCCTTCGGCTCGGACGGATGAAGGACGAGGGCATCGATTCGGTGGAGATCACCTCGATCCTCAAGCGCAACAACTGCGGCAAGGCGCTCGATATCGCCCGCATGGCGCGGGACATGATGGGCGGCAACGGCATCAGCGACGAGTTCGGCGTGGCGCGCCACCTGGTCAATCTGGAGGTGGTCAACACCTACGAGGGCACCCACGACATACATGCGCTGATCCTCGGGCGCGCGATCACCGAAATCGCCGCTTTCGCCAACTGAACCGGTGCCGATCCGCCTCGACAACGCCTAACAGGAGAAACCGATGTGCGCTGAGATCGTCTGGAGTCCGAGCGAAGAGCAGATCGCGGAGAGTAATCTGATGCGGTTCATGCGGGCGGAAGGCATCGACACCTACGAGGCCCTGCTTGCGCGCGCGCAGGCCGAACCCGGGTGGTGGTGGGGCAAGGTCGTCAGTTGGATCGATTTCTATCAGCCGTACCGGCAGTTGCTCGATCTGGACCGCGGGGTGGAATTCGCGCGCTGGTGCCAAGGCGGAACGACGAATATCGTGCTCAACGCGCTCGACCGTCATCGTGGCACCGAACTGTGGGACGCGCCCGCGCTGATTTACGAAGCAGAAGACGGTTTTGTGCGGGATTGGCGTTACGCCGACCTCGACCGGGAGGTCTGCCGCCTTGCCGGCGGCCTGCGGACACTGGGGATCGCCCGTGGCGATGTGGTGGCGATCTACCTTCCAAATGTTCCCGAGGCGGTGTTCGCTCTGCTCGCGGTGGCGAAGATCGGCGCTATCGTCATGCCCCTGTTCTCCGGCTTCGGTGCCGAGGCGTTACGCACCCGGTTGGTCGATTCCGGTGCGGTGGCGATCCTGACGATCGACGGCATCGTCCGGCGCGAACGGGCGAGCCCGATGAAAGCCATTGCCGACGAAGCGGCAGCGGGGCTGGAAAGCCTGCGCCACCTTGTCTGTCTCGATACCGGTGTACTGCCGATCCACCGGCAGGCCGGACGCGACCACGACTGGGCCGCATTGTGTGCCGGTCGGCCGGACGACGCGCCGACCGAACAGATGGAGGCGGAAGCGCCGTTCATGCTGATGTACACCTCGGGCACGTCCGGCAAACCCAAGGGGACCGTGCATACGCACGCCGGCTTCGCCGCCAAGCTGGCACTCGATTTCGGCCTGCTGATGGATATCAAGCCCGGCGACCGTATTTTGTGGATGAGCGACATGGGCTGGCTGGTCGGCCCGATACTCGGCTACGGCGCACCCTTACTGGGGGCAACCTTTGTTCTGGCGGGCGGTGCGCCGGACTATCCAGATACGGCCCGTTTGTGGCGTCTCGTCGAAAAGCACCGGGTGAGCTTCCTGGGCGTGGCGCCGACGGTGATCCGCACCTTCATGCACCGCGGCGGAATTGGCGGGCACGATGTGTCGTCGCTGCGCATCGTCGCTTCGACCGGCGAGGCATGGACCGAGGATGCATGGCGCTGGACATTCGAAAATGTCTGCCGGCGCCGCCTGCCGATCATCAACTATTCCGGCGGCACGGAAATCGGCGGCGGCATCCTGACCGGGACGATGATCCACCCGATGAAGCCCTGCGGCTTTGCCGGCCCGATCCCCGGCATGGGGGTGGACATCTGCGATGCGGCCGGCACGCCCCAACCCGCTGGCACCGTCGGCGAACTGGTGCTGCGCTCGGCATCGATCGGCCTGACGCGCGGCTTATGGCACGATGATGAACGGTATCTGGACAGCTACTGGCGCGACATCCCCGGCGTCTGGCGGCACGGCGACTGGGCAGTGCGGGACCAGGACGGTTTCTGGTTCGTCCTCGGCCGTTCGGATGACACGCTGAAGATCGCCGGCAAGCGCACCGGCCCTTCGGAGATCGAGGCGCTGCTGACCGCGACCGGACTGGCGATCGAGGCAGCGGCGATCGGGGTCAAGGATGCCATCAAGGGCGAGGCGGTTGGCTGCGTCGTGGTAATGGCGCCCGGCGTGCCATTCGACACAAGTGCCCGCGAGACCCTGGCCAATGCGGTGATCGCGGGCCTTGGTTATCCCTATAAACCGGCTTTCGTGGTCGCCGCGCCGGACCTGCCCAAAACCCGCAACATGAAGGTGATGCGCCGGTTGGTGAAGGCAGTGTGCGCTGGCGAACCGCTTGGCGATACGTCCTCGCTGGCCAATCCGGAAGTGCTCGACGCACTGCGCGGCGCATTCGCCAATATGCCGTCCAAAAATGGCAATGCATCGTCTTAGTAACGACAAAAGGAATGGATTCATGCTTAAACAGATCGGTGCGGCTTCGTTGCTGCTCGGTTTTGCACTCGCGCTGTGCAAGCCCGCCATTGCGGACGACACCATGCGTATCGGCTTTCTGACCGATATGTCCGGCGCTTACGCGGACCTCGACGGCAGGAACGGGGCGGTCGCGATCCAGATGGCGATCGACGATTTCGGCGGCAAGGTCAACGGTATGCCGATCTAACTCGTGACCGCCGACCACCAGAACAAACCCGACATCGCGCTCGCGACGGCGCGCGAATGGATGGACAGTAAACACATCTCCATGCTGGTCGGCGGTACCAACTCCGCGGTCGCCGTGGCGGTGGCCGGGCTGGCGGCGGAAAAGAAAGTGCCCTTCCTCGCCAATGGCCCGGGCACCTCGGCACTGAGTAACGAGGCGTGCAATCCGTTCACTATCCACTACGCCTACGACACGGTGGCGATCGCGCGGGGAACCGCGGGGGCAATGGTCAAGCAGGGCTATAAGGACTGGTATTTCCTCGTCGCCGACTATGCCTTCGGTGCGGCACTGCAACGCGACGCGATGACGGTGATTACCGCCGGCGGCGGGCGGATGATCGGTTCGGCCAAACACCCGGTCGGCACGGCCGATTTCTCGGCATACCTGGTTCAGGCCGCGGCCGCCAAGCCGCAGATCCTGGGCATCGCCAACGGCGGCAGCGACATGGTCAACGCGCTCAAGGCGATCAAGGAATTTGGCCTTGACCAGAACATGAAGATCGCCAGCCTGCTGATGTTTATTACCGATGTGCATAGTATGGGTCTTCAGGACGCGGGCGGGTTGCTGTTCACCACAAGCTGGGACTGGAACCTGAACGACGAAAGCCGCGCCTTCGCCCGCCGCTTCTATGCCACGACCGGGCGGATGCCGACCGACGTGCAGGCGGCCGATTATTCCTCGACAATGACCTACCTGAAGGCGGTACGGACGCTGGGCACAGCCGATTCGGAAAAGGTGATGGCCTATCTCAAGAGCACCAAACTCAAGGATTTCTATGCCGAGGGTTACGTGCGCGCCGACGGACGTTACGTGCATAACATGTATCTGATGCAGGTAAAAACCCCTGCCGAATCGCATGAGCCATGGGACTATTTGAAAGTCGTCGCCACCATGCCCGGCGATGAGGTATTCACGACCAAGGCAGAAACGCGCTGCCCCCTTTGGAAGTAGCCGAAAATCCGATACGAACGGGCTGCCCGGCAGGGCGGCCTGTGCATCGGAAGCGGCTGTTCGGGTCGAATACCGCCATCGGCTGAGTGGCGGAAAGGGCATCCCGGGTGCGGATTCGCCTCCAGGGGGCCGGAAAATCCCGGAACGAGGGACGGCTTGAGTTAAACCCCCGCACGGTCGCCGTTTACCCCGGCCGCTTGGGCCAAAAATTCGCCATACCGCGGCGGTATCACGGGACGGCGCGCCCCCGGCGATCCGGCCTAGCCCAGATCGACCGCGAACCGCGTCAGATCCGCCAGGCGGCAATGCTGCAACGCCCCTTCCTCGGTGGATTTCAACACCACCCGCGGGGCGGCATCCGCCTCGAACGCTTCCTGCCAGCGCGGCGCGCACAGGCACCAGCGGTCACCCGGCTTCAGACCGGCGAAACCAAACTCCGGCCGGGGCGTGGACAGATCGTTGCCCGTGGCCTTGCTGAACGTCAGGAATTCAGCCGTCATCACCGCGCAAACCGTATGGCTGCCAATGTCTTCCGGGCTGGTCTCGCAACAGCCGTTGCGAAAAAATCCGGTCATCGGATCGTTGGAACACATCCCGATCGGGCCACCCAGCACATTACGGGAAGGGCGTCTGCCGGGCCGCCGGCCGCTTTCATCGAATGGCATGCAAAATCCTCGGAAATTATGAATTTGTTTACCATTACCGGCGACACTGCCGCCATGACCAAACGCGCGCAATCCTCCACCATGGCGATCGCCAACACATTCGCCTTCAACGGTATCGAGGCGGTGCCGGTGGAAGTTCAGGTGCAGATCGCCCCCGGCACCCCGGCCCTGGTGCTCGTCGGCCTGCCCGACAAAGCGGTTGGCGAGGCGCGCGAGCGGGTCCGTGCCGCGTTCGCCGCCATGGGTCTGTCGTTGCCGTTGAAGCGTGTGTTGATCAACCTGAAACCGGCCGATCTGCTGAAAGAAGGCAGCCATTTCGATCTGCCCCTCGCGTTGGGTCTGCTGGCCGCGATGGATATTCTGCCGCGCGATGAAATCGCGGGCTATGCCGCCCTCGGCGAGTTGTCGCTCGACGGGTCGCTGAATGCGGTGGCCGGCGTGCTGCCGGCGGCAATCGGGGCGTCGGCTCGGGACCTGGGCCTGATCTGCCCGGCCAGCCAAGGCGGCGAGGCGGCATGGGCCGGACGGATCGAGGTGCTGGCACCAACCGACCTGATCGCCCTGATCAACCATTTTCGCGGCACACAGGTACTGACGCCCCCCGGCACCGCCGGCGTGGCGGAGATCTCGGCAGCCCCGGACATGACCGACGTCAAAGGCATGGAAACCGCCCGCCGCGCGCTGGAGATCGCCGCGGCGGGGGGGCATAATCTGCTGCTCAACGGTCCTCCTGGCGCCGGCAAATCGATGCTCGCGGCCCGTTTGCCGGGATTGCTGCCCGACCTGGACCCGCGTTCGGCGCTGGAAGTCAGCATGATCCACAGCGTCGCAGGCATGCTGGAGGGAGGTCGCCTGGTGAAGCGGCCGCCCTTCCGGGAGCCGCATCACTCCGCCTCCCAGGCCGCACTGTCCGGCGGCGGTCACCGCGCCCGGCCGGGCGAGGTCAGCCTCGCGCATCGCGGCGTACTGTTCCTGGATGAACTGCCGGAATTTCCACGTCAGGCGCTGGAGGCCTTACGGCAGCCGATGGAGTCCGGGCGGACCACAGTCTCCCGCGCGTCCGCCCACATCACCTATCCCGCCCGGTTTCAGCTTGTCGCGGCGATGAATCCTTGCCGGTGCGGCTATCTGGGCGAGGCGGGGCGCGAGTGCGGCCGCGCGCCCCGGTGCGGCGACGATTACCGCAACCGGGTCAGCGGGCCGGTGCTGGATCGAATCGACATGGCCGTCGATGTGCAGCCGGTGACGGCGGCGGAACTGTCGCGCGCGCCGGCCGGCGAACCCAGTGCGGCGATCGCCGAACGCGTTGCCAGCGCCCGAAAAATACAGACCGAACGCTATGGGGCAGACGGGCCGGTCTGCAACGCGGAAGCGGATGGCAAACTGATCCGTTTGCTGCCCGACGCGCAGACCTTGCTGGAACAGGCAATGGAACGGCTGCGTCTGTCCCCGCGTGGTTATGTCCGCACCACCCGCGTCGCCCGGACCATCGCCGATCTGGCGGGGGCGGAGACGGTCGGGCGGGTGCATATCGCGGAGGCCCTGGCGTATCGGCTGCGCGGCGGATGACCGATGCCGACCCCCGGCGCCTCTTGCCTTTCTGGCCCCCATGGGCGACTCTTGGCGCCAGCCGGTTAGTCAGAATAAGCAAAGCGAGGATGCCGTGAACGACACGTCGATCGTCACCGACTCAGTGAAACGTTTCAAGTGGGTCGGCACGCGCCCGATCCGTCCCGACGGAATCCCCAAAGTGACCGGGCGGGCGATGTATGGCGCGGATCTGAAGCTGCCGGGGATGGTGTATGGCAAGATCCTGCGCTCTCCGCACGCCCACGCCCGCATCAAGTCCATCGACCTGTCCGCCGCCGAGAAACTGCCGGGCGTGAAGGCGGTCATGAGCGCGGCCGATCTTCCGGCGCAGAAATTCGACTATATCGGACCGGAACGCGTCGCCGTGAACTTCTGGCACGTCACCCGCAACATCATGGCCCGCGAAAAGGTGCTGTACGAAGGCCATGCCGTGGCCGCCGTCGCCGCCATCAGCGCATCCGTCGCCGACCACGCGCTGTCGTTGATCAAGGTCGAATACGAAGTCCTGCCGCACGTCATCGATGTCGATGACGCCATGGCGCCCGACGCGCCGCTGCTGTTCGAAGACATGATGACCCGCGGGATCGACCCGGCGCCGACCAAGCCGTCCAATATTTCCAAGCGCCTCGACTTCGCGATGGGCGACCTGGATGCCGGCTTCAAAATGGCCGACGTGGTCATCGAAAAGTCGTTCAAGACCGCCGCCGTGCATCAGGCTTATATCGAGCCTCACGCCTGCCTCGCGAAGTACGAGGCTGACGGTCAGTGCGAAATCTGGTCCTCCAGCCAGGGTCATTTCGCCATGCGTGCGCTAACGGCGCAGATCATCGGCGCCAAGCTGGGCGACCTGCGTGTCACCCCGGCGGAGATCGGCGGCGGCTTCGGCGGCAAGACCGTAACCTATCTGGAACCGGTCGCCGCCGTGCTGTCGAAGAAATGCGGCCTGCCGGTGCGGCTGAACATGACGCGGGAGGAAGTATTCCGTGCCTCCGGCCCGACCTCCGGCGCATCGATGACGGTGAAGATCGGAGTCATGAGGGACGGCACGATCGTGGCCGCCGACGGCGTGTTCAAGTTTCAGGCCGGTGCGTTCCCCGGTTCGCCGGTAATGAACGGCTGCCTGTGCGCGTTCGCGCCGTACGACATTCCGAACGCCCGCGCTGTCGGCTTCGACGTGGTATCCAACCGCCCGAAAGCAGCGGCGTATCGCGCGCCTGGCTCCCCGATCGCCAACTTCGCGGTCGAAAGCGTGCTGGACCTGTGCGCCAAGGCAATCGGCATGGACCCGCTGGACATGCGGATCAAGAACGTCGCCCGGATCGGCACGCCGACCCTGGGCGGCCCGAAACATGCCCATGCCGGTTTCGCCGAAACCCTGCGGGCGCTGCGCGACCATCCCGGCTGGAAGGCCCCGCTGGGTGCCAACCAAGGGCGTGGGGTTGCCTGTGGCTACTGGTTCAACGGCGGCGGCGAGTCCAGCGCGACCATCCAGGTCAACAACGACGGCACCGTGCTGGTGGCAACCGGCAGCCCGGATATCGGCGGTTCGCGTGCCTCCATGGCGATCATGGCGGCGGAAACGCTGGGCGTGGATTACAACACGGTGCGCGCCATCGTCGCCGATACCGCTTCAGTCGGCTACACGCATGTCACTGGCGGATCGCGCGTGACGTTTGCCACCGGCACCGCCGTGGTGAATGCCTCCACAACCGTGGTGAAAGACCTTTGCAAGCGCGCCGCTTTGATCTGGGGCGTGGATGAGGACGGCGTGGTCTGGGAGGATGGCGCTGCCAAGCCGGCTTCGTCCAATGTGGGCGATTTCAAGCCGTTGTCGCTGAAGGATATCGCTGCCAAGGCGGCGGCGACGGGCGGCCCGATCACCGCCTCGGCCGGCGTCAACGCCGGCGGTCAGGCACCTGGCTTCGCCGCCCAGTTCTTCGACGTGGAAGTCGATCCGGAGACGGGTCACGTCAAAATCCTGCGCGCCGTCGCGGCCCAGGATGTCGGCCGGGCGATTCATCCCAGCTATGTGGAAGGCCAGATTCAGGGCGGCGTTGCGCAGGGCGTGGGTTGGGCGCTCAGCGAGGAATACATCTACAACGCCAAGGGCCTGCTGGATAACGCCGGCTTCCTGGATTACCGCTGCCCGGTCGCGTCCGACTTGCCGATGCTGGACACGATCCTGGTGGAAGTGCCGAACCCGACGCATCCGTATGGCGCGAAGGGCGTGGGCGAAGCCTGCATCTGTCCGCCGATGGCCGCGATCGCCAACGCGATCGATGCCGCAACCGGCACGCGGATGTATGAACTGCCGATGTCTCCGCCGCGCCTGCTGGCGGCGTTATCCGCCTGATGGCCCGGATCGTTTTCACCGCGGGCTTCGCACGCCGCTACACCAGCGGCGTGCGGGAGTTCGAGGTGGAGGCGAAGAACCTGCGCGGCGTGTTGAAGGCGATGGACGACATGTTCCCCGGCCTTGGGGAGCATCTGGAGGAAGAAACCACCGTCGCCATCAACGGCGAGTACCACGAGACCGGCTATTTCCAGCCGGTCCCGCCGGGTGCGGAAGTGTTCTTCATTCCGCGGATCGAGGGCGGTTAGTCCCCCGTCACCGCCGGATAGGGCTGTTCCCACTTATCCAGAAACACGAAATCCGCCAGCTTCCCGCGCCCGACCGGGCCGAACTTGCCCATCGGGTAGCCGATGGGCAGGATGGCATAGGAATGCACGCCCTCGGGCAGGCCCAACGCGGCGTCGGCTTCCTTTTCATACAGCATGTGCCGTGTCGTCAGGGTGGAGCCCAGGCCCAACGCCCGAATAGCCAGCAGCATGTTCTGTACGGCCGGATAGATCGACGCGCCAGCGCCGCGCCCGGGATTCGCACCGTCCTTCAGGCACGCAACGATCCACACCGGGGCTTCGTGGAAATGGTCGGTCAGATATTCCACCGCGCCGTGCTGACGGCTGTATTTCTCACCCGTCACGCCGGGAGGCGGCGCGCTGCTGGCGTAGCGCGGCCCGATGACCTCGTCGAACGCCTTCTTGTACCAAACCTGCACCGCCTTCTTGATCGCGGTATCCTTCACGACAAGAAAGCGCCACGTCTGGTTGTTGCCGCCATTGGCCGCCGCGGTGCCGGCCATCAGGATTTTCTTGATCAGCTCATCCGGCACGGGATCAGGCTTCAGCCGGCGCATCGACCGTGTGGTGCCGATAATGTCGAAAATGTCCTGCATGGTATGTCTTTGTCCTCAGCTTCGTTTCTGGGGCGCGACGCCGCCGGAACCGGAGCGCCCGCCATCGATGACAATATGCGTGCCGGTCACATCGCCGGACAGGTCGGAGCAAAGGTATAGCACCGCACCGGCAATTTCCTCCGGCATGGCATAGCGTCCGGTCGGAATACCGGCTGCATAGGCCGCATGCACACTCTCCGGATTGCTTGGATTCCGCTGCGACTCCAATGATCGCATCATCCGGGTTTCGACCGGCCCGGGGCAAACCGCATTCACCCGCACGCCCAATCCGGCCACGTCGGTGGAGGCGACCTTGGTCAGGCCCAGCACCCCGTGTTTGGACGCGACATAGGCCGGCATGCCCGGCGAACCGAACAATCCCGCCACCGAGGCGGTATTCACGATCGCGCCCGAACCCTGTTTCAGCATGACCGGCAGAACGTGACGCATCCCCAGGAAAACCCCCTTCAGGTTGACGGCGATCACCTTGTCGAACACGTCCTCATCGTAGTCCTGGGTGGGAACGACATGGCCCTCGATTCCGGCGTTATTGAAAAAGGCGTCTATACGGCCGTAAGCCGCCAGGGTCTTTTCCACATAGTCCCGAACCGAGGCGGATTTCGTAACGTCCGCCTGAACGAACGCCGAAGTTCCGCCACGCTGCGTAACGATATCGACGGTGGCCCGACCGGAATCGGCGTCCGCATCCACCACCATCACCTTTGCCCCACGCAGCGCGAATCCCAGCGCCGCCGCTCGGCCGATCCCGCCGCCCCCGCCGGTGATCAGGGCAACCTTTCCAGTGAAATCCATTGTTGTTTCCTCCCGTTTTTGTTGAACCCGGCGTTGGCGGATTAGACCACCTTACCGTCGTGAAGGCGGGCGATCTCGTCGGTTCCGTAACCAAGTTCGGCCAGGATCGCATCGGTGTGCTCGCCGGGTTCCGGCGTCGCGCTGCGGATGCTCCAGGGCGTGCGGCTCAGTTCGATCGGCTGGCCGATCACCTCCACATCGCCGATGACCTTGTGCGGCACGACCCGGGTCATTGCCAGATGCTTCACCTGCGGATCGGCGAACACCTCATTCATCTTATAGATCGGACCGGATGGAACCCCCGCCTTGTTCAGTGCCTCGATCCAATCAGCCGAGGTCCGGGCAATGGTCAGCGCGCCGATGGCCGCGTTCAACGCGTCGCGGTGTTCCGACCGGGCACGACCCGTGGCGTATAGCGGGTCGGAGGCGAGGTGGTCGGCGTTCAGGGCCTTGCACAGCCGGCGATAGATGTCGTCGCCCGCGGCGGCGATGTTGATGTAGCCGTCGGCGGTCTGGAACACCCCGGTTGGGATGCTCGTGGGATGGTTGTTGCCGGCCTGGCCGGGCACGTCCTTGCCGATGGTCCAACGGGCAGCCTGGAAATCCAGCATGGAAATCTGGGCACCGAGCAGGGAACTTGTGACCCACTGGCCTTGACCGGATTGCTCGCGCTCCAGCAGGGCGATCAGGATGCCCATCGCGGCGAAGATGCCGGCGGTCAGGTCCGCCACCGGGATTCCGACGCGCATCGGGCCGCGGCCGGGTTCCCCGGTGATCGACATCAGCCCGCCCATGCCCTGGGCGATCTGATCGAAGCCGGGACGGTCGATATACGGGCCGTCCTGACCGAAGCCGGAGATGCTGGCGTAAACGATCCTTGGGTTGATCTTCTTCAGGCTCTCGTAGTCAACGCCCAGCCGATACTTCACGTCGGGCCGGTAGTTTTCGACCACCACGTCAGCGGTTTCGACAAGCCGCTTCATGATCGCCACGCCCTCGGGCGCTTTCAGGTTCAGCGTCAGGCTGCGCTTGTTGCGATGCAGGTTCTGGAAGTCGGGGCCATGACGTTCCCCGCCCAGGCCGGCGTCGCCGTCGGGGGATTCGATCTTGATGACATCGGCGCCCCAGTCGGCCAACTGCCGCACCGTGGTTGGGCCGGCGCGAACGCGGGTCAGGTCGATGACCTTGAAACGGGCCAAGGGGCCGGCGTTGGGGCCTGTTGTCATGCGGTATGTCCTCGTGGTCCTGGTGTCCGCGGCAAATGTCGCATGGATACCGCGGATGGTCGAGGCTGGGGGCTTTCCAACTATCATTGTCACGGCGGCCTGTGCCCGCCGTGACGATGAGAGTCACCGATCTTTTTCTGCCCATTCATTGCACCGCGATATCGAAACGATCTGCGTTCATGACCTTGGTCCATGCAGCGACGAAGTCACGCACGAACTTATCCTGTGCATCGTCCTGGGCGTACACTTCGGCAAGCGCGCGCAGGATGGAGTTCGATCCGAAGGCGAGATCGACCCGCGTGGCGGTCCATTTTATCTTACCGCTCGCGCGGTCGCGGCCTTCGAACAGGTTTCCAGCGTCCGCTGCCGGGGACCAAGCGGTGCCCATATCGACCAGGTTCACGAAGAAGTCGTTACTCAGTGTTCCGGGACGGTCGGTGAAGACGCCGTGCGGCGACTGGCCATGATTCGCGCCAAGCACCCGAAGACCGCCGGCCAAAACCGTCATTTCCGGTGCGGTCAGTGTCAAGAGTTGCGCACGGTCGATCAGCAGGGCTTCCGGCGAGGCAGTAACGGTTTCGGCGCGGTAATTGCGGAACCCATCCGAAACCGGTTCCAGAACGGCGAAGGATTCAACGTCGGTCTGCTCTTGCGCGGCATCGGTTCGGCCGGGGGTGAATGGAACCACGACGGCGTGTCCGGCCTGTTGCGCGGCGGCTTCGATCGCCGTGCCGCCAGCAAGGACGATCAGGTCCGCAAGAGAGACTTTCTTCGCGTCCGACGCGGCATTGAACGTCGTTTGGATCGCCTCCAGGACCGAGAGCACCTTAGCCAACCGCTCCGGCTGGTTAACCTCCCAGTCCTTTTGCGGGGCAAGGCGGATGCGCGCGCCATTGGCACCGCCGCGCTTGTCGGAACCGCGGAAGGTCGCCGCGGAAGCCCAGGCGGTGGAGACAAGGTCTGCGACCGACAGGCCCGAAGCGTTGATCGCCGTCTTCAGGTCCGCGATATCCCGCGCGTCGATCGACTCATGGTCGATGGCGGGAACCGGATCCTGCCAGATCATCACCTCGGCCGGAACGTCCGAACCGAGATAGCGCGACCGCGGCCCCATGTCGCGGTGCGTCAGCTTGAACCAGGCGCGGGCGAAGACGTCGGCGAACCGGTCCGGATTTTGATGGAAATTCCGGGAGATCGGCTCGTAGATCGGGTCGAAGCGCAGCGCGAGGTCGGCCGTCGTCATCATCGGCGCGTGTTTTTTGGACGGATTGTGCGCGTCGGGGATCATATCCTTTTCCGCGACGTTCCTGGCGCGCCACTGGTGGGCGCCAGCGGGACTTTTCACCAGCTCCCACTCATAACCGAACAGCATATCGAAATAGCCGTTGTCCCACTGTGTCGGGTTGGGCTTCCAGGCGCCTTCGATGCCGCTGGTGATCGCATCTTCGCCTACGCCGCTTTTGTATTTGCCGATCCAGCCCAGACCCATGGCTTCGATCGCGGCGCCTTCGGGTGCGGGTCCCAGCAGAGCGGCGTCGCCCGCGCCGTGGGCTTTGCCGAAGGTGTGGCCGCCGGCAACCAGCGCGACCGTTTCTTCGTCGTTCATCGCCATGCGGGCGAAGGTTTCACGAATATCGCGGCCGGAGGCGACCGGGTCGGGGATGCCGTTCGGCCCTTCCGGATTGACGTAGATCAGGCCCATCTGCACGGCAGCCAGCGGGTTTTCCAGTTGGCGGTCCCCGGTGTAGCGCTTGTCTCCGAGCCAGGTGTCTTCGCTGCCCCAGTCGATGTCGATGTTCGGCTGCCACACGTCTGCCCGGCCGCCGCCGAAGCCGAACGTCTTGAAGCCCATCGATTCCAACGCGCAGTTACCAGCCAGGATCATCAGATCGGCCCAGGATATTTTGCTGCCGTACTGCTTCTTGATGGGCCACAACAGGCGGCGTGCCTTGTCGAGATTGCCGTTATCCGGCCAACTGTTCAGCGGGGCGAAGCGTTGCGTGCCGTGACCGGCGCCGCCGCGGCCATCGGCGATGCGATAGGTTCCCGCGCTGTGCCACGCCATGCGGATGAAAAGCGGGCCGTAGTGGCCCCAGTCAGCCGGCCACCAGTCTTGCGGGGTCGTCATCAGCGTACGAAGGTCGGCCTTCACGGCCTGGAGATCCAGCTCCTGGAATGCCCGGGCGTAATCGAACGCCGCGCCCATGGGATTGGAAAGGGCCGGGTGTTGATGCAGGATATCCAGGTTCAGTTGGTTCGGCCACCAGTCGCGGTTCGTGCGGCCTGCGAACGTTGCCGCGGATGCGCCCGCGTGCATCACGGGGCATTTGCCCCCTGTATTCGTATCGTTCCCGTCCATGTCCCAACCTCCTGCTTGAGAATGACCATCATTCAAGTCGTCAGCATCATGCCGCTCGGCTAATCATCGATCAAATCAATTATTTCGAACCGATTCATTGATAAAAACGATGAAAACCTGAGCGCGGCCGTTACCTCTGCGAATTCCGCGCGATACTCGGCCGGTTGGCGCTGGCCAGGCCGGCCGCGGTTGCGGGGCGCGGGCAATGACGGCCTTCGTGTCGCGGTAAGGCAGGAATTTGGGTAGCGCCGAACCTCGCCAAAGCGGCGGAACGCGGCTATTAAGCGGACAAAGAGGAAGCATTTATGCCAGATCGTCAGCCATTTCCGCCCGATTTTCTCGATTCCGTCCGCGCCATCGTTGGCGAGCGGGGGCTGCTGACAGATCCGTCTTCGGTGGCACCGTATCTACAGGACTGGCGGCGGCTTTATACGGGCAGCAGTCCGGCGGTCATTCGCCCTGCCAACACCGCGGAACTCTCGGCGGTTGTGCGGTTGTGCGCCCAATCGCGCACACCCATCGTCCCGCAGGGCGGCAACACCTCCATGGTCGGCGGGGCAGTGCCAAACGAAGACGGTTCCGAGGTGGTGATTTCGACTTCGCGGTTACTTCGCATACGCGATCTGGACGAAGTGGACATGACACTGACGATCGAGGCCGGTGTCACGCTGAAAGCGGCGCAAATGGCGGCGGCGGAACGGGGCTGCCTGTTGCCGCTGTCGATTTCGTCGGAAGGCAGCGCGCAAATCGGCGGCGTGCTGGCCGTCAATGCCGGCGGCAACAATACGGTTCGTTACGGAAACGCGCGCGATCTGGTGCTGGGGCTGGAAGTCGTGCTGCCCGATGGCAGCATATGGAACGGTTTGCGGCGCCTGCGTAAGGATAACACCGGTTACTGCCTGCGCCAGTTGTTCGTGGGGGCAGAGGGCACGCTGGGCATCATAACCGCGGCCGTGCTGAAACTGGTGCCGCAGCCGCGAGAGGTCGCGGTTGCGTTGTGCGCCGTGGGATCGCCGGAAGCGGCGATCGCGTTGTTCAAGCGGTTTCAGATGTCCGATGCCTCGTCCTTGAATGCATTCGAACTGATGACCGGCTTGGGGATACAGTTTGTGCTGAAGCATATCCCCGATACGCTGATGCCGGTGGAAACACAGACCCCGTACTATGTCCTGGTGGAAATGACGACGACGCGGCCGGAGGCGGGATTGCGGGGGCTGCTGGAGAAGACGCTGGAGCAGGCGATGGAAGACGGTATCGTCGCGGACGCGGTCATTGCGGAATCCGATGCGCAACGGGCGGCGATCTGGAAGCTGCGGGAGGAACATTCCGAAGCGCAGAGGCGCGAGGGCGCCAGCATCAAGAATGACGTTTCTGTCCCGATCTCCAAAATTCCCGCCTTCATTCAGGAAGCGACGGCAGCCTGCGAGGCATCGATGCCGGGAATCCGGGCCGTGCCTTTCGGGCATATCGGCGATGGGAATATTCATTTCAACCTCGAACAGCCGGTGGACTGCGATGGCGCGTGGTTCCTGGCACAGGGCGAGGCCGTGATGGACACCGTCAACGAGGTTGTTCGCAGGTTCGACGGTAGTTTTTCAGCCGAACATGGGATTGGCAGGCTGAAGCCGCACATGCTGGAGGACTGGCGGGGCGGGGCGGAACTTGCGTTGATGAAACAGATCAAGGCGGCCATCGATCCGGCCGGGATCATGAATCCGGGAAAGGTCCTTCCGTAGGCGGTGCGACGACGGCGCTTCGTCTGGCTGCCTCGCTTTTGCTGTCTGGCTGGACGGGCCCGCGCATGTCATCTATGGCCGCGGCACGAAACACAGGCAGATGCGGCGGCCAGGACCCATTGAAGACAATCACCTTTTCCGCCGACGATTTCGGCCTGACCGAAGCCGTGAACGAAGGCATCGAACGCGCCCATCGCGAAGGCGCCCTGCAAGCCGCGAGCCTGATGGTTGGCGCACCGGCCGCGGCAGATGCCGTCCGTATCGCCCGGGCTAACCCCGGCCTGAGGGTCGGCTTGCATCTCGTCGTGATCGAGGGGCCAGCGGTTTTACCGCCCTCCTCGATTCCCGGCCTGGTCGATGCGGCCGGGCAGTTTCCATCCGATCAACTGAAACTGGGGATCGACTACTTCTTCCGCCCGGGAATACGCCGGCAGTTACGTGCGGAGATACGCGCCCAGTTCGCCGCATTCGCCGCCACCGGCCTGACTCTGGACCATGCCAACGCACACAAGCACATGCATATGCATCCGACCGTAGGGGCGATGCTGCTGGAAGCGGGGCGGGATTTCGGTTTGCGCCGGATACGCATTCCCGCCGAACCGCCGGGGGTGATCCAGCACTGCGGCACCAGGACCGGGTTTGGCGACTGGTTGTTGTATGGCTGGTCCCGCCTGCTGCGCCATCAAGCGAAGGCGGCGGGTGTCGCAGCGAACGATCACTGCTTCGGCCTCGCCTGGAGCGGCCATATGACCACCGCCCGCGTGCGGCGCCTGCTATCGAACCTGCCCGACGGCGACAGCGAGATTTATTTTCACCCGGCCGCCAGGCGGGACGCCGTGCTGGATCGCCTGATGCCGTCCTACGAGCATGAGGCGGAACTGGCGGCTTTGCTGGACATCGGGGTCTAGAGTCCCGGCGACGACATGTTGGGGCTCGCCACGAGGCCCGGCTCGCGGCCCAACTCCCGGCGTGGCGCATCCTCGGGCGTAACCCCGAACCGCACCATATAGGGACGGAACCGGGCGCGCTCCTCGGCTTCATTCAGGCCGTGATCCTCGAACCGGTAGGAATGGGCACCATAGCCGCCTTTCGGCTTGGCCGCGACGTAGCGGTCGATCGCCCGGGCGGACGGTTCGGTCAATGTCATGCCGAAATGGCGATAAACGCCTTCCACCGTCGAGAGCGGGTCGCTGATCAGATCCAGGTGGTGAACATGACATACGGATTCCGGCAGGCCGGCGTCGTCGCCGATCGCCATCATGCGTTTCGTGCCGTCCAGCCAGCGGCGGCTTTCGAGCGGGCCAAGGCTTCGGGGCTCCAGTGCCCTGGTGAACGGGCGGCGCAACACCTCGGTTAGTTGCGCCTGGGACAGCAGCACTTTGACCGGATCGCGATGGACGAAAATCATCCGCGCATCGGGATAGACCGACTTGATTGCCTCCAGCGCGAAGATGTGTTCCGGGCATTTCAGCACCCAGCGCCGCTCCAGCCCGTCCTGATGTTGCAGGAACTGTAGAAACCGCTTGTGGAAGCGGTACGCGGGCAGATGCCGGACAACATCGGCATCCATCCAGGCCCGGTAGGACGGGATGTTGTAATTGGTATCGAATCGAAGGCTACGGAACACATGCGCGGTGATTTCGCTGCATTCCTGCGGCGATCTGGCATCAAGCGGATGCAAGGCATGAAATTCCGGCGCCAGGTATTCGAACGCCTTCAACTGCCGGTCCACCCGGGCGATCCGTTGGCTTCTGGTGCCGCTCCGGGGGGACGGGAAGATCGTTTCCCAAACCGCGGGCGCCCGGTTTGCCCCATCGGCCAGCATCAGCCGATGCAGGAACGTGGTTCCGCTGCGCGGCAGGCCGGTGATGAAAATCGGCTGCCTGACCGCCAGATCGGCGATGTGGGGCTGCGCCGCCGCGGCAGCTTGAATCGCCAGAAGATTTGACAGGAAGCGTACGATATCCCAACGCGTGGCGCTGCGCCCCACTAAACTAAGCCCGGATTCCGACGAACACGATTGCAGCAGACGGGTGAGCGGGTCCAAAAATGCGATGTCGCCGAAATCCCGCAGGCCGGTTCGCTCGCGCGCGATCCGGATCAGATCGTCAGGGTCGATCGGACGATCCAGCCCGCCAAACCACCCGACGACCGCATCCGAAAGATGCAAGGCACGCGTTATCATGCTCAATGTCAAAACTCCGGCCAGTGCTATCCATTTCCAGACCGCACACCGATATAAGGATAGGCCCGGTGTTCGGCGGGGCACAAGTTCGTGAAGCATAACGAAATTATAAGAAACTTGCTGATAGATGTATGTCTTTGTATCTGGATGATGCAGTCCGCTTGCCTAAAATAAGAGCCGGGTTCGCACCAGGGTTAGAGGGATCGTTGGGAATGCCGGTGGGTCAGCTAGGTCGTCGGGCTCTGTTCGCCGCTGCCAGTGCGGTTGGGATCGGTTTGGCGGGGCCTGCCTTCGCGCAGGATGAGCCGCCGGCGATCGCCCCGGTGCGCGATTTGATCGCCGGGCTCGTCGCGGTGATGAAAGCGGGGACGGCCACGCCGTTCGAGCAGCGGTTCGCGCTTCTGGCCCCGGTTATCGATCGCACCTTCGATCTGGGCGGCATTCTGCGGGAGTCGGTCGGCCCGACCTGGGAGACCTTGCCCGCGGATCGGCAGCAGACCCTGATGGACGCATTTCGCCGTTATACGGTGGCTTCCTACGTCAACAGTTTCGACGCATTCGACGGGCAGCGATTCGATATCGAGCCCGGCACGCGCACGATTGGCGACCGGCAGATCGTGCAGACCAAGATCGTTCCCCGCAAGGGCGACGTTCACGAACTGGACTACGTTATGTCGAAGACGGCGGACGGGTGGCGCGTGATGGATGTGCTGGCCGATGGGTCTATCAGCCGGGTTGCGGTGCAGCGTTCGGATTTCCGCCGTTTGCTGACGCGCGGCGGTGCCAGCGCACTGGCCGAGAGCTTGCGCGC
This sequence comes from Pseudomonadota bacterium, assembly GCA_021805665.1. Lineage (GTDB taxonomy): Bacteria > Pseudomonadota > Alphaproteobacteria > Acetobacterales > Acetobacteraceae > Rhodopila. The sequence continues at coordinate 23,292 of JAJZEV010000175.1, forward strand.
CAAATCGGCGGCGTTGTCGGGCGGGGCGGGGTAACCGCCGGGCGGATCCAGGCCCGGATCCGCCCGTCACCGAAAGGACGCAACGATGTATGCGCTGAACGAAACCCACGATCCTGCGTTGCGAAGCTGGGTCGCGTCCGCCAACGGCGGCGACACCGACTTTCCGATCCAGAACCTGCCGTTCGCGATCTTCCGCAGTCGTGGCAGCCAGGAGGCATTTCGCGCGGGGGTCGCCATTGGCGACCGGATCGCCGCTGTCGCGGATGTGGCCGCCACCGACCCGCTGGCACCGGATGCAGCCGCCGCCGCGCGGGCCGCGGGTGGGGACAGCCTGAATGCACTGATGGCGCTGGGGCCGCCGGCATGGTCGGCCTTGCGTCTGGCGCTGTCGCGCGCCCTGCATGAGGGAGCCACGGCGCGGGCTGCGTTGGAACCGGTCCTGGTCCCACAGGCGGACGCCGAGTATGCGTTGCCGGCGCGCATTGGCGACTACACCGACTTCTACATCGGCATTCATCACGCCACAGCCGTAGGGAAGCTGTTCCGTCCGGACAATCCGCTGCTGCCCAACTACAAATGGGTTCCCATCGGCTATCACGGCCGCGCCTCCTCCATCGTTGTCGGCGGGCACCCGATCCGGCGACCCGTCGGCCAGATCAAGGGCAACTCGGATAGCCCGGTGCTCGGTCCCAGCCGGAAGCTGGACTACGAACTCGAACTCGGGCTGCTGATCGGGCCGGGCAACGCGCTGGGCGAGCCAATTCCGATCGAGACCGCCGAGGATCATCTCTTCGGCATCGCCCTGTTCAACGACTGGTCGGCGCGCGACATCCAGCCGTGGGAATATCAGCCGCTGGGACCGTTCCTGGCGAAGAGTTTCAGCAGTTCCCTGTCGCCTTGGGTGGTGACGGCGGAAGCCTTGGCACCGTTCCGAACCCCGTTCGTGCGCTCGGCCGGGGACCCCGCACCGCTGGCATACCTGGACTCCGCCAAAAACCGGGAGCGCGGCGCATTCGATATCCAACTGGAGGCTTGGTTGCTGACCGAGGAAATGCGTCGCGCCGATCTGCCGGCGGCACGCCTGTCGCGCGGCAATGCGCGCGACGCGGCATATTGGACCCCGGCGCAACTGATCGCCCATCACACGGTGGGCGGCTGCAATCTACGTCCCGGCGATCTGCTGGGCTCCGGCACCTTATCCGGGCCGCGGGCGGAGGAAGCCGGTTCGCTGCTGGAGCTTTCGCAAGGCGGCACGCACCCGGTCACGCTGCCGAACGGTGAGACCCGCGGCTTTCTGGAGGATGGCGACACCCTGACCTTGCGGGCATGGTGCCAGCGTCCGAACACCCCGCGCATCGGTTTCGGAGAGTGTTCGGGCACGATCCTGCCAGCGAGGTCTGTCTCGTAGCGCCGTTACCCCGGAGTCGGAGCAGGATCGCCCGGACATCGGTTATGACGCAGGGTTATACCGTCGCGACGGGGGTTGCGGGCGACCCGACCGCGCCCGGCAGGCGCAGCGGCGGGGCGGTCAGCAGGAACCGGTTGCGGCCGTTGGCGCGCAGCCAGTCCGCGAGTTCGGTCAGGTACCACATTTCCCCCAGGTAGCACCCCAGCTTGAACAGGCAGTGGGCGTGCAGCGGCAGCATGGCGCAGTGATCGTCGGCGCAGGGCCGGGCAGGGCTGGCCTCGACCGCATAATTGTCCGCCAAAAGCGCGACCGCCCCGCTGTCGGTCACCCATTGCTGCAACCGGTCATCGCGCCCGTCCAAGGCCGAGGTGGTGGAGAACAGCACCTTGGGGTCCGGCTGCTTGTTCATATCCAGCAGCAACTGGGCAAACCCGGTGCGGATACAGACGAAGTCGCCCGGTTCAACGACGACCTTGTCCTTGTCCAGGACCATCATCAGGTCCTCGTAGCCGACGATCTTGCCGGACCGGCCGAAATGCGCCTCCAGGTCGATCATCACCGCGCGGCCTTGCACGCAGGACACCGCCATGTTCTCGATGCCCAGCTTGCGGGCGCCGGAGGCCTCGCCGGTCGGGGTCTGATTGCCCTGCATGTCATAGCGCACCGGGCCGACGATGTCGGTGCCGGCGCGATAGCCGTTGTAGAACACGTCCTCGGGGATGCCGTCCCCGTCGGCGTCGAACATCTGCCCGACATGCGACAGGCTGTCCCATTGGGTGGAGTATTGCAGCGTCAGCAGCACCTGATCGTCGCACACGATGTCCAGCGCCGTCGGATCGTCGCAGCGCAGCGGATAGTTCATGTTCGGCCGGCCGTTCCGCTCCGTGGGCTTCAGGACCGGCGGATGACGGCGGGGATTGATGATGTTGCCCCCGGGATAATCCAGCGGCAGGGACAGGCAGAAGGTCTTGCCCGCCTTCACCTCGCGGATGCCTTGCAGCACCTTTTCGGGAGTCACCAGGTTCAGCCGCCCGAGTTGGTCGTCGGGTCCGAAATCGCCCCAGGTGGACCCCGCCGGACGGCGTTTCCAGCGCGGATTGGTCATGTCAGGCCGCCATCTGCTGAACGGTGACGCTGTCGCCGGCAACGGTGGTGCGGCGCATGTCGCGCACCTTGGTTTCATCGAAGCGGCGTACCCGGTGCATCGTGGTACGGTTGTCCCACATCACCAGATCGTATTGCTTCCACTTGTGGGAATAGGTGAACCGGGGCTGCACGGCATGTTCCGTCAGGTCGCGGAGGAAGGCGCGCGCTTCCGGCATCGGCCAGCCGACGATCGTGCCGCTGTGGGACGACAGATACAGCGATTTGCGCCCGGTGACCGGATGGGTTCGCACCAGACGTTGCCGCACCGGTTTGAACATCTGCTTTTCCTCGTCGGTCAGTTCGGTAAAGCCCAGCGAGCCGCGCGAGTAGATCAGCGAATGTTCGCAGACCAGGTCCTCGATTTCCGCCTTGGTCTTGTCATCAAGCGCATCATAGGCCGCGCGCATGTCGGCGAATTCGGTGTTCCCGCCGGAATCCACCACGATCCGCCCCGACAACAATGAAAATTTCGCCGGAATCGCTCGGAATGAGCTGTCGGAGTGCCACAACTGGTTGCCCAGGTTGAACAGCCGGCGCCGGTCGTCGCGCGCAAGCGGCTTGTGGTCCGGCCCGAGGTTGGACACGTCAGCCATCTGGTAATCCAGCCGGCGTTCCGCCGCCTTCGTTACATTGCCGCCAGCGGTGTTTTCCAATTCGCCGAAGTTGCGGCTGAAGGCCTTCTGCTGCTCATCGGTGAACGGCTGGTCGTGGTACACCAGCACGGCGTAACGATCCATGCCGGCCTCCAGCGTTGCCGCCTGCTCCGGGCTCAACGGCTGGGTGATGTCGATGCCAGAGACCTCGCCCACGAAGCCCGGCGTTAGTTCTTTGATCGATATGGACATTGGGTTTCCTCCGTTACGATCGGATTGGATAAGGACGATTACGCCGCGGCCAGCGCCGGCACTTGCTCCGCCGTCAGGCCGGTGCCCCTGATCGTGGTGCGCCGCAGGTCGCGGACCTCTTGCAGATCGCGGTAGCGGCGGCCCCGGTGCATGGTCGTGCGGTTGTCCCACATCGCCAGATCGTTCACCCGCCAATGGTGGGCGTGGGTGAACCGCGGCTGCGTGGCGTGTTCGGTCAGATCGCGGATGAAGGCCCGCGCCTCCGGCACCGGCCAGCCGACGATGGTGCCGATATGGGCCGACAGATACAACGACTTGCGCCCGGTGACCGGATGGGTGCGCACCAGGCTGTGGCGAACCGGGCGGATTTTGTCCTCGTTGTCCGGACCGTAATCCTCGAACCCAAGCTGCGCCCTGGAATACGCGATGGAATGTTCCGTCACCAGACCGTCGATGAGCGCTTTGGTGCTGTCGTCGAGCGCATCGTAAGCGGCCCGCATATCGGCGAATTCGGTATCGCCGCCCTGCCCGGGGACGACCCGGGCGGACAGCAGCGAATAGGTGGCCCCGGTCGCCCGAAATGACGCGTCGGCGTGCCAAAGCCGGTTGCCCAGCGCATACATCCGGCGGGCGTCGTCGCGGGGACGCAGCTTGCCGGCGGCGTCGAGGTTGGAAATGTCGCCCATTTCCACCGAACCGAGGCGGCGGTCGCCGGGCTTGGACATTTGCGCGATCAGCGTGGCCTCCAACTCCCCAAAGTTGCGGCTGAAGTCGCATTGCTGCTGGTCGGTCAGCGGCTGGTCGCGGAACACCAGCACCGCATATTGGTCCATGCCCGCCTCGACGGCCGCGACCTGGCTGCTGGACAGGGGAACGCCGATATCGATGCCGAAAACCTCGCCGACGAAACCGGGGTGCAGGGGCACGATGTTCATGGTCAGGCTGCCTGTTGTTGAGGGGCTGTCACGGCGTCGCCGCGAATCGTCGATCGCCGCATGTCGCGGACCTCATGCAGATCGTCATAGCGACGGGCGCGGTGCATCGTGGTGCGGTTGTCCCAAATCGCCAGATCCCAAGGCCGCCAGACATGGGCATGCACAAATTGCGGCTGAGTCGCGTGCTCCATCAGGTCGCGGATGAAGGCGCGCGCCTCCGGCACCGGCCAGCCGACGATGGTGCCGATATGGGCCGACAGATACAGCGATTTCCGGCCGGTTACCGGGTGGATGCGGACCAGACTTTGGCGAACCGGGCGCAGCTTGTCTTGGTTCCGCTGGCCGTAATCCTCCTTGGGGAAGCCGATGGTTTCCCGAGAGTATGCGTTGGAGTGTTCGGTGACCAAGGGCTCGATCTCGGCCTTGGTCCTGTCGTCCAGTGCGTCATGGGCGGCGCGCATGTCGGCGAATTCGGTGTTGCCGCCGGCACCCGGCACCACCCTGGCGGACAGCAGCGAGTATTTGGCGGGGATTGCCCGAAACGACGCATCGGAGTGCCACAGACGGTTTCCCAGCGCGTTCAGCCGCACCCGGTCATCGGCTGCCCGCGGTTTGTTGTCGCGGTCCAGGTTGGAGATATCCGCCATTTCCAGCTTCAGGCGACGGTCCTCCGGCTTGCTCATCTCGCCGCCCGAGGAGATTTCCAACTCACCGAAGTTGCGGCTGAAAGCAAGCTGGGTGTCATCGTCGAAATGCTGGCCGTGGAAGATCAGGACGGCGAAGCGGTCCATGCCCGCTTCGATCGCGGCGACCTGGCGATCGGTCATTGTCTTGGTCAGGTCGATTCCAGTGACGTTCCCAACGAAATCCCCGTACGGGTTTCGCGTCAGCGGTGCGATGTCCACCGGGGTTCCTCCTGTCTTTTCTACCCGGCAGTATAATCCCCATAAGCTGGGTTTTGCCAATCCTTGGCCGGGCGGACGCCGCTGTTCCTGTCGCGGGCCCGAAACGATCGCTCGCGTTTGGGCGCTATCAGGCCTTCACCAGCTTGCAGCCGCCTTCATTCAATGGCCGGAACGCCTCATCGCCGGGAATGGTTTGGACGACTTCCAGCAGGTCCCATTCGCTTTTGGACTGGTCAGGCTTCTTGGCGCGCAGCAGGAACATGTCCCGCACCACGGTGCCGTCGATCCGCAGCGTGCCGTTGCGGGTCATGAAATCGTCGATCGGGATCTGGCGCATCTTGTCCATGACCGGGCCCGCCGCGTCCGTGCCAGCGGCCTGGATGGCCTTTAGATAGTGCGTCACCGCACCCCATGTGCTGGCCTGGAAAGCGGTCGGCGGCCAGCCCTTGTATTGCTTGGCATACCGGGCGGCAAAAGCGCGCGAAGGGGCATCGTGGTCCCAGTAGTAGGGCTGGCTGTAGATCAGTCCCTGCGCGGCCTGTAGCCCCAGCGAGTGGATATTGGTCAACGAACAGTTCAGTGCCGCCGGCACGATGCCCCGTCCGGTCAAGCCGAATTCGCCCATCTGCTTGGCTATATTGATGAAATCGGCTCCTCCCGCGGCGATGCCGACAACCTGTGCGCCGGACGTCGCGGCCGCCAACAGGTGGGCGGAGTAATCCGTCTCCCCCAGCGGCGGCATGCTGTGGCCCAGCACGGCCGCTCCCAGCCCCTTCAGGATCGCGGCCGCGTTGTCCTCCAGCGAATGACCGAAGGCGTAGTCGGAGGTGATGAAGAACCACTTGGTCAGCCCCTGCCTGACCAGCGCGGTGGCCGGCCCCTTGGCGGCGGAATAGTTGTCGTAGGTCCAGTGTATGCCGTACGGCGAACAGCCGGTGCCGGTCAGGTCCGTGGTACCGGCGGAAATGACGACATCGACGCGCTGGCGCTGCGCGCAAAGGTTCTGCACCGCCAGCGCGACCGCCGAATTGCCAAGGCCGACGATGGCATCGACCTGTTCCTCGTCGATCCAACGCCGGGCGACAGCAAGGCCGGTATCGACCTTGTTTTGCAGATCGGCCTGAAGGACCTCGATCGGCGCGCCCAGCACATGACCGCCGAAATCCTCGGCCGCCATGCGCGCGGCGACATAGTCGCCAAATCCCTGCTGGTCGGAAAACACCCCCGACATGTCGTCCAGCACCCCGATCCGGACCGCGCCGTCGGAAATGGCGGCGGCCCGGGCGCGCCGTCCGCCGGATGCGCCGGCGATCGGCAACGCGGCGGCGCCCGCCAGCAGGTTCCTGCGTTTCATGATGTTCCCCCTCCTTTTTCCCCGGCCGCCGGCCGGCGGCTACAGGGACAGACCGGCCGCGGCCAGCGCCTTGAGGAAGTTCGGCTCCGGCTGCGGCAGCGGCGGCAGTTCCCAGCTTCCAGTTCCGATCGGACGAATTTCGCGTTCGACCGGAACCTCGATCAGATAGGGCCGGTTGGCGGCGATCGCGGTCTTGATGGCGTCCTCGACCTCACCGGCCCGGGTGACGGTATGGGCCATGACGCCCATGGATCGGGCGAGGGCGGCGAAATCGGCGCTGAACAACTCGCGGTTGCCGTGGTCCTTCTGGAAGCTGGTGGCCAGTTCGCGGCCCGCGAACATGCCGTGCTGAATGTCGCGGATGGAGCAGTAGCCGTTGTTGTTCCACACTACCCAGACCACCGGGATGTCGAATTCCACGGCCGTTGCCAACGCGTGCGGGGTCATCAGGAACGATCCGTCCCCGACCACCGCGACGCAGGGCCGGTCCGGCGCGGCCAGTTTGGCGCCCAGGATGCCGGAGGTGGCAAACCCCATCGCGGCAAAGCCCCAGGAGTGGATCAACTGACGCGGCCGCAGGGCGTCGAACAACTGGACGATCCAGTTGTGGTGAACCCCGACATCCGCCGCGACAATCGCGTTTTCCGGGATGGCGCGCGACAATGCGCGCATCATCCGTTCCGGCCGCAGGGGCATCTGGTCAGAAGCGGCGAGGCCGCTTTGGAACTGGTTCCACACCTCCCGCCCGTGGTTTAGCCGGCCCAGCCAGGATTCCCGCTCGCCGGACGCCGGTGCCGCCACCTTCGGAAGCAACCCGTTCATGAACCGCAGGCTGGCCCTGGCGCACCCGAGAACCGGGAATTCGGCCGGATAGTTGCGGCCCAGTTCCGACGGGTCGATGTCGATCTGGATCAGCCGCGACGGTGGGATCGACAGGGTATAGCCGTCCAGCCAGGCGCTGGTGGCGCGATCGTCGAAGGTGAAGCCCAGCGACAGGATAACGTCGGCGTTTTTAGTCGCCTCGTTCGCCGCATAGGTACCGTTCCGCCCGATCGAGCCGAACGCCAGCCGGTGCCGTTCGTTGATAGCGCCCTTGCCGTTCGGGCTGGTGACCACCGGAATCGCGGTTGCTTCGGCGAACGCCTGGAGTTCGGCGGTTGCCTCCGCAAGGAGCACGCCCTGGCCAGCAATGATAACCGGCCGTTCGGCGGCAAGCAGAACCTTCAGGGCCTCGCTCAGGGTGTCGGGGTTGCCGGGGGCGCTGTTGACGATCCTTGCCGAGGCTTGTGGGGGAACGACCTCGTCTTCTTCGACGAAGACATTCAATGGCACGTCCAGGTTTACCGGTCCGGGGCGGCCGGACAGCATCAGCTCCCATCCCTGGCGCACCGCCAGCGGCATCATATCCACCCGCGTCGGCTGATAGCTGCGCTTCACGTAGGGGCGAATGACCGAAGGAAAATCGCCCTGGAAATAGCGGCCGGTTTCCTGAAACGGACCGCGGTTGAACTGGCTGGTCGGCACGTTGCCGGTGATGGCGAAGAACGCGGAACTGTCTGCCATCGCCGCGCCCAGCGCCATCACCAGATTGGCGGAACCGGGACCGCAGGAGGTGAACGTGGCCACGGGTTCGTGCCGAACCTTGAAATAGGCGTCCGCCATGTGCCCGGCGGTCTGTTCGTGATGCACCGAGATGGTGCGGATGCGATCCCGCGCTTTGAACGCGGCATCCAGAAAGCCCACATTGCCGTGGCCGCACAGGCCGAACAGGTAGGGGACCTTCTGACGGATCAGAAAGTCCACGATGATATCCGCCCCGTTCATCAGTGCGCGTTCGCTTTGGTTCATGTCGTGTCCTCGGTGTTTGTGGATCAGGCTGCCCTGGAGGCGCCGTCGCGCATCGACGGGCTGCCCAGCATGCGAGAAATGCGCGCGGCGGTGGCTTTGATCAGCGGGGTCAGGGCGGCGATTCGCTGGGGATCCATACGGGCCGCCGGGGCCGATACCGCGACGCAGGCGCAGGGGCGGCCGCTGTGATCGGTGATCGGTGCGCCCAGGCAGCGCAGCCCGGTCTCCATCTCCTCATCGTCCATGCCCCATCCGTCCGATCGGATTTGATGCAGCGCCGAGCGCAGCACCGCCGGATCGGTGATGGTGGCTTGGGTGAACCGTGCGAGGCCGCGGCTGACGAAGGCGTCGAACTCCGCGTCGGGGACATGCGCGAGCAGCACCTTGCCCAACGCCGAGGCGTGGGCCGGTGTGCGCTTGCCGACGAAGGCGTGCATGCGGATCAGGCGGGTGCCGTCCACCGCCTGCACGCAAATCGCCTCGCCATCGTACAGGATACCGACATGCACCGTCTCCCCGGTTTCGGCCGCCAGGTCCTGTAGCGGGGGCAGCGCCTGCCAGCGCAACTGCTCATGCCGGACCGCCGCCGATCCCAGGGTGTGGAACCGCATGGCCAGCGCATAGCGGCCGGTCGCGGGATCTTTGTGGAGGTAGCCGAATGCCTCGATCGTATGGAGAATCCGGAACACCGTTGGCTTCGTCTGGCCCAGTTCGGCGGCGAGTTCGGCCAGGCTCCAGGTTTCCTGCCGGGCGAAGCAGTCCAGCAGTTCGAGGCCCTTCTGGAGGGAACCGAGCAGATAGGGGTCTCGTGCGGGTGGGTCGCCGTTTCGCATGTTGAAATAGAAGCCTTGTTTTCGTAACGCCGTACCGTATAACGAAACAACGAGCGCACGCAATCCCAGCTCTCGCGATGGAAACAACGGCCCAAGGAGAACCCATGTTCAGTCGAAACGGCGCCACGATCCGCAATATCGTGGAGACGATGTGGGAAACCCCGCCGGCACATTACGACGCGCATTCCAAGATGCTGGTGACACCCGCGACGGCGAACACGGCACTGTTCGACCACCGGATCTCGTCCTATCAGCCCAAGGGCTACGTCGCGCCGCACACGCACAAGGTGCAGGAGCAAATCTATCATGTGCTGGAAGGCGAGGGCCTGATGGAAATCGACGGCGAAAGGGTGGTGGTGCGCAGCCATGACTGTATCCACCTGCCGCCCGGCGTCGAACACGCGATCTACAACACCGGCCTGCGGGACCTCGTGTTCTTCGTGATCACCTCGCCGCCGACCGATGACTGATGCGGCCCTTGACCTGATCGTCGTCGGGGCCGGCGCGGCGGGCATGACCGCGGCCGCGGTCGGTGCCGCCGAGGGGTTGCGCGTGCTGCTGCTGGAGAAGACGGCGCAGGTTGGCGGCACCACGGCGTGGTCCGGCGGCATGGTCTGGACGCCCGCCAATCGGCTGACCGCCGCGGCCGGACGGGCGGACACGCTGGACGCTGCCCGGCGGTATCTGGGGCAGGTGGTTCCGGGCGGGTTTCAGTCGCCTCGGCAGGAGGCGTTCCTGAACCATGCCGACGCGGCGATCGCCTATCTGGCCGAACACACCCCGGTGCAACTGACCCCGGTCAACCGCTACCCCGACTACTATCCAGACCTGTCCGGCGCCACCGATGGCGGCCGTGTACTGGAACCCAAACCGTTCGATGCCACGCGGCTCGGGCGTGATTTCGCGCTGCTGCGCCCGCCGCTGCCGGAGTTCACGCTGTTCGGCGGCATGATGATCAGCCGCCCGGATCTGGTGCATTTCCGCCGGGTGGGACGGTCTGTCCGATCCACCTCGCGGGTCGTGCGACTGGTGGCGGACTACGTCTTGCAGCGGTTGCGGGCACCGCGCGGCACCACGCTGTATCTGGGCAATGCGCTGGCCGGGCGGCTGCTTCTGGCGCTGATCCAGACGGGGGTGGAAATTCGCACCGGAGTCGCGATCGCCGGTTTGGCGTTCGACCGGGACCGGGTGTCCGGCGTCGTGCTGGCCGACGGGACCCGGGTCGAGGCGCGGCGCGGCGTCATTCTGGCAACAGGTGGATTTTCCCGGGATTCGGGGCTTCGGGCCCGGTTCCTTCCCGAATCTGCCGGTGCATTGTCCGCCACGGCCCCCGGGAACTCCGGCGATGGCGTTCGGTTGGGCATGGCGGCGGGCGGCGAGATGGGGCCGGCCGAACTGAACGCCGCATTCTGGGTACCGGGCTCACGGTTCCAACGCGCGGACGGAAGCGCCGGAGTGTTTCCGCATACTGTGACGGATCGGGCCAAGCCGGGGCTGATCGCGGTGGACCGAACCGGGCGGCGGTTCGTTAACGAGGCGGTGTCGTATCATGAGTTCGTTCTGGCGATGTTGCGTGGCCACAACGGCGGCGGCGAACCCGCCTATCTGCTGTGCGACCGCCGCTTCCTTTGGTACTACGGCCTGGGGCGGGTCAAGCCGTTCCGGATGTCGTTGCGGCAGGAAATTGAAAGCGGCTACCTGCTGACCGCCCCGACGCCGCGCGCTTTGGCGGAACGAATCGGGGTCGATCCCGACGCCCTGGCGGCGACGGTCGAGGCGTTCAACCTCGGTGCGAAGGACGGGCTGGACCCGATGTTCGGACGGGGCGGGAACAGCTATCAGCGTCATCTGGGCGATGCCGGGAATCAGCCCAACCCGTGCGTGGCGCCGATCGTGAAAGCGCCATTCTATGCCGTCGCGGTGCTTCCGGCCGATCTGGGCACGGCAACCGGGCTGATGACCGATGGCTTTGCCCGAGTGCTGGACCGGGACGGGGTGCCGGTGGCGGGGCTATATGCCAGCGGGAACGATATGCATTCGGTGATGAACGGGGCCTATCCCGGGCCTGGCATCACGCTGGGTCCGGCACTGACCTTTGGCTATCTGGCGGCCCGCCATGCGGCGGGCGCGACAGACTCAGAACGCTGAAATTCCGGTTTGGGCACGGCCGAGGATCAGGGCATGCACATCGTGCGTGCCCTCATACGTGTTGACCGTTTCCAGGTTCATGACATGGCGGATGACGTGATACTCGTCCACGATGCCGTTGCCGCCGTGCATGTCGCGGGCGACGCGGGCGATATCCAGCGCCTTGCCGCAGTTGTTGCGCTTCAGCAGGCTGATCATCTCGGGCGAGGCGTTATGCTCATCGATAAGTCGGCCCAGGCGCAGCACGGCGTGCAGACCCAGGGTGATTTCGGTTTGCATGTCGGCCAGCTTCTTCTGGATCAACTGGGTTGCCGCCAGCGGGCGGCCGAACATCATGCGTTGCAGCGTGTAGTCGCGGGCGGCGTGCCAGCAGAACTCCGCCGCACCCAGCGCGCCCCAGGCAATCCCGTAGCGGGCGTTGTTCAGGCAGGAGAACGGACCGCGCAAGCCCTTGACGTGGGGCAACTGGTTTTCATCCGGGACGAACACGTCCTGCATCATGATCATGCCGGTGACCGAAGCGCGCAGCGAGAACTTGCCCTCGATCTTCGGCTGGGTCAGGCCGACCATGCCGCGTTCCAGAATGTAGCCGCGAATGTCGCCGGCATCGTCCTTGGCCCACACCACCAGCACATCGGCGATCGGTGCGTTGGTGATCCAGGTCTTCGAGCCGTTCAGCAGGAAGCCGCCATCGACTTTCTTCGCCCGGGTCCGCATCGACGCGGGGTCGGAGCCAGCGTCGGGTTCGGTCAGGCCGAAGCAGCCGACGAATTCGCCACTGCGCAGCTTGGGAAGGTATTTCTGGCGCTGGTCTTCCGACCCGAAAGCGTAGATCGGGTACATCACCAAGGACGACTGCACCGAAAACGCCGAACGGTAGCCGGAATCGACACGTTCGACCTCACGGGAAATCAGGCCGTAACTGACGTAGTTGACGCCGGCACAGCCGTAGCCTTCCAGCGTGGCGCCGAGGAAGCCCATCTCCCCGAACTCGTTCATGATGTCGCGGTCGAATTTTTCCTGCCGGTTCGCCATCAGGACGCGGGGAAACAGTTTCTCCTGGCAGAACGCGTGCGCGGCGTCGCGGATGGCGCGTTCGTCTTCCGTCAGCGCGGTGTCCAGACGCAGGGCGTCATCCCACGCGAAGGGCTTGAAGTGGTTGGCGGGGCGGGCAGGGGAGTCGTTCATACGTCGGCCTCTCTGGTCTCGGGCGTTTGGGGCAACCGAGCGCGAAGAAACATGAAGGCGGGGACTTCGTCGCCGAAGCCGACGACGGCGGGGCCGAGGTCGTCGTCGCGGCGGAAGCGCTCGCGGCGGAAATCCTCGCGCCCGGATGCGTCACGACGAGGTTCGTCGCGGCGATGATCGTCACGGCGGGAATCGTCCCGGCGGGAATCGTCACGCCTGGCGTCCTGGCGGCGGCCTTCCGAACGGCGGGCGTCGTCGCGGCGGGGCTCCTCACGGCGAACGTCGGGCAGTTCCTCGGCCGCCACGGGCAGTTCGGGCTGCGGCATACGTTCCGGTCGGGCGCGTTCCGGGCGCGTGCGCGGTGTACGGGTGCGTTCGGCGCGGGGGGCGTCGGCCTTTTCCTTGGCCTCGCGCGGTTTGCGTTCGGCGGGCTTCTTGGGTTCGGCGGATACGGCGGTGCGGCCGCGCCGTTTGCGGGCGCCTTTTTCCGCCCAGTCCACCGGGTCCAGACCCTCCACGATGACCGGCGGGATCGGATGGTTGATCAGTTTCTCGATCTGCTCGACCGCGTTGCGATCTTCCGGCGAGGCGATGGTGAACGCCTTGCCTTCCAGCCCTGCTCGGCCGGTACGGCCGATGCGATGCACGTAGTCTTCGGCATGGATCGGCACGTCGAAGTTGAACACATGCGACAGACCGCCGATGTCGATGCCGCGCGCGGCAACATCGCTGCACACCAGCAGGCGCAGTTCGCCGGCCTTGAATTTTTCCAGTGTCGCGAAGCGCACCGTCTGTGCCAGATCGCCATGCAGCGCACCGGCATCGAAGTTATGCTTGGTCAACGACTTGTGCAGGATATCGACGTCGCGCTTGCGGTTGCAGAAGATCAGCGCGTTCTGGACATTCTGGCTGCGAATCAGGCGGCGCAATGCCTCCCGCTTGTCGTGTTCGGCAACCAGCGCCAGGCCTTCGGTGATCGTTGTCGCCACCGAGGCGGCGCGCGACACCGCGATTTCCTTGGGATTGGTCAGGAACGCGTTGACCAGCCGGCGGATTTCCGGACCCATGGTGGCGGAGAAGAACAGCGTCTGGCGGGTGGCGGGCAGCATCGACACGATGCGCTCGACATCGGGGATGAAGCCCATGTCCAGCATGCGGTCGGCTTCGTCGATCACCAGCAGCTTGGTGTCGGTCAGCAGGATGGTGCCGCGATCGAACATATCCAGCAGACGGCCCGGGGTGGCGATCAGCACATCCACGCCGCGGTTGAGAATGTCCTTCTGGTCGGACATGCTTTCGCCGCCGATGATCAGGGCGTGGGTCAGTTTCAGGTATTTGCCGTATTGCAGGAAGTTCTCGGCAACCTGCAGGGCCAGTTCGCGCGTCGGTTCCAGGATCAGGCTGCGCGGCATCCGCGCGCGTGCCCGGGAGCCGGAGAGGATGTCCATCATCGGCAGGGTGAAGCTGGCGGTCTTGCCGGTGCCGGTCTGTGCAGTGCCCATGACGTCGCGGCCCATCAGGACGTAGGGGATTGCCTGTTCCTGGATGGGGGTGGGGTGGCGGTATCCCATGTCGTCGATCGCGCGCAGCACTTCTTCCGACAGGCCGAGGTCGGCGAATACCGGGCGTGCGGCTTCCGGCGGCGGGCCTTCGGCTATGGCGATGGCGGCGGGCTGGCGATCGTCTGCCGCCTGTTGGTCCGGAACTGGCTGCTCCGGCTCTTGCGAATGGGCGGCGGAGTCGAACGCAAACTCCGGTTCGTCGATTGCCGGTTCCCGGTTAGCCGGTTCCGGTGCAGCGGGTTCGTCCGTGGCCGGTTGCGGGGCCGCTGCGTCTGCCGAAACCGGGGCCGGCGTGGCGGGGTCGGCGGAAACAGCCCCGATGGTGGCGGGTTCCGCCGGAACCGGTTCGGTAACTTCTACGGCAGCCGTCTCATGGGGGGGCACCTCGGCCTGCTGCGCTGTTTCAGCGGCGGCTGCTTCAACGACGGGCACATCCGCGACAGGCGGCTCCGCGTCGGTGTGTTCCCGTGGGGCGGTCGTTGTTTCGGTCAAATCCGGTCCAGTCGATTGCAGGGCGCGGTTCATGGGGTGTCTTGCCGACATCGCCAGCGGACAGCGGCGAACCCGGCAGACGGTCGGAGGCGAATTCAGCATGCGAGGTGCCCTGCATCCTCTCGCGCGCCGGGCGGGGTATCGGGACTAAGGCGGTAAAAGTCAAGGATGGCCGGTGCGTCGATTGGGTCGATCGGGTGAAGATTTTGGACGGCCAGCCCGGTGTTGTAGCGGCTTGTGTGCAGGCCGGCTGGCCGGGCGGGGTTTTGGCTGTCTAACAGGTGTCTCGTTAGGCGTTATATGGGAAAATCTACTGTTTTCTGGACGTTGCCACCGACGCGAATGAACGCCTCAGCGATGTAGAAATGGAGCTGGAAAACCCATAGCTGCCTACGCCGGTGTGGCATGAAGGCCGATGGAACCGAACCAGCAGTCCCCGATGCGCCCTTACGGGTGGAGCATAAGGGGTCGGTAGCGCTGCCTGCGCATCGCCAGGCGCCGCAATGCGTGGATGGCGACCCGGCGCCCGCCATGGCGATGAAGGTGCCGCCGCAAGATTCATGAACGCAGACACGGCGCGATCCGGTCACATTGGGCAAGACTAATTCTGTAACAGGAATTAGGAATTTTGTCAAATGCCACCCGGCAATCCCTCCCGAACGGTCATCGCGGCGAGGCTAGGGAACGACCCGGCAATCCCGTTTCAGCGAGTCGTTCACCTGGACACGGTAGCGGTATTCGTCGCCTACCCGGCCGCCACCGAACCGCCCAATCCCGGGGACGCCATATATTCGGCCGCCTTCGCCGCGTCGAAGCCCAGCACGTCGCGCAGGATTTCGCTGGTATGTTCACCGAGCAGCGGGGAGCGCGTCACCTCCGACGGGCTGTCCGACAGCTTGATCGGATTGCCGACCGACAGATATTTTCCGCGCGTGGGATGATCGACCTCCACCACCGTGCCGGTGGCGCGCAATGACTGCTCCTCGGCGATTTCCTTCATCGACAGGATCGGGCCGCAGGGGATGTCGTATTTGTTCAGGATGTCCATCGCCTCGAATTTGGTCTTGGTCATGGTCCAGGCTTCGATCGTGTCGAAAATCGCCTTCAGCTTGGGCAGGCGGGCGGGCGGCTTGGCGTATTCCGGATCGGTCTTCCAGTCCGGCTTGCCGATCACGTCGCAGATCGCGCCCCATACCGGCGCCTGGGCGATGAAATAGATATACGCGTTGGGGTCCGTTTCCCAGCCCTTGCACTTCAGTATCCAGCCCGGCTGGCCGCCGCCGGATGCGTTGCCAGACCGGGGAACAGCCTCGCCGAAATGGCCGTCGGGATATTGCGGATATTCGGTCAGCGGCCCGTGCGCCAGGCGCTGCTGGTCGCGCAGTTTCACCCGGCACAGGTTCAGCACGCCGTCCTGCATCGCCACGTCCACTTTCTGGCCGCGGCCGGTGGTGTTGCGCTGAAACAGCGCGGCGACAATGCCCAGCGCCAGATGCAGGCCGGTGCCCGAATCGCCGATCTGCGCCCCGGTCACCAGCGGCGGGCCGTCGTCGAACCCGGTGGTGGACGCGGCACCGCCAGCGCATTGCGCGACGTTTTCATAGACCTTGCAGTCCTCATACGGGCCGGGGCCGAAACCCTTGATCGAGGCCAGGATCATGCGCGGGTTAAGCTGTTGCACCCGCTCCCACGTAAAGCCCATGCGGTCCAGCGCGCCGGGGGCGAAGTTCTCCACCATCACGTCGCAGGTCTTCACCAGCTCTTCCAGCACCGACTTGCCGTGTTTGTCGCGGCCGTCGATGGTAATCGACCGCTTGTTGTGGTTCAGCATGGTGAAATACAGGCTGTCCACGCCCTTGATGTCCTGCAACTGGCCGCGCGTGATGTCACCGGTGCCGGGACGTTCCACCTTGATCACATCCGCGCCGAACCATGCCAGCAACTGGGTGCAGGTCGGGCCGGACTGGACGTGGGTGAAGTCGAGAATTTTGACGCCTTCGAGTGCTTTCATCGTCTGTGCCTCACTTTTTCGCCAGGGCGCTTTTGGGATTCAGATTGCCGATATTGCCGCTTTCGCTGCCCGCCGCCGGGTCGATCGCCGCGTTGATCAGCGTGGGTTTGCCGGACGCCATGGCCGCATCGACCGCGCGCTTCAGCTCATCGGGCGTGGTGGCATGCACGCCCACGCCGCCGAAGGCTTCCATCATCTTGTCGTAGCGGGCGCCCTTGACGAAGGCCGTCGTGGCCGGGTCGGTACCGCCGCCCGGGTTGACGCCATCGCCGCGATAGATGCCGTCGTTGTTGAACACCACGACGCAGACCGGCAGGTTGTAGCGGCAGATCGTTTCGACCTCCATGCCGGAAAATCCGAACGCGCTGTCGCCGACGATCGCCAGCACCGGCTTGCCGGTTTCAATGGCCGCGGCCGCCGCGAACCCCATGCCGATCCCCATCACGCCCCAGGTGCCGACATCCAGGCGCTTGCGCGGCTGATACATGTCGATCACGCCGCGGGCCTGATCCAGCGTGTTCGCGCCCTCGTTCACCAGGATGGCGTCCGGCCGTTCCTTGATGACGTCGCGCAGCACGCGCAGGGCGGAGTGGTAGTCCATCGGGATCGAGTTCTTGCCCAGACGGGTCGCCATGCGGGCGATGTTGGTTTCTTTCTTGGCATCGATCGCTGCCGTCCACTCGGCGGGCGGTTGCTGCCAGTCGTCGCCCATTCCGCGCAGCAGGGCGGCGACGCAGGAGCCGATATCGCCCACCAGCGGGGCCGCGATTTCCACGTTGCTGTCCATCTCGCGCGGTTCGATGT
The DNA here is from genome assembly GCA_021805665.1 of Pseudomonadota bacterium. GTDB lineage: Bacteria > Pseudomonadota > Alphaproteobacteria > Acetobacterales > Acetobacteraceae > Rhodopila. The sequence goes on from JAJZEV010000175.1 coordinate 40,771, forward strand.
CGATCTGGACGAACTTTTTCGATCCCGGCGGACCCCATTGCTTGCCCTTGCCGTGGCTGAGCAGCCAGTTCAACCGAGCACCGATCATCAGGACGGTGTCGCTGTCCTGAAGGACGGTGGAGCGGGCGGCGGCGGCGCATTGCGGATGCGTGTCGGGCAGCAGGCCCTTGGCCATGCTCATGGGGATGTAGGGAATACCGGATTTTTCGACCAGCGCGCGGATGTCCTCGTCGGCTTGCGCATAGGCGGCGCCCTTGCCGAGGATAATCAACGGGCGCTTGGCGCCGCGCAGGACGTCCAGCGCACGCTCGACAGCCGATAGCGCGGGGCTTTGCGCCGGGGCCGGATCGATGACTTTCACCAGCGAGCGGCGGCCGGCCTCGGCGTCCATCACCTGGCCAAACAGCTTGCCCGGCAAATCCAGATACACCCCGCCCGGCCGCCCCGACACCGCCGCTCGGATGGCCCGCGCCACGCCGATGCCGATATCGGCTGCATTCAGCACGCGGAATGCCGCCTTGCACAGCGGCTTGGCGATGGCGAGCTGGTCCATCTCCTCATAATCGCCCTGTTGCAGATCGACGATCTCGCGTTCGGAGGAACCGCTGATCAGGATCATCGGAAAGCAGTTCGTGGTGGCATTGGCCAGGGCGACCAGACCGTTCAGGAAGCCGGGTGCCGAAACCGTCAGGCACACGCCCGGAGCCTTGGTCAGATAGCCGGCGATGGCCGCGGCGTTGCCGGCGTTCTGTTCATGCCGGAACGAAATCACCCGCATGCCGGATGCCTGCGCCAGCCGGCCGAGATCGGTGATCGGGATGCCGGGCACGCCATAGATCGTCTTAATGCCGTTCAGCATCAGCGCGTCGATGACCAGATGGAATCCGTCGGTCTGTTCGGCTTCCGACATCAATGGTGTTCTCCCGTTGCGCGATGATTGGAAATTGCCGGCGTCGTGCCGGTATCGAGGAAATCGCCGTGGCGTTCGACATGGCTGGCCAGACCGAGCGTGTGGTCGCGGACGAGCCGCTCCGCCCGGTCCGGGTCGCGCGCCCGCAGCGCGGCGATGATCGCGCGATGGTCCGCCACCGATCGCTGGGCCCGGTTATCCTGCGTCATGGTCACCGCGCGCACGGCGCGCATATGGATGAACAGCGTGTCGGTCAGGCTGGACATCAGTTCGATGCCGCCCAGCCGGATGATGGCCTTGTGAAACGCCATGTTGGCGTCGGAATATTCGGTCAGATGGCCGGTCGGGTCTTCTTCGAACGCATCCATCAGCGCGGTCAGGCCGTCGATGTCGTGGGCGGTGGCCGAGGCCGCGGCGATTCGGGCGGCCATGCTTTCGATCGCCGCCCAGACGGTGATCATTTCCACGATCTGCCGCTTGGTTTTGCGCACCACGACGATGCCGCGGCGGGGAATGGTGCGGACGAACCCTTCCTGTTCCAGCACGGACAGGGCTTCTCGGATCGGCGTGCGGCTGACACCCAGATCTTCGCAAAGCTGACGTTCGTCCAGGCGGATTTCGTCCCGGCGGCCGTAGATATCCATTTCGGTGATGGCGCGCTTGATCGCCTCGCATGCCTGGCGACGCAGGCCAAGGCCGATATCGAGCGGTTCGATGCGCAGGCGCGGCCGGGTCTCGGACACCCTTTTTTGTTCCTTGTGGATAGCTTCCCGTGGAGTCATTCTATTTTGTATTTTGTATGCCACAGCGTCAAGCATGGTTCGGTGCGTGTGGTGCGGTGAGAAAGATTGCTCGCGGCTGGCGGAACCTTTACATTTGCGGGGTCAAAATGACTGGATCGGCACAGACCCGCCTTCCGCGGTCCTGTTGCCGCATCGCCCGGCGGTCGCCGGCAGATCAGGAACGTGGTGCGGCAACAGTATGAGCGATAAATTCAAACGGCGGCGGCGAACCGGATCCACATCCGCCCGGTTCAGGCCCTCCCAGCTGGTTCCCGTCGAATCGGTTCGCCCGTCCGTGATGGGCAAAGCCGAACTCGCGGCAGCGGGCGCCGTTTCGATCTCGGCGCTGGCGCTTATCGTGCTGATCTGGATCATGACCGGGCGTGCGGTGCAGGATCAGAACACGGAGATACGCGATCGGGCGGAACAGGCGCTGATCGGCCAGGCGGCCACCATGGCTGAAACGATCGGCCATGAACTGTTGATGATCGACCAGAGCCTGACGATCATCCAGGGCGCGTGGAAGGCCGACAGCGACGCGGTCGATCTGATGAAGTGGCAGAAGCAATTCCCCGCGCTGATGGCGGTGGCGGACGATCTGTTCATTGCCGACGAACACCAGATTATCCGCCAGGACATCCTGCCCAGTGCGATCGGGCAAGGGGTGGGGGCGGCGTATGTGTCATTCCCGCATGGGTCGCTGGAACAATATCAAAGCGACGGGGTGAAGGCCAAAGACTCGCTTTTGCTGCAAGGCGAGGTCGGGGGGCCGCCGATCGACGCGCGCCAGTTCCTGATGTATGTCGTCAGACCCCTGGACCATCCCCTGAACTGGCTGGTTGGGGCATCGTATCGATCGGCGGAACTGACCAAGCTGTTTGCCGGAGCGTCACTCGGCTACAACGCACTGACCGCGCTGGTCGATACCAGACGTGGCATCGTTCAGGCCGTGGTTGGACCAGCGGCTCGGCGTCCCCGGAACGATCTTTCGAAAACTGTTCTGTTCGACATGATCGCCAGGTCCGAATCCGGAACATGGCTGGGCGAAACCGGACTGGATGGCGTTCAGCGCCTGCATGCATTTCATCGTGTCGCTAACCGCGACATGGCGGTGATTGTCGCGGCGAACTGGGCGGACGTGATGGCGCCGGCGGCCAGCCTCGCGGCCGGGGCGCACTCGCTCGCATTGATTGCCTCAGCCTTGGTGCTTGTCATCGGTGGCATCGTTCTGGGGCAACTGTATGGGATGCGAACCAATGCCCGGGGAAAGCGTATCGCTGAGCGTCATAGAAAAGAACTGGACCGCTTGCGTGGCGAGGAAGCAACGCTGACGGCCCGCGCCACACTGTATGGCGCGCGGCTGCAAGCCGCTCTAAGCGGCACCACGGACGGTTTGGCGCTGTTCGACTCCGGCCTTCGGCTGATCCAGTGGAACCATCCGTTCGTCCGGGGGATTGGTATCGAATTGAAGCGGGATATGCCGCTGGACACCCTGTTGCACGGCCAGGTCGGCTCTGGCCAGTTCGAATCCCCGGAGCAAGCGGAGTTGGAAATCGCCCGCCGATCAGGAATTTTGCTAAGCGGGGATACGGCAGGAATAGAACAGCCGGGACCGGACGGAGAGGCATTGATATTGCGGGGCCTGCCGATCCCCGAAGGCGGGTTCATCTTGATCCTGACCGGACTGGCCCGCTGGGAACCCGCGCCGCTGGTGGATACCGACATAGGGGCGGAGGCACCGGAGCCCGCGGAACCCCTCGTCGCCCCGGCGGCCGCGGTCGAATGGTAGGCGGGCTAAAGCAGTAGCGGCACCAGGATCGCGGTCAGCAGGGCGTTCAGTCCCATCGCGATGCCGGCGAATGTCCCCGCCAGCGGATCGACCTGAAACGCCCGCGCGGTGCCGATGCCGTGCGCCGCCAGCCCGGCGGCGAAACCGCGCGCGCGCTTGTCCGTGATGCGAAGCGCGTTCAGCAGCGGCGTGACAACGATCGCGCCCAGGATGCCGGTCAGGATAACCAGCACCGCGGTCAACCCCGGGTCGCCGCCAAGACGGG
>JAJZEV010000275.1 GCA_021805665.1 Pseudomonadota bacterium
GATCGTCGGCGAAGGGCGCGCAGGATTCGCCGAACCGGCGGGCCATGTCGTTGGTCAGGTCCGGATGCAGGTGCAGCGGGACGTCGGCGTTGGAGAACATGCCGCGGTTGCCGGTATCCAAGTAGGATTCGACCGGCAAATCCTCGGCCAGCAGGATGTCGTGGGTTTCCAGTTCGATGTGGTAATAGGTCACATGGGACCGGTTTTCCCGCACGATGCTGGACCCGTTGACCAGCAGGCGGATCGGGATCAGCAGCCCGTCGCGCAGTACCGCGTGTTCGGGGGACAGGAACAGGTTGCGGCTTGGCTGGCCGATCCCGAACGCCCCGGCGCGGACGTGGATCGGCTGCGCCCGATGCGGCGCGGGCTGGCGCGTCAGGTCCATGTGGCGGTAGCCGATCCACTGGATGGGGCGCTTGGCGCCGGACGCGGTGACGACGGTGTCGCCGATCGCCAGCGCCTCTACCGCTACATCGCCGCGATCGGTGCGGATCAGTGTGCCGGGGCAGAAACAAGGCGCGGTGGTGGTCAGAACTCCGGCGGCGGTGACGGCGAAGCTGGCGGTGGCCAGATTGCTGTTTGCACCCAGCGTCAGGTCGATGATCTTAACGTCGCCCGGCCGCACGGTGTTTTGCACCTCGCCGTAAGTGCCATCGCAGACGCCATGACGAAAAACCTGGATCAGGTAGTGATCTATCCCTTCCTTGGCGATCAGGCTGCGGGTGCGGCGGAAATGCTGGGCATCGGCCTTGGCATGGACCAGCAGGGCCTGGCCGAAATGCACCGAGCTGGCAGACGCGGTCAGGTTCAGGCGGGCTCTGTCGTCGGGGGGAACTGGATCGAACACGGCGGAGATCAGGTTCCGCCAAGCGTCGTACCGTGTGTGCGGCGCGAGCAGATCGGTGGAGAACTCGGCAGCAGGCAATATCTGGCCCAATCATGCCCCTCTGGCGCTGGCTGCCGTTGAACCCGGCAGGTGATTGCTTCGCGCCTGGGCCCGTTACCAGGGCGGCCGATCCAGGTACTTTACCGGCAGCAGTATAATTCGGAAATCGCATAGTACATGCAAGTGACAATCGGGGCGTTCAGGGCTTTGCTTTCCCTGGCGCAAACCGAGCCACGAGATCGGCGATGTGACCGATTTCCTCCAGGCGCAGGCCGTCCGGCGCCGCCAGTTTGCGGTTGCCATGCGCCACCCGGCGGGGCAGGGTTGCCGAGTCGAAGCCCAGCTTTGCCGCCTCTTTCAGCCGCAGTTCGGCCTGCGCCACCTGGCGCACCTCGCCGGACAACCCGACTTCCCCGAAGAACACCATGCCGGGGCTGGTCGGCGCTTCGAACGCGGCGGAGGCGATAGCGGCGGCGACGGCCAGATCGGCGGCCGGTTCGCTGACCCGCAATCCGCCGGCGAAGTTCAGATACACATCGGTCTGGTTCAGCCGCACCCCGGCTCGGGTTTCCAGCACCGCCAGCAGCATCGACAGCCGGCTGCTGTCCCAGCCGATGACGGACCGCCGTGGCGAACCGCCCGGGTTGGGGGCCAGCAGCGCCTGGACTTCCATCAGCACGGGGCGCGAGCCTTCCAGTCCGGCGAAAACCGCGCTGCCGGCGATATTGCCCCGGCGTTCCGCCAGGAACAGGGCGGACGGGTTCGGGACCTCGGCCAGCCCGCCCTCGGTCATCTCGAACACGCCGATTTCGTCGGTGGCGCCGAAGCGGTTCTTCACCGCGCGCAGGATGCGGAACTGATGGCCGCGGTCGCCTTCGAAATACAGCACGGCATCGACCATGTGTTCCAGCACGCGGGGACCGGCCAGCGCGCCGTCCTTGGTAACGTGCCCGACCAGCACCAGGGCGAATTTCCCGGCTTTGGCCAGTCTGATCAGCTCAAAGCTGCACGCCCGCACCTGGGCCACCGTGCCGGGTGCGCTTTCGATCGCGTCCAGCCACATGGTCTGAATCGAGTCGATCACCACCAGCGTGGTGTCCTTGGCTTGTTCCAGACTGGCGGCGATGTCGCGCACGTTGATCGCGGCGGCCAGTTCGATCGGCGAGTCCGAGACTTCCAGCCGGCGTGCCCGCATGCGGATCTGGTCGATCGATTCCTCGCCCGAGACATACAGCACGCGCTTGCCGGATCGGGCGAGGCGGGCGGCGGCTTGCAGCAGCAGGGTGGATTTGCCGATGCCAGGATCGCCGCCGACCAGCACGACGGAGGCCGGCACCAGCCCGCCGCCCAGCACGCGATCCAGTTCGGCGATGCCGATCGGGGACCGGGGCGGCGGTTCCGCGCTGCCCGCCAGCCCGACGAAGGATACGCTGCGCCCGACCGGGCCCTTTGCCGCCGGGCCGGGGCGGGCGACGACGGCTTCTTCCTCGACGGTGTTCCATTCGCCGCAGGTTTCGCAGCGGCCGGCCCATTTCAGGGTCACGGCGCCGCAGGACTGGCAGACGAAGCGGGCGGTTGGTTTGGCCAAAGGGGCGGGATTCTTCCGGTTGGCGCCGCCCGGGGGCGGTTAGCTTGGGTCTTGCGAAAGAACCCTTATATCCCCCATCGCCCGGAGTCGCTCCTCCATTCCCCCCAGGCGGCGGGAAATGTCCGACACATGCTGCGCGGCGACAGCAGAACCCGTGGCGGCGGCCGCGCCTTTTGCCTCGGCCACCATGATATCCTCACGCGCCTTGACGTGGTGTTCCAGCGCGGTCAGCCGGTCTTTCAGCATTTGGATTTCGGCGGCCTGCGCTTCCAATATGGCGCCGTGCTTCTTTTCCAACTGGAACAGCCGATCGACCGCGCGGGCGCCGCTCAGTAGGTCCAGCGGGTTCACCGATGCCGAACCTAAAGATTGTAGAGCCGGAGCAGCCTGTCCGCGCGGG
>JAJZEV010000018.1 GCA_021805665.1 Pseudomonadota bacterium
TTTACTAATTGAGCGCATGCATCACCTGTATGACGGCGGGGCCGCCAATGACCAAAAAGACGCTGGGAAGAATGAAGGCGACCATGGGCAAGGTCAGCAGAACCGGCATCCGGGCGGCCCTCGCCTCGAACCGGGTAATCATTTCGGCACGCAGTTCGCTTGCCAGCCCGCGCAGGGCTTCTGTCAACGGCGTGCCGTACTGTGCGGACTGCAGCAGCGTCGTGGCCAGCCGCCGGGCACTATCGACACCGCAACGTTCCCCCAGGTTGAGGAGGGGCGTTTTGCCGTCGGTCATCATCTGCATCTCATTGGCGGTTTGCGCCAGTTCGACGGCGACGGCCGGGTGGGTTATCTGCAGTTCCCGGGCCACGCGGACGATGGTGGTGCCGAGACCAAGCCCTGCACCGGCGCAGATCACCATCATATCCAGCGCGTCCGGCAGCTCGTCGTCGATCCTCTTCATGTGCCGTTCGCGCAGTTTCTTGATAAAGGAATCGGGCGCCAGCATACCACCGATCGCGGCACCGGCGGTGGCGATGATCTGGGTAGAGAATGCCACCGACATCAGGTTGGCAAGGAACCACATGCTGATCGGCAAGAGCAGTAAAAGCAGTATCTTGGCGCCGACAAACTGGCGCAAGGCGCCCTGGTGGGTGTAGCCGGCACCCCGCAGGCTCGCCTCTACCTCATCCTTTGACGCGCCGGTCAGCAGACCCAGTCGAAGGACCGCATCGCCGACGCTGGAAACCATCCGCAGCAGCACGGTGCGAATGCTTTCCGTCGGTGTCGCCGGGGCTACGATCTTGGACAGGGTTGGCCGGTGCAATGCCGCGACCCGTGCGGCGAGTTTGCGGCTGGTGTGCAGTCCGCTGAACACCATTCCCCCGCCCACCACCAGCGGCAGGATGAAAAAGCCCACGCCGAGGGCGATCATGTTCGGCATCAAGACACACTCTTTTTGACGATGAGTTGCATCACACCCAGACCGGTGAGCAGCGACATGACCGCGGCGGTTAACAGTTTGTTACCGAAAGGATCGGTTATCAGCACACCGATATATGCGGGGTTCAGTATCGCCATGCCGCCGCCGACCAGGACCGGCAGTCCGGTCAGCACATAGATGCTCATGCGGGCCTCCGAGGCCAGGGCATGGGCGCGTTCCTTCACCGCGGCGCGTTTGCGCATGATATCGGCCAGGCCTTCCAGCGTGCCGCTAAGCGCGCCGCCGGCCTTGCTTTGCAGTGTCAAGGCAATCGCGAAGAAACGATAATCCGGAATGTCGGCGTGGCGGGCCATTCCCATGATGGCCTTATCCAGGGGTTCGCCGATCGAAAGCTGATTTGCCAGAATTGTGAATTCACCCGCCGTTGGCTGCGGCTGTTCATGCGCGACGATATGCATTGCCTCGCTGACAGGCACGCCGACGCGGACCGACCGGACGATCATCATCAAAGCGTCGGGAAACTGGCGAACGAGTTTATTGCGGCGCTTTGCCCTGAACCAGTAAAATATGGTTCGGCTGAATAGTACCAGCGCGACCGGAAATAACAGCCACGCCAAGGATCCGAACAGGGATGACAGTGCGGAAACAGCGATATCCGCGCCGATCGCCGCGACCCCGATCATGATCCACCACGGCAGCGGGCAGATATCCGGGCGTTCGAGGTCCACGCCGAACCAGCCGATCGCGCGGGCCTTGAAATCGGTCTTCTCGGCGGCGGGGCGCCCGAACAGCCGGATGTCGATTGGTTGGATTCGGATATGCTGGCGAAGGACATCGTCCCGGCGGGCGATAAGGCGCTTTTCCTGCGCCTGGCTTTGGGCGACCATCCATCCGCTGAAGCCGAATCCCACCAGGATCAGCATCGCGGCGACCAGCAGGGTCATGGGCGAAAAGCCGGACATCTATTCCGCCATCATGTCTTCCCAGTCCTTGTCCAGCGCGAAATAGGCCAAACGCGCGGCGAAGCTGGGTGCTATACGGCTGCGGTGATATTTTCCAAACAGCCGACCGTCCCGGTCCTGGCCTTCCAGTTCCAGGGCGAACAGGTCGTTGGTTGTAATGATCTCGCCCTCCATGCCGCAAATTTCTGTGACCTGGGTGACGCGGCGCCCGCCGTCGCGCTGGCGGGCGACCTGCACGATCAGATCGACGGCACCGACGATTTGCGTGCGGATCGCCAGCGAGGGAAGGCCCATATGGCCCATTTGCACCATGTTCTCGATGCGGATCAAAGCGTCGCGGGTGTTGTTGGCGTGGATGGTGGACATGCTGCCATCGTGACCGGTGTTCATGGCCTGGAGCATGTCGAACGCCTCGCCGCCGCGGACTTCGCCGATGATGATGCGGTCGGGGCGCATACGCAGTGCGTTGCGGACAAGCTCCCGCTGCGTGACCTCGCCCTTGCCCTCCAGGCTGTTGGGGCGTGTTTCCAGCCGAACCACATGCGGCTGCTGCAGTTGCAGTTCGGCGGCGTCCTCGACCGTCAGCACGCGCTCATCCAATGCGATGAAGCGCGACAGCGCGTTCATCATCGTGGTTTTGCCAGACCCGGTGCCGCCGGAGATGATGATATTCAACCGGCATTTGGCCGCGATTTCCAGTGCCTTTGCCACGGTCGGGGTCAGAGCGCCGAATTCGACCAGCTTCGCCAGGTCGATCGGCTTCTTGCCGAATTTTCGGATCGAGACGTACGGGCCGTCCAGCGCCAAGGGCGGGAACACGATGTTGACGCGAGAGCCGTCCTTCAGGCGGGCGTCCACCATGGGGCTGGATTCATCGATCCGGCGGCCGATGGCGGCGGCGATGCGCTGGCAGATTCCTGAAAGATGCGCCTGATCGCGGAAGCGAACCGTGGA
>JAJZEV010000106.1 GCA_021805665.1 Pseudomonadota bacterium
GCGGTGGTGGACGATCTCCGCTGGCTCGAACTGAACGGTCGTCGCACGGGCGATCGAGTTCAACGTCTCGCCGGTGGCGTCGGAAACCAGGTGAAGGTTGATCTTTTGCGTGTCCATGGCCGAAACCATAACCGGCTTGCGGCTCAGCCGCGAGCGCTATCCAAACCGCCTGTGCCGGCATTCTCCGCCACCCCGGGGTAGCGGAGAAGCCCATCGGACCGGCGTTACTTCCTGGCGTCGGAATACGGATAGATCAGGTCGCCGTTCTTCAACGCCGGCGGATACAGCACAACCTCCACTTTCGGGTCCCGGAACTGGTCCACGTCGTTGTTCTTCACGTTCTGGAACTGCACTTCCAGCACCCGGGCCTCGGTCCACTCGCCGTTGGCGCCGAAGGTAATGTCGCCCGCGACGGTCTTGAATGTGTGGGAGCGCATGTAGTCCGCGATCTTTTGCTGATCCAGGCTGCCCACGGCGGTGACCGCTTGCTGGAGCACCTGCATATCGGCATAGGCGAACGGAGGCAGGTAGAAACCGAGCAGATCGACCCCCGCGGCCGCCGATTTCGCTTGATAGCGCTTCAGGAACTCCATCGCCTCCGGTGTGGCATAGGCGCCGACCGGCTGCCAGAAGTCGTAATCGACGATGCCGTTCAGCAACGGGCCAAGCTGGGTCTTGATCGCGGTCGCCTGCAAGCCGACCATCCCACCCCCGAACAGTTTCGCCTTCAGCCCAACCTCGTTCGCCGCTCGGATTATTCCCACCGAATCGGGCGGGTAGGACGCGACGAACACCAGGTCCGGATTGGCGGCCTGGATGCCACGCACGATCGGGGTGTAGTCGTTGGTGGTCGGCGGATAGGTGCGGTCATAGACGATCTTCAGGCCGGCTTCCTTCGCCAGCTCATGCGCGCCTTCCAGGGCATTGCGCGGAAATTCCGCATCGGCGCCGGCGAAGGCGATGGTCTGCGGCTTCGGGTTCTGCGCCATCGCCACCTCGAAGAAGCCCTTCGAGAAGCTTTGCTTGGGATGCGGACCGCCCGTCGGGCCGATCGAGAAGTAGTTCGGGTAGTTGAACTCGCTGTTGGCGGCCAGCCCCAGCAGACCGAGGAACATACGGTTGTGTTGCATCACCACCGGCAGAGCGGGCGCCACCATGTTGGTTGCATAGCCGCTGACCACGAAATCGACTTTATCGACATCCAGCAGCTTGGTGTAGATCCCGGGAACGGTGGACGGGTTTGACTGGTCATCGTAGTAAATCAGCTTGACTGGCCGACCGAGCAGCCCGCCCTTGGCGTTGATGTCTTCTTCCCAGATTTGCATGGCCAGCAAGGCCGCCTTGCCGTTCGGCGCCAGACCGCCGGTCAGTGCCATTCCCAGGCCGATCGTAATCGGATCGGCGGCGCGGGCGACCGGTGCGGCCGAGACGGCGATCGTGGCGGCGAGCAATGCTCCACCGAAGCGCTTCAGCATGACGTGTGTTTCCTCCGGGTTTATTTATCGCGGTACTGTATGGCAGCCCGGGCGGCTGGCAAAGCCCCCGGAACCGGCTCTATGCTAGCTGTAGAACACTCACCGGGAGGGCCACCATGCAGGACCTGGACGAATTCACCGTCACCGACGAAACGCTGCGCCAGATGGCGGGAACCGAGAATGCGCGGATGAAAGAAATCGGCGATGCGGCGGTGCGCCACCTGCACGCCTTCGCCCGCGAGGTGAACCTGACGCCGGAGGAATGGCTGCAAGGCATCCAGTTCATGACCGCGGTCGGACAGGCCTGCACCCCGATCCGGCAGGAGTTCATCCTGCTGTCCGACGTGCTGGGCCTGAGTGCCGTGGTCAACGCGCTGCACGACAAGAAGGCGAAGGAACTGGGCACGCAAAGCAGCCTGCTGGGTCCGTTCTTCCGCGAAGGTGTCGAAGCGACGCCGATGGGCACCCAGATCGTGGAAAAGCCGACGGTCGAGGAGATCGTCATTTACGGCACCGTCGCCGGCAACGATGGCACCCCGCTGGGCGATGCGCTGGTCCAGGTCTGGCAGACCAGCGAGCGCGGCTTATACGACCTGCAGGAACGCGACGGCGAAGCCATGGACATGCGCGGCACGTTCCGCACCGGTCCGGACGGCGTTTATTACTTCCGCACCGTGCGGCCGTTGGGCTACTCGATCCCCATGGACGGTCCGGTTGGCGCGATGGTTCACGCGCAGAAACGGCATGGCATGCGCCCGTCGCATATTCATTGCCTGGTCGGCGCCGAGGGCTACCGCGAACTGGTGACGGCGCTGTATTTCGGCGACGATCCGTTCATCGACTCGGATACGGTGTTCGGGGTGTCGCGGTCTTTGGTTGTGGAGGCCAAGGAAGACCCGGCCTGCCCGGTTCCGGGCCTGCGGGCGGTGCATTACGATTTCCGGCTGGCCAAGGCGGCCCCGGGTGAAAGCGGGCGGGTCGGCGCCGATCCGACGAAGCTGATGAAGGCGGCGGAATAATGCCGCGCCGGATTGTCGATATATCCTCGCCGCTGAAGGCCGGGATCGCCAGCGATCCGCCGCACATGCTGCCCAAGATCGACTACAAGGACCACCACGATACCGCCCCGCAAATGGCGGAATACATGGGGGTGCGGGTCGATCAGCTTCCGGACGGCGAGTATGCGGCGGTCGAGGTCGCGACCATCAGCACGCATAACGGCACGCATATGGACGCGCCGTACCACTTCTTCTCCAGCATGAACCACGCGCTGAAACCGGGTGGGGAGCCGTCGTGGCGGATCGACGACGTGCCGCTGGACTGGTGCTACCAGCCCGGCGTGAAGCTGGATTTCCGCCATCTGCCGGATGGGTATGTAGCGACCGCCGGCGATGTGGAGGCGGAACTGAAGCGCATCGGCCATGAACTGCGGCCGCTGGACATCGTGGTGGTCAACACCGCCGCCGGTGCCCGGTACGGCGAGGCCGATTTCGTCGATACCGGGTGCGGCATCGGCAAGGCGGCGACGATGTGGCTGACCGAACGCGGCGTGCGCGTGGTCGGCACGGATGCCTGGAGCTGGGATGCCCCGTTTTCTTTCACGCGGGAGAAGGTGAAGGCGACCGGCGATGTCAGCCTGATCTGGGAGGGTCATCGCGCGGGCCGCGAGATCGGCTATTTCCAGATGGAGAAGCTGGGGAACCTCGCGGCCTTGCCGGCCGATGGGTTCGATATCATCTGTTTCCCGGTGAAGGTGCATCGTGCGTCGGCGGGGTGGACCCGGGCGGTGGCGATTTTCAACGATTGAGGTGGGTTTCGATGTCCGATTTTCGTGTGCCTGACATGCATTGCGATGGATGTGTCCGGTCGTTGACCGGCGCGGCGCACGCTTTGGATGCCAGGGCCGTGGTGAAGGCGGACCTGACGACGAAGTTGGTGCATGTGGAGACGTCGGCGACGGATGCGGCCGTCGCCGAGGCTTTCCGGGATGCCGGGTTCGACGTGGAAGCGGCCTGATTTTTTGCTGGCGGCTTGGGGTTAGCCCCAGACCGCCGGCAGTTTGACCGCCAGGAAGCGCGCCAGGGCCGCATTCACCGCGACCGGGTTTTCCTGCGCCATCCAGTGACCGGACTCGACGATGTGTTCGGTCAGGTCGGTGCAGAAGGCCCGCATCGGCTCCGCCAGCCGGGAGTCGATGGTTTCGCAGGTGTAGTCGTAGGCCCCGTGCAGAAACAGCACCGGCATCGCGATGCGGCCTCCGTTGGGGGCTTTTGCCGCATAGGCGGCGTTGGCGGCATGGTTCATGTACCAGGAATCCGGGCCGAAGAAGCCGGTGCGGGTTAGCGCGGCGACGTAGCTGTCCATGTCGGCTTCGGTCAGCACATCCGCGTCCCTTGGGACCGCGGGCGCCTGGCCGGCGCCGCCGAACCAGCCGCCATCGCGGCGAACCAGGGCGGTGCGGGAGGGCTGGCCCCTGCCCGCCGCGCTGCCCTTGCGGAATAATGCTTTGACGGTGTTGGGAATACTGGCTTCGAAGGTGGTGCGGGCTTTGTCGAAGTTTTCTTCGTAGAACAGTTGGTATTCCCACTGTCCGGCCGGGAATTCCGCTTCCGGATAGACGCGGCGGTCGATCAGCGGCTGGGTCTGGTCTGGCGTGAAACCGTTGGGCAGATACGGGACGCACAGATTGGCGACGGCGTGGCAGCGATCTTGGTGGTGGGTCGCGATGCTCCAGACCGCCGGGCTGCCCCAGTCGTGGCCGACCCAGATGGCTTTGTCGTGGCCCAGTGAGTCGAGCAGTTCGATCATGTCTTGGGCGGTGTGTTCCAGGGCGTAGTCCTGGTGCTGCTGGTACACGGAGGAACGGCCGTAGCCGCGCATGTCTGGCGCTATGCAGCGGAATCCCATCGCGGCGAAGACCGGAAGCTGGTGGCGCCAACTGATGGATAGTTCCGGCCAGCCGTGAACGAAGATGATTGGCGTGCCGGTCCCGGGGCCGCTGGCGAGGTAGAAACTGGTATGACCCGGGGATTTGGTGACGTGTTCGGTGATTGGATACATTGGTTGGTGGCCTCCCTGTTCGCGCTGCGCTGCGCGTTCCGGGGTAGCTTACTACAGGGTTTCCGAGAAGCCGATGATGGGTGGTGCTTCATTGATCGGGGGCCGATTGCAGCCGGGGTCGTCCTTTGCGGGAGCCGGCCAAACGGCCCGTATTGGCCGATAGGTGACACCCGGACTATAGGAATTTTCTGCCGCAATTGGTCGGAAGCGGGACGACGACTTTAGGGCGAACCGGGCAAGAAACCTGCCGTTCGTTCCGCCTTGAAGTTTCAGTCGGTTTTATCCCATTGGCAACATTCCGGAAGTAGCCGGACTGAGTCGGTGTGCGGGCTTCGCACGCTGGAGATGCTTCAATCCTTCAGGGTGTCCTCTATGAACCAGGTAGCGCGCCACGCGGCAGCTTTACATACGTTCGATGCTCCTTCTTTGATTCGCAGCTCAGCAAGAATTAAAAGGATATCATCCCTATGAAGGCGGATATCATCAAGAATATCGGGAGCGATGTTGTGCCCATCCGACTCAATAATGTGGTCCACCACGGCCTGGACACGTCGATCCTTACTTTGGGCTTGTTGTTTGCTATCGGGCGGCGGCGCCAATACCGTCCCATTATGGTCGCTTTCGAACCACCAAGAGGCTCGCCAACAGGCCGCCTTGCGAAGGTCAGACGCCCGTTTGCTCGTCCGCTGCTCTGCAAGAACCGGTAGGATGTCGTTCTTATGCAGCCGAACCTCATCGAGGAATGTTCCGGGTATGCCATTGTCAATTACGGCCATGAGGTAGCTAACAAGTGCATCGACCCATCGCTCATGATTATGGACTTGCCATGGCCCGCTTCCCACCGCCGCGCTCCGATGTCTGAAAAAAGCGATCCAGCATTTGGCGGCATTTTCCACCTTTCCGCGGAATATGAATGCCTTCGCCATGCTGGCGTAACAATAGTAGTCCCCACGCGCTGAACCTTCCTTCCACCATTGGAACGCTGCCCGGTCGTTCTGCCCAACACCCTCGCCGTTGAAGTTCATCCATCCCAGGATACCCATGGCCTCAACGGAACCTAACCGCGCCGCATCATGGTAGAGGCGGTATGCCTCGTCATGGTCCTCCAAGTTGTCATCTAAGCCGTAGTGGTATCGATGCGCTTGGCGGAGCAAATATTGCCACGACGAAGATGCTTTGCCATATTCGATTCCAATGCTGTCTAATTCTTCGATGATGGGGCCAGCTTCTCCGATCGCTGCGTGCGCGGCCATGATTAGCTTGATGACTTGACTTGGTGACGCCCGAAAGAATTCTCGGTTTGGCGCCGGCCTCAATCCGCCCCGTTCAAGGCTATGATGAATTGTCAGTTCGGCAGCATCGCAATCCGCAAATATCTGATCGAAAATCACGATAAATGGCGCGGCGACCCCCGTAGCTCCTGACAACTCTTGCGCGCGCCCAGCAGGGTCTCGCGTCGTCTTTCCGACTTTGACCAGCCCCGGCATCGCAGCATTAACCAAAACGTAAATGTAGCCTGCCCTGCTGGCCATACTGCCTCTATGATTGCTTGCGGACAAATGTAGCGGATCGAAACACTTCTGGCCAGAAGTCTGCCGCTGTCAGAGCGCCCCCGGGTGCTCGGCCATCCTCCTAGTCCAGCCGTTCGCTGCCCCGCCGCGAGCGGCCGCTTCGGAGAAACGAACCCTGTCCTCTGAACCACCGGAATGGCCGCAAAGCAGCCGTCGAGGTGGCGAATGTAGTCCGTCCGGCAACCAACCGAGGCGGGCAGTTCAGACCCGCGACCTCGGTATGGTCGATTCCAGGGAAGCGATGTGCTGGCCCGAATTGGCCCCCCCGCTTCCCCGCCGACCTCAGGGCGCGGCCTGCCCGAACACCCCCGCGTAAACCTCCGGCCGGAAGCCAGCGACCAGCGTGCCGCCGGCATCCAGCACCGGACGCTTGATCATCGACGGCTGCGCCACCATCAGCGTGATCGCCTTGGCCCGATCCAGATCGGCCTTGTCCGACTCCGGCAGCTTGCGGAACGTGGTGCCGGTCCGGTTCAACACCGCCTCCCACCCCAGCGCCTGGCACCAGCTTTCCAGGACCTCCGGTCCGATGCCGCTGGTCTTGTAATCGTGGAAGTCATACGCGATGCCGTGGCTGTCCAGCCAGGCGCGCGCCTTCTTCATCGTGTCGCACGCTTTGATGCCGTAAATCTTGACCCGCTTGTCCATTCCGCCGCCCTCGCACAGAGTTCGAACCGTTATCATCGACGCCCCGCAACCGCACCGCCAGAACGGCCTAATAAATGGAGAAAACGTCACGAACACCGTCCGGGTGTGTTGCGCACCCCCATACCCCATGCTAGACGCGCCCCGCCGGTTCGGCCGGCCGGTCCTGACACACGCCCGTTCTTCCTCTACGCTCCGGGGGGATCGGCCCAACATATGGAAACGCACGTGGCTTCTGAGGCTACGACCATCTCATCCGGCGGCGGCCTTGCCGATCGCTATGCAGCCGCGCTCTATGCGCATGCCGACGAAAACCATGTGCTGGACACTGTCGTGTACCAGATGGTCAACCTCGGCCGCATGATCGATGGCAGCAGCGACTTCCGCCGCCTGCTGGAATCGCCCCTGATCGACGTCAAATCCGCCACCGCCGCTGCTCAGGCTGTCCTGGTCAACGAAGGTTTCGGCAAGGAAGTCCGCGACTTCGTCGGCGTCATCTCGGTTAACCGCCGCCTGCGCATCCTGCGCGACGTGGTCAGCGCCTTCGCCACCCTGGTGGCCGAACGGCGCGGCATCGTCACCGCGCATGTCGCCTCGGCACATCCCCTTAACGACGTGCAACGCCAGCAGCTGCGCGCCCGCCTGATCGAGGCCGGCTATGGCAACGTCAACATAGACGAGCGGGTCGATGCCGACCTGCTTGGCGGCCTGGTCGTCCGGATCGGTGCCCGCCTCTACGACACCAGTTTGAAATCCCGGCTGCAACGCCTGCAGTACGCCATGAAGGGAGCCGCGTAAGATGGAGATCCGCCCCGCCGAGATCTCGGAGATCTTGAAGAAGCAGATCGCCGCGTTCGATACCGAAGCCAACGTCGCGGAGACCGGTCAGGTCCTGTCGGTCGGCGACGGTATTGCCCGCGTGTTCGGTCTGCAGAACGTGATGTCCGGCGAGATGGTCGAATTCCCCGGCGCCGGCCTTCGCGGCATGGCGCTGAACCTGGAAACCGATAACGTCGGCGTCGTGATCTTCGGCGACGACAAGCAGATCCGCGAAGGCGACACCGTCTCGCGCACCGGCTCCATCGTCGAAGTCCCCGTCGGCCCCGGCCTGCTCGGGCGCGTCGTTGACGGCCTTGGCAACCCGATCGACGGCAAGGGTCCGGTGATGTACGCCGAACGCCGCCGCGTCGAAGTGAAGGCGCCGGGCATCATTCCCCGCAAGTCGGTGCATGAGCCGATGCAGACCGGCCTGAAGGCGATCGACGCCCTGATCCCGGTTGGCCGCGGCCAGCGCGAACTGATCATCGGTGACCGCCAGACCGGCAAGACCGCGGTGATCATCGACACGATCATCAACCAGAAGGCCGGCAACGCCTCGGGCGATCCGAAGAAGGCGCTGATCTGCATCTACGTCGCCATCGGCCAGAAGCGTTCCACCGTGGCGCAGCTCGTGCGCACGCTGGAAGAGCAAGGCGCGATGCAATACTCCATCGTCGTCGCTGCTACCGCGTCCGATCCGGCGCCGATGCAGTTCCTGGCGCCATACACCGGCTGCACGATGGGCGAGTATTTCCGCGACAACGCCCAGCATGCCGTCATTTTCTACGACGATCTGTCCAAGCAGGCCGTCGCCTATCGCCAGATGTCGCTGCTGTTGCGCCGTCCGCCGGGCCGCGAGGCTTATCCGGGCGACGTGTTCTACCTGCACTCCCGCCTGCTGGAACGCGCCGCGAAGATGAACGACGAGCTGGGCGCCGGTTCGCTGACCGCCCTGCCGGTCATCGAAACGCAGGCCGGCGACGTGTCCGCGTATATCCCGACCAACGTGATTTCGATCACCGACGGCCAGATCTTCCTTGAAACCGAACTGTTCTTCCGGGGCATCCGCCCGGCCGTGAACGTCGGTCTGTCGGTGTCCCGCGTGGGCTCCGCCGCGCAGGTCAAGGCGATGAAGCAGGTTGCCGGCCGCATCAAGCTGGAACTGGCGCAGTATCGTGAAATGGCTGCGTTCGCGCAGTTCGCTTCCGACCTCGACGCGTCCACCCAGCAGTTGCTGGCCCGTGGGTCGCGCCTGACCGAACTGCTGAAGCAGCCGCAGTACAAGCCACTGCCGATCGAGGAAATGGTCGTCGCGATCTTCGCCGGCGTCCGTGGCTACCTCGACAAATTCGATCTGGGCCGCATCGGGCCGTTCGAAGCGCAGTTGATCTCTGACATCAAGTCCCGCGAACCCGCCATTCTGGATGCGATCCGCACGGATTTGGAGATCAAGCCGGCGACCGAGAAGAGCCTGATCGCCTTCCTCGACAACTTCGCGAAATCCTTCAAGTAAGAGCATCCCATGCCAAGCCTGAAGGCCCTTCGGACACGCATCAACAGCGTGAAATCGACGCAGAAGATCACCTCCGCCATGAAAATGGTGGCGGCATCCAAGCTGCGTCGTGCCCAACAGCAGGCCGAAGCCGCGCGCCCTTATGCCGAACGTATGGAGCGTATGCTCCGTGCGCTCGCGGCATCGGTTGCCGGTTCGCCGACCGCCCCGCCGCTTCTGGTGGGGACCGGTTCGGACAAGGTCCATTTGGTGATCGCCGTGACGGCGGATCGTGGCCTCGCGGGCGCGTTCAACAGCCAGATCGGCCGAGCGGCGCGCGGATTGGTGCGGCGGTTGGAGGCGGAAGGCAAGACGGTTAAGATCCTCGCCGTTGGCCGCAAGGGGCGCGATTATCTACGCCGCGAACTCAGCAGCCGCATCGTGGGGGAGATCAGCTACGCCGGCAAACGCCGCCTGGAATTCTCCGACGCGCAGGAAATCGGGGTTCAGGTCGCGGCAATGCTGGCGGCCGGGGAGATCGACGTCGCGACGCTGGTCTATAACCGGTTCCAATCGGTGATTTCCCAGGTTGTGACCGAACAGCAGATCATTCCGGCCCCGCCGCCGCCGGAAGGCGAAAGCGCGGACCTCGGCGGCGCGATTTATGAGTTCGAGCCGGACGAGGAAACCATCCTGTCCAAGCTGCTGCCGCAGGCCCTGGCGATCCAGATGTACCGCGCGTTGCTGGAAAGCGCCGCCGGTGAGCATGGCGCGCGCATGACCGCGATGGACAACGCCACGCGCAACGCCGGCGACATGATCAAGCGGCTGTCTCAGAATTACAACCGAGCCCGCCAGGCGAATATCACCAAGGAACTGATCGAGATCATTTCCGGCGCCGAAGCGGTCTAAGAAGGAACATATCATGGCAAGCAACATCGTTGGCCGCGTGACTCAGGTCCTGGGCGCGGTCGTGGACGTCCAGTTCGACGGCGACCTGCCGTTCATTCAGAACGCGCTGACCAGCAAGATCGAAGACCGCACCCTGGTGCTGGAAGTGGCGCAGGAACTGGGCGAGCGCACCGTTCGCTGCATCGCGATGGACAGCACCGACGGCATGGTCCGCGGCCAGGAAGTGGTCGATACCGGCGCGCCGATCTCTGTCCCCGTCGGGCCGGAAACCCTGGGCCGCATCATGAACGTGATCGGTGAGCCGATCGACGAAAAGGGCCCGGTCAACACCACCCGCCGCATGCCGATCCACCGCGCCGCCCCCTCGTTCGAGGAGCAGGCGACGTCGGCGGAAATCCTGGTGACCGGCATCAAGGTCGTCGATCTGCTGTGCCCCTACCTGAAGGGTGGCAAGATCGGCCTGTTCGGCGGCGCCGGCGTGGGCAAGACGGTGTTGATTCAGGAACTGATCAACAACATCGCCAAGGCGCACGGTGGCGTGTCGGTGTTCGCCGGCGTGGGTGAGCGCACCCGCGAAGGCAACGATCTTTACCACGAAATGATCGATGCGGGCGTCATCAAGATGGATGACAAACACAATCTGATCGAAGGCTCCAAGGTGGCCCTGATGTATGGCCAGATGAACGAGCCGCCGGGCGCCCGCGCCCGCGTCGGTTTGTCCGGCCTGACCATGGCGGAATACTTCCGCGACGAAGAAGGCCAGGACGTGCTGTTCTTCGTCGACAACATCTTCCGCTTCACCCAGGCCGGCGCCGAAGTGTCCGCTCTGCTGGGCCGCATCCCGTCGGCGGTGGGTTATCAGCCGACGCTGGCGACCGACATGGGCGCGTTGCAGGAGCGTATCACCTCCACCAACAAGGGTTCGATCACCTCGGTGCAGGCCATTTACGTCCCGGCCGACGATTTGACCGATCCGGCGCCCGCCACGTCCTTCGCCCACTTGGACGCCACGACGGTGTTGAACCGCCAGATCGCCGAACTGGGCATCTACCCGGCGGTCGATCCGCTGGACTCCACCAGCCGTTCGCTCGACCCGCGGATCGTCGGTGAGGAACATTACCTGGTGGCGCGCGAAACCCAGCGCATCCTGCAGACCTACAAGTCGTTGCAGGACATCATCGCCATTCTGGGCATGGACGAACTGTCGGAAGAGGACAAGCTGGTCGTGGCACGCGCTCGCAAGATCCAGCGCTTCCTCTCGCAGCCGTTCCATGTGGCGGAAGTGTTCACCGGCTTCCCCGGCAAGCTGGTCCCGGTCGCCGACACCGTACGCAGCTTCAAGGCGATCTGTTCGGGCGAATACGACCATCTGCCGGAAGCGGCGTTCTACATGGTCGGCACCATCGAGGAAGCCGTCGCGAAGGCCGAAACCCTGAAGGCGAACGCGTAATCATGGCCGTCTCTCTGGAAATCGTCAGCCCGGAGAAGCTGCTGCTGTCCCGTCCCGTGGACATGGTGGTGATTCCGGCGGCTGAAGGCGACATGGGGGTGCTGGAAGGCCACACCCCGATGATCGTCACGCTGCGCGGCGGCACGATCGACCTTTACGAGGGCGACCGGATCACCGAACGGCTGTTCGTCGATGGCGGTTTCGCGGAAGTCACGCCAGAGCGTTGCACCGTTCTGGCAAACAAGGCGATCCCGCTGGCCGAGGTCAACAAAGCCGACGCCGAACGCCGTCTGGCCGAGGCCGAGGCCGCTTATGAAGCCGCCGACAAGCGCGACACCGCCATCGAGGATGCAGCCCTCGATGTCGTCCAGTCCGCCCGGGCGATGGTCGAAGCCGCCGGTTAATCGGGGCCGATACCGATGAATACCGAAAGGCCGGGTCTGATGATCCGGCCTTTTTCTTTGTGGGCGGGGCGGAAGGTTTCAACCGCGCCGCGGCGTTCATATATGGGCCAGGTAGGTGCCAAGCGCCGTCGTCCCCGGAACCCTGAGCGAGCATGACAGCACAATGAAACACTGGCGCATCGAGGATGTCGCCTGGGACCGGTTCGATCCCAAGGCCGTGGACCCCGCGCTGATACCGCTGGTCAAAGCCGCTGCCATGGTGGAGGCGAACGGGCGCGATTATGCCCGGTATCTGGGTGGGGTGTTCGAAGACGACCCGGATTTCCGTAAAGCCGCCGACTACTGGGCCGAGGAAGAGGTTCAGCACGGCGATGCCCTGGCCAAATGGGCCACGCTGGCCGATCCCGCATGGGACTCGGCCGCGGCGTTCCAC
>JAJZEV010000012.1 GCA_021805665.1 Pseudomonadota bacterium
GCTGTAATGGGGACCGTCTGGACATGTGCCACTGGCTCACGCTGGGAAGGCGTCTGGATGGCGTGAACCTCAGTCAGAAGACCGGCCTGAAGGTTTAGGGCGCCGCCGCGGATGGGCGGCGCTTGCGCTTGTCTATGAAGGGGACACCATGGAAGCCAACCTCATACAGCCTGACGCCGAATTTTCGGCAGCGGAACGGGATGCCGTTTACAAGTGCATCTTCAATCGGCGCGACGTGCGCGGCCAGTTTCTACCGGATCCGATTCCCGACGAGGTGCTGGCACGCCTTCTCAATGCCGCGCATCGCGCACCCTCTGTCGGATTCATGCAGCCCTGGGATTTCATCGTCGTCAGGGACGCGGCGATCAAGCGAAAGGTGCGGAACGCCTTCCAGGGCGCGCACCAGGAGGCCGCCGGGATGTTCGAGAATGAGCAGCAACGAACCTACCGCACACTCAAGCTGGAGGGGATCGTCGAAGCGCCTATCGGCATTTGCATTACCTGTGACCGAAGCCGATCCGGCCCGGTCGTCATCGGGCGGACGCATCAACCGGAAATGGACCTCTACAGTGCCGTCTGTGCGGTGCAAAACCTCTGGCTCGCGGCCAGGGCGGAAAATATCGGTGTCGGCTGGGTGAGCATCCTTCGCCATGACGACCTGCGGAATGCCCTTGGTATCCCGCCAGCGATCCAGCCGATTGCTTACCTGTGCGTGGGTTTTGTCTCTCATTTTTTCGAAAAGCCCGAGTTGGAAACCGCCGGCTGGCTTCCTCGTATGCCTCTGACCGACGTTCTTTGGATCGACCAGTGGCATGCCCGCGGCGGTTCCGATCCGCTCTTCCAGCACGTCTGAGGATGCCGGGATGGTGCCGCGCCAACGCCGGACGCGGCACCACGGGCCTTGCGGTCCATCATGACCGTGTAAGCCGTTGCCTCGCACGGCTTCGGCGCCATCCGCCCGTTCCGCGGTTGACCCGGGACATTCCCTTAGTTCGTGCAAAGTCGAGCCGATGATATTTTCGGCGGAGGCAACTGCGTGCGATCCATTCAAAGCCTACGACGTCCTGGTTGTTGGCGGCGGAATTGCCGGGATTTGTGCGGCTATCGCGGCCCGCCAGGCCGGTGCATCGGTGCTTCTGCTGGAACAGGCCCCGGGAAACCTGCGTGGCGGCAACAGCCGGCATGCCCGCAACCTGCGCGTCATGCATGATACCCCAAGTGAATTCCTGTACGAATCCTATCCCGGGGACGAATACTGGGGCGACCTACTGCGGGTAACCGGCGGCAATACCGACCAGACCGTTGCGCGTGCGATGATCGTGGAATCGGCCCGCATGATGGCCTGGATGACGCAATGCGGCGGGCGTTTCGAAAAATGGCACAGCAGAGCGAGACGCCCATCGCGAAAGACTGCATTTCTTCTGGGCGGCGGCAAAGCATTACTGAATGCCTTTTACCGAACAGCGGAGCGGCTGGGCGTCGATATCCTGTATGAGGCCGACGTCATATCGTTAAAACTAAACAACGGATTTGCCCGCGAGGCCGGGATCGTTACGCGCCGGCTTTCGACGGCGATCCGGGCGAAAGCAGTTGTTGTGGCGTCGGGGAGTTATCAGGCGAATATCGACTGGCTGAAGCAATCCCTCGGCGATGCCGCGGATCGCTGTTCGATCAGGGGCACCCCGTATGCCAAGGGGCAGGTGCTGAGGAATTTACTCGATCAGGGCGTGGCGCCGGTGGGTAACGAAGCAGAATGCCACATGGTCGCGGTCGATGCGCGCGCCCCGAAATTCGACGGCGGAATCGTTACCCGAGTGGACTGCACGCCCTTCAGTATCGTCGTCGATCGGACAGGCCGGAGGTTTCATGACGAGGGCGCGGATATCGGGCCAACGCGATATGCGGCCTGGGGCCGGCTCATCGCGCAATGCCCGAACCAAATCGCCTATGCGATCTTCGATTCGAAGGCCGGGGGATTTTTCCGGCCATCGATCTATCAACCGATCCACGCCCCGACGATTGTGGAACTCGCGGAAAAGCTCGCGCTTGATCCGCCGACGCTGGCTGCGGCCGTCCATGCGTTCAACGACGCGGTTCAAGCCGGTATACCCGGCGAAACCGGACCGGGTCATTGGCACACCCGGGATATAGCACCGCCGAAAACACGCTGGGCGCTTCCAATCGACACTCCGCCATTCAAAAGCTATCCGCTGCGGCCGGGCGTCACGTTCACCTATCTTGGGGTCAAAATCGACGAAAACGCGCGTGTGCTGATGACAGACGGGAGTCCATCGGGGAACGTGTTCGCGGCGGGTTCGATTATGGCAGCCAATGTCGTAGGGCAGGGATACCTCGCTGGAATTGGAATGACGATCGGAACCGTTTTTGGACGTATCGCGGGGCAGGCGGCCGCCCGGTATGCGTGCCGCTGAAATGATCGCAGCCGCACGGGGCGTCTGCGGTTCGTTCGCGTGCTTTTTATGCGGCCGCGCAGGCGATGGTCTCGATGGACCCGATTGCCGGTGCCGGTGCCAGTAAATCCACGGGAGTACCCAGCAGCAAGGCGGCAAGAACCTTCAGCGGGCCACCGTGCGAAACGACCATGCAATTCCGCCGGTCCCGACGGAGGCCGGTGTAAAAATCGTGGACCCGCGTCGTGAGGATGGCGCCGGATTCGCCGCCGGGAGGCGCGAATGTCAGTGGAGACGCGGCCCAGGCGTCAAGCTCCGCCCGCGCGACTTCATCCCAGGGTTTCCCTTCCCAGGTGCCGAAGTCGAGTTCCTGTAAGCGCGGATCGACGGTCACCGGCACCGCCAATGACAGCCCGATGGCGTTGGCGA
>JAJZEV010000337.1 GCA_021805665.1 Pseudomonadota bacterium
CCGCGCTGCAAGCCTCTCGCGAAAAATCGCTGGCACCGATGGCGGTTGCCGTCCTGGACGCCCGCGGCGTGCTGAAAGCGTTCGGTGCCGAGGAAGGCACGGCGCTGGGGCGGCCCGATATCGCCATTGGCAAGGCGCATGGCGCGCTGGCGATGGGCGTGGGGTCGCGTACGCTGGGTAAGCGCGCCGAGGAGCGTCCGCATTTTATCGCGGCGGTGACGCACGCGGTGGGCGGGTCGATGATTCCGGTGGCCGGTGGGGTGCTGATTCGGGGCGCCGGCAACAGCTTGATCGGCGCCGTCGGGGTGACGGGCGACACGTCCGACAACGATGAAGCCGTCGCCCTGGCAGGGTTGGCCGCGGCGGGCTTGACCGCCGACCCAAGCTGAATTCCAACGCGTCGTTAACGAATTTCTGGGTATGATTGGCGTATCCCGGGTGTCGTTGCCACCAAAATTCCGGACATGGTCGGGTTGTTTAGCTGGTTTGGATGAACCCGGCGGGAGGCATCGATTTCGGGTCAAGCGTAACAGATCGGGCGAGTGGACATTCTCAAAGCCGCCCGGGGCATGGATTGAGGGCTGCGGACTGGGGGCCATCGGGGCAGCTTCGACTCCTATGCCGCGCCTGGAAACCGCGCCCATCGCCTCGAAATGCAGCCGGAAGCGCGCTGCCGTATCCGGCGTCACGCTTTCGGCTGCTTATAAGGAGCTTACATCGCCGGTTTGGTCCATAGCTGTGCCGTTGCCGGGGTGAGGCCCCGGCAACGGCGGCGAAATTTATGCTACCGCAGCCAGCGGCAGATGATCGTAGTAAAAACTCTCTGTTGTCCGCACAGTAATACTTGAATGCAAGCAATTTATATTGTACAAAATGAAGTAACGACACGGAGGCGCCCGTGCTTCAC
Source organism: Pseudomonadota bacterium (assembly GCA_021805665.1). Classification (GTDB taxonomy): domain Bacteria; phylum Pseudomonadota; class Alphaproteobacteria; order Acetobacterales; family Acetobacteraceae; genus Rhodopila. Next base: position 908 of record JAJZEV010000337.1, read on the forward strand.
CAACACGGTCATAGGCCCGCGGATAAACCTCTTCCTATTTCACCGACCGCCAAAGGCGCTCGACAAAACGTCGTCGCCGCCATTCACCGTGCCGGCGAGCCGACGATTTTGTTGACGTTATGTTGATCGATCCTGAAAATAGGTACACTGATTGCGCAATCATTCTTAACCTGTCTGGGAGACCATCACGATGTCAGAAAGCGGCGTCTTAAGCCGGAACCCGTCGGTTTCCCGTCAGGGAACCCGCCCTGTCCTGACGAGCAGGACCACCGCTCAAGAGGACGAATGGGTTAATATAGCCCTCGGTGTCCCGATGGAAAGCACTTCCATGGAGGACGAAAGCGAGGATGAGGATCAAGTCGACCCGCAAATCCAGGCGCCGGTCAATGTGGCAGTGGTTGCCGACATCGCACAGAGTCAGGCCCTTGTGATCAATGCCCAGCTTGGGGAAGCGGGAGACGACGAAGATCTTGAGGCGCTGAAGGAAGTCGTTGCGCGGCACAGTCAATGCGTTCCGGCCGAAGCGAAGATGTTTCGGCTCGGCGGCGGATGGATCCAGCATATCGACGATCTTGCCCGCATTACGAAGCCGGAAGCCCGGCAGGCCAAGGTCAACGGGATTAAGGACGTTCTCAATGCGGTGGCGCAGCGTAGGACCGATCTGTCGAATGCAATTAAAGTAGTCGCGGCCAAACCCGATCCATCCGACGAGGTGAAAGGGGCGCTGGCTCTGGCCAACACCACGCTGCATTCCCTAACCATGCATCTGCCGGCTTACTTCCAGGACCCGTATGTCGAGAGGGAGTTGCAGCGGCGACTGAAAACGCTCGCCAGCACGCCGGAAGAGAAGGCCAAACTGCTTGAAAAAGCCAAATTAGGTTTCGTCGATCCGGATGGCAACCCGAAGCTCGACGCGAACGGCAATCCAGTCGGCGATGGTCTGCGCGCGGCGTTTCAGGAAACGATCGACAAGGTTGGCACCCGCGATTTCGACCGGCAGAGTTTCTATTTCGATGCAATCACCACGGCGATCTCACCTGAGGACGGTAAGAGGCTGTACGAGGCTAATGACCGTCTGGTTGAGCAGGGCCAGTTGATCCTGGACACTGGCGGCACGCTGCGTGACGTGCAGGCGATGCTGTCCAAAACGGGCGTACCCGAGGATTGGTGGCCACCCCGGCTGGTGGAAAGCCTGCAGGCCTGGCGTAAAACCGAGCGCGCGATGCAGGAAGAGCGCGTCAGCCAACTGGTGGAGGAGAAAAAGCCCGACTTTTCAACCACGGAAGGGATCATGAGTTTCTTCCTGAGCGAAATGCCCGAGCTTGGCGCCAGCGTTTGCGAATTCTTCGAAGACAACGAGATCGCGAAAGCCACCAAGGCGCTGCTGGAGGGCATTAAGAACGGATTCGATACCGGCGCCGTCGGCTTCGCGGCACTTGAATCCCTGGACTTCGACGAGCTGGAGCCGACGACCCGGCAGAAGCTGCTCGACGGTCTGGAAAAAGGCATGAGCGTGCTGGAAGGGGCGCTGAACTCAGCCTGCGGCACATTGAACATCGCCAAGGAAATGGGCGCCGACCATCTGGCATCGGTGATCCCGGGATTGTCGATCGCGGCTTGCGGGGTCAACCTGGCGCTCGCGATCAAGAAGCTTGGCGAGCATACGGCTATTCGTGTCCAAACCGGCATGATGAAGGGCGACGCATTCAAGGCGTTGGGCAACGCCGACATCACCGATGGGGGCGCCTTCATTCAGGCGCTGGGCAACGAGATCCATGGCCGTAATAAGCAGATTACCAAGGACGGGATCGAGGTCACGACCAGCAGCATGGACTTGGCCGGTTCGATCGCCGGCACGTTCGGCGGCCATTACGGTCTGATCGCCAAGGGGGCTCTGAAGATCACCAGCACGGCGATCA
>JAJZEV010000209.1 GCA_021805665.1 Pseudomonadota bacterium
GGGTCGAGAAGGCCCCCGATCTGTTCCGGCGTCATATGTGCGGTCACGCGGGGGTCTTCGGCCAGCAGTTCGCCGAACGAGCGCCCCTTCACGAAAGCGTCCTGGGCGGCATCGTACACCGCGTCATGGGCGTGCTGGCGTCCGATCGCGGCGCCAAGGTCCAGCATCACTGCCTCCGCCATGATCAAGCCGCCGCCCAGATCCAGATTGGCGCGCATGCGGACGGGGTCGAGGCGCAGGCCGCGCATGATTTCGGCCACGCGGGCCAGCATATCGCCGGTGGCGACGCAGGCGGTGGCCTCCGCCTTGTCCATCATCAGGCTGGTGGTGCGGTCGGCTTCATGTTCTGTCGTCATTGCCTCCAGCGCCAGCGGCACCATCGCGCGTATTTCGGCGGCGGCGGCGATAACGTCCTGACACAGCTTTGGATTGCGCTTCTGCGGCATGGTGGAACTGCCGACGGTGCCGGGCGGGACGGGTTCCTCGACCTCCCCGAACTCGGTCTTCATCAGGGTGTAGATTTCGCGCCCGATCTTGCCGCAGGTGGCGGCGAGCAGGCCCAGCAGCATGACGTTTTCGGCCAAATGGTCGCCGATGGCGCGCGATGGAACGGTCATCGATCCGAAGCCCAGCAGCCGGCCGATGCCTTGTTGAACGGGAGGGCCGTTTTTGCCCAGCGAGGCATAGGTTCCCGCCCCGCCGCCGAGCATGGCGACGAACAGGCGGGGGGCGGCTTGGCGGAAGCGTTCGGTGTGGCGGATCAGTTCGTCGATCCAGACCGCGATCTTGTAGCCGAAGGTGGCGGGCACCGCATGCTGCCCGTGGGTGCGCCCGGCCATCGGCATATCGGCGCCCTTATCCGCCAGATCGGCCATCGCGGCCAGGATTTCGCCGATTTGCCTCAGAAAGACGGCGTGGGCCTGTCGCAGCACCAAGAGATCGCCGGTCTGGGTGATGTTCTGGGTCGTGGCGCCCCAATGGACCCAGCCGCCATGCGGTTCGCCGACCGCACGGCCGAGTTCCCAGACCAGGGGAACCAGAGTGTGGCCGGTGCGTATGAAGCCTTCGTCGATCCGGACACGGTCCATGTTGTCCAGGCGCGCGGCCTTGGCGATAGCCCGTGCCGCATCCGCCGGGATGATTCCCAGTTCGGCCTGGGCAAGGGCCAGCGCGCCCTCCACGTCCAGCCACGCCTGCCAGCGGTTCTCCAGACGGTACAGCGCGCGGATTCCGGGGTCGGAGACGCGCGTGGCGGTGGGAAGGGTGTCGGACATCGTTGGCCTCGGGACGGTTCCTGCTGGGGACAGGATCGCAGCCGAGACGCTGGGCGGCAAGCGGGCGGTATGGGCTATTCCGCCCGGATCAGGCCGCGATGGCTGGGCGCATCGATAAAAGCCAGCATTTCCGCGACCAGCGGATCGGCGCCGAACGTCTGGCGCACCGATTCCAGCCGCTGCGCGAACACGCCTTCCTTATTGTACAGCGCCTTGAAGGCGATGTGCAGGCGCTGGATCGCGGCCTTATCGAACCCGCGCCGCCGCAGGCCGATAATGTTCAACGACGCCAGACGGGCGCGATTGCCGATGACGCTGCCAAACGGTATCACGTCGCCTTCCACGCCGGAGACTCCGCCGATCATGGCGGCGCGTCCGATGCGTACGGATTGATGGATCGCCGCCGCGCCGCCGATCACCGCATGGTCGCCGATAGTGACGTGACCGCCCATCACCGCGTTGTTGGCGACGATCACGCTGTTGCCCAACTGGCAGTCATGCGCGACGTGGACCACGGCCATCAGCATGCAGTCGTTGCCAACGCGGGTGATGCCAAGGCCGGTCGCGGTGCCGCGATGGATGGTGCAATGCTCCCGGAGCAAGGTCCGGGCGCCAATCTCGCACCGGGTGGGTTCGTTCTTGTATTTCAGGTCCTGCGGCGGCAGGCCGACGGTGCAGAACGGGAAGAGCTGTGCGTCCTCCCCGATGCGGGTGTGGCCCTCGACGACAACATGCGACACCAGTTTGGCGCCAGCCTCGATAACCACATTCGGGCCGACGGTACAGAACGGCCCGACATCGACACCGGGGCCGAGTTCGGCCCCCCGGGCCACGATCGCGGTGGGGTGGATCGTCACGCGATCGTTCGTGTGCTGGCTGATATTCGTCATCGAATCCATGGTGTTCCGTTCCGGATCAACAGTTTGTGCCGTCCTGCGGGGACGAAACTATGGGGCCGGGGGCCGGCCACCAACACAATCATTGTTGCCCGATGTTACCCGCCGCTGCCTGTAACACTCTGTTTCGCCTAACATTTTGGCGTTACTAAGGCAGCTTTGCGTCAGACCGCCGCGGCGCGGTCCCGGATCATCGCCGAGTAGGTTGCTTCGGCGACCACCGTGCCATCGACACGGGCGACGCCATGGAACTTCCATACGTTCCCGCGATTGCGTTCCTTGACGATGTGGATTTTCAGTTGGTCGCCCGGCACGACGGGGCGGCGGAATTTCGCGCCCTCGATCGACATGAAATACACCAGCTTTCCGGCGGCGTCGGGACCGAGTGTCTCGACGACGAGGACGGCGGCGGTTTGGGCCATGCTTTCGACGATCAGCACGCCGGGCATGACCGGATGGTTGGGGAAATGGCCGGCAAAGAAACTCTCGTTGGCCGTGACGTTCTTGATTCCGACAGCCGAGGTGTTCAGGACGACATCGACCACGCGGTCCAGCAGCAGGAACGGATAGCGGTGGGGAATGTCGTGCATGATGCGCTGAACGTCGATCAGTTCGATCGTCGTCCCGGATGCGGGCGGCAGGCTAACGGTTT
>JAJZEV010000344.1 GCA_021805665.1 Pseudomonadota bacterium
ACCCAAGCAGGGAATCGAGCAGACCCATGCCCGCCACGAATCCCATTCTCGCGTTCTTGCGAATCCCCTATTTTGATGTGGGCCGACGTTTTACCCTGACCTGTTGCCTTCCAGACTCACCACCGCCCGTTGCAACCGCGACTCAATCGCATTGAGAACTGCTGGCCCGCCTCGGTTGCCAACGACACGTTTTGGTCGTAGGGCACACCGCCGGGACCCATCGGAACGCTCAGGCTGTCGGCTTTCCCGTTCTTGTCCGTAACGGTGAACAGCAGATTCCTGGCTTGATCCGAGGACAGGGCGGCGCTGGCGCCGTCGTCGGTTTTGTCCTCGACGATGATGCCGGAGGCTACGAGGTCGTTGGGCCGCGCACCGTCGGAGGAAATTCGCATCAGCGTTTCGCTGGTGTAACCGGGCCTCGTTTCGGACAGACTTGTTTCGATGAAGCCACCCGGGTCCGGCGGGCGGGGCGAAATGGTCAGCTCGATCCTGGTTGGCGAAGCATTTTCGGCGGGCGCCTCTGCCGTCCGATCAGCCCGCTTCAGACCCCAGATCAGTCCGGCCGGCAGCAGTATGGCGACCGCTATCAAGATAGACGTCTGCTTCCAGTTCAGATGCAGACTGCACCAGATGAAGCACTCGACCAGTAAAAGGAAGGCGGACAGGCCGCCGCACGAGTACGCGGCCAGGCGGAAGATTGGGCTGGGCGTGGTGATGCTTGGTATCGCCAGGGCGATGCCGAGCAGGCCAAACAGGATGGCGCCTGTAACCGGGCGTCCGAGGTCTTGTTTCATGAACAGTACTTGTTCGGTGTTCGCGCGCCTGTCAACCCCGGCTGTAAACTGTCAGAAAGTCTGATTTTGTGACGCCGTTACTCTCCTCAGCCGCTCAGCGAGGCTCCCCGGTGGCCAGCAGGCGCACATTCCCGTCCACGATGTTGGCGTCCAGCGTGACCGGAACGCCGGTGCTGTTGCGCACGAACGCCGTCTCACGCGGCACATGGCTGGTGAAGCGGTTGTTTCGAACGATCAGCTTGCCGGTAGGGTTCTTAGCACTTTCGACACCGATCGAGATCGCCGTGGCCGGGTTGGAGGTCAGCGCGCCCTTTTCCATTGTGTTGCCCTCGATCGTCGCATTGCCGCCGTCCGGGATGTCGATCAGATAGCTGGAGGTTCCCTCCGGCCCGTCCTCGATCCGGCTGTCCCGGACAATGGTATTCAGGGCGCGGGATTTGATGTGGTGTGCGATCTTGGTGTCCAGGAAGACACAATGCTCGATATCCAGCAGATAGATCGGCGCGCCAGCATAGACGCCGTGGGCGCAGGCATCGATGCAGGCGCCGTTGCCGATGAACACGCTGCCGGTGATTCGCAGCACGCTGCGGCGGCTGCCGCCGGCGAGAATGCCGTTTTCATCGCCCAGGAAGCGGCTGTTCTCCACCGTCAAATTGTCGCCCGCGGCGCGTATGCCCGCGCCGTTGTGCCAGACGACGGTTGCGTTGGCGAAGGTGATGCCCCTGATCGTGGTGTCGGCGCCTTCGACGATGAAGATACCCTTTTCGGCGCAGGTCTTGCCGGCCAGGATCACACCCGGGCCGGCGGCTTCGATGACCAGGCGCGAGGCGTTCCAGATCGCGCAATCCGCATAGGTGCCGGGGTCGATCCGGACGACGTCCCCGTTCATCGCGATGGCGGCGGCCTGGCTGGGGAGCTTCAGTGCCCGGGTGGGGCCGACATCCAGTTCCCGGGCGCGGGCCGGCGACGCGGCGGCGCACAGCATTGCGGCGGCGAAAGCGATTGCGGTATGGCAAGGCTTGGTCATGTGCATCCGTTTCGGCGGAAGGCTTCAGGTACGTCAAGGTGAAACAGGGCAGCGGACAGGACCGGGGCGGCGACAGGGCGCCGCTGGTGATGCATGTGTTCCCGACCTTCGCCGTCGGTGGGGCGCAGGTGCGGTTTGCCGCCATCGCCAATCATTTCGGACCGGCGTTCCGTCATATCGTCGTGTCGCTGGATGGCAATCTGGCGTGCCGCGAACGGCTGGACCCCGGCCTGGATGTAACCTTTCCCGCCGTCGCCGCGACGAAGGACGCGATGCTGACGGCGGCATGGCGCTACCGGCGCCTGCTGAAGGACTGGCGTCCGGATGTGCTGGTGACCTGCAACTGGGGGGCGATCGAGTTCGCGCTGGCGAATGTCGTCCCGGTGGTGCGGCATCTGCATGTGGTGGACGGCTTCGGGCCGGAGGAGCGTTCCGCCCCCATCCCGCGCCGCGTGCTGGTGCGGCGGCTGGTACTGGGCCGCTCGCCGGTGGTGCTGCCGTCGCGCAATCTGGTCCGGATCGTGCGCGATCTGTGGAAACTGCCGCCCGGCGTCATCCGCTATGTGCCCAACGGCATCGATCTGGACCGGTTTGCGGCCGACGGGTCGCTGCGCGGCGGCGCGGAGCCGGTGATCGGCACGGTCGCGGCGCTGCGGGAGGAAAAGAATATCGGGCGGCTGCTGCGTGCGTTCGCGGCACTCCCGTCCGGCCGGCTTGTGGTCGTCGGCGACGGGCCGCGGCGTTCGGCGCTGGAGGCGCTGGCCGGTTCGCTGGGGATCGCCGGCCGGGTGACGTTCGCCGGCCACCACCTGGCCACCGCCGAATTCTACGCCCGGTTCGATATCTTCGCCTTGTCGTCGGACACCGAACAGATGCCGTTGTCGGCGATCGAGGCGATGGCCAGCGGCCTGCCCGTCGTATCCACCGATGTGGGCGACGTGGCGTCGATGGTCGCGCCGGAGAATGCCGGTTTCAT
>JAJZEV010000189.1 GCA_021805665.1 Pseudomonadota bacterium
CCGCACCGCCGAGGCGTTCTGGGTGGACGAGGTGATCGACCCGCGGGACACCCGCAAGGTGCTGTGCGATTTCGCCAATTTGGCGGCGCCGCTGCGCACGCCGGGGCCATCGTCGTTTGGGATGCGGCCGTAACAACAACGCGTACCGCCAGTCCGACACAACAAGAATACCGGGAGACGTCTATGAAAATCCGCCGCCGAACCCTGCTGGGCGGGGCCGCTGCCCTGTCGATGCCCGCGATCCGCAACGCCCGGGCCGCGTCCACCATTAAAATCGGCGTTCTGTCCGATATGTCCGGTCAGTATGCCGAAGCCTCCGGTCCGGGCGACTTCCTCGGCGCGCAGATGGCGGCGGAAGACTTCATGAAAGCCAATCCGGCCATTTCGGTGGAGGTAATCCAGGGCGACATGCTGCTGAAACCGGATGTCGGCGCCTCCATCGCCCGGTCATGGTACGATCAGGAAGGCGTGGACGCCATCTTCGACATTCCGCAATCCGCCGTGGCGATCGCCGTCGGTCAGGTGGCCAAGGACAAGGACAAGGTGGTGGTTTTCACCGCCGCCGGCGTCCCCGCGCTCACCGGGAAATACTGCACGCCGAACCAGATCCAGTGGACCTACGATCTGTGGTCCAACTCCAACGCTATCACCCGCGGCCTGGTGCAGGCCGGCGGCGACAGTTGGTTTTTCATCAAGCCGGACTACATCTCCGGCCATGTCATGACTCAGGATACCGCGACCATCGTGGAACAGATGGGCGGCAAGGTCGCCGGCATGGCGGCCTATCCGTTCCCCGGTACGACCGATTTTTCCGCCTATATCCTGCAGGCGCAGGCCAGCAAGGCGAAGGTGCTGTGCCTGGCCAATGCCGGGGACGACACCGCCAACTGCATCAAGCAGGCGCATGAGTTCGGCCTGCCCCAGTCCGGCATCAAAATCGCCGCCCTGGTCTATCAGGACTACATCGCCCGTTCGGTCGGCCTGGAATCGGCCGCCGGAATCATCGGCGCGATGCCGTTCTACTGGGACATGAACGAAGGCACCCGGGCATTCGCCGCACGGTTCGCGCCGCGCTATCACAAGGCGTATCCGAATTACTTCCATGCCGGCTGCTACTCCGCGGTGTGGCACTACCTGAAGGCCGTGGCGGCGATGGGGCCGGACAAGGCAAAGGCCAGCGGACGCGCGGCGGTGGAGCAGATGAAGGCTTTACCGGTGTCCGATCCGTTGTATGGAACCGGCATCGTGCGGGCCGACGGCAAGCATGTGCATGCGAATTATGTGTGGGAGACGAAGTCTCCGGCCGAGTCGAAGGGCGAATGGGATCAATTCAAGCTGCTGGCGACGATACCGCGGGATCAGGCGTTCCAGCCGATGGCGGCGCTGGGCTGCGCCTTCGTGAAAACCTGACGCTTCGCGACGCCCGGGCGCTGCTGGCGGCGGGCCTGATCGCGCCCGCCGCATACGACGGCGCGGCCGCGACCGAGGCCCGTTACGCGGTCGCGCTGTCCCCGGCGATGCGGGCCTTGATCCAGTCGCCCGACGATCCGATCGCCCGGCAATTCATTCCCGATCCCTCGGAACTGATCGCGGCCCCGTTCGAAAATGCAGACCCGATCGGCGACGATGCATTGTCGCCGGTAAAGGGCGTGGTGCATCGGTATCCGGACCGGGCGCTGCTGAAGCCGCTGCTGATTTGCCCGGTTTATTGCCGGTTCTGTTTCCGGAGGGAACATGTCGGCCCCGATGGCGGCGTACTGACCGACGCCGAACTCGCCGTTGCCTACGACTGGTTCGCCGCCCATCCGGCGGTGACCGAGGCGATCCTGACCGGCGGCGATCCGCTGATGCTGTCGCCACGGCGGTTGCGGGGGATTGTCGGCACGTTGTCCGCCATGCCGCATATCCAGACCATCCGTATCCACACCCGGGTGCCGGTAGCCGACCCCGAACGGCTGTCGGACGAACTGGCGGCGGCGATGGACACCGACCGGTCGATGTGGCTGGTCGTGCATGCGAACCACGCGCGGGAATTCTCACCTGCCGCGAGGGCGGCACTGCGCCGGGTGCAGACCCGCGGCATCCCGGTGCTGGGCCAGTCGGTGCTGCTGCGCGGGGTGAACGACAGCGCGGCGGCACTGGAGGCGCTGTTCAGGGCGATGCTCGCGGTTCGGGTGAAGCCGTATTACCTGCACCAGTTGGACCCAGCGCCCGGTACTGCGCGGTTTCGCGTGCCCATCGAGGAAGGCCGTGCGCTGCTGGAGGCTTTGCGCGGGCGCGTCACGGGACTGGCGTGGCCGACCTATGTGCTGGATATTCCGGGCGGTTATGGCAAAGTGCCGGTCGGGCCGGACTACCGGCAAGCCGACGGGTCGGTACGCGATATCAATGGCGGGGTTCACTTGGCATAGCGGATATCATCGTATGCTCGGCCGGTGCCATATCTGACTGGTTTCGTAACCGCCTCCACTGCGTATCATGGCTGTTCCGCCGGCCGCCAATGCAGGGGCTTTCGGCCTGATTGTGTTTCCGCCGAAGCCATTGCCGATGCCGACACGCCGCTGTAAGCGCCTTTTATCCAGGAGCCGCGATATGAACCAAACCTCCGCTCTCGCCGATCTTTGGAGCAGGGCCGGCCTGCCGGCAGACGCGCTGGACGATGTCGTGCTGACCGGATCGGATCCCGTGCTGCCCTCCAGCTTCGCGGTCGGCACCGCGGCGCAGGTGACAGTCGCGGCGTCCGGCCTGGCGGCGGCAACGCTGTGGCGCCAGCGGGGCGGGCATCGGCAGCGTGTGTCGGTCGATATGCGCCACGCCGCGATCGAGTTCCTGTCGGAACATTTCGCCCGGATCGAAGGCGAGGCTCCGGAAGACCCATGGGACAAAATCGCCGGCACCTACCAGTGCGGCGACGGCCGCTGGGTGCGGCTTCACACCAATTTCCCGCACCACAGGGCAGGGATTTTACGGATACTCGGGTGCGATTACGACAAAGCGGCAGTGTCGGCGGCGTTGCGGTCATGGACCGGTTACGGCCTGGAAGATGCCGCCGCCGAGAACGGGTTGTGCGCCACTGCGATGCGGAGTTTCGCCGAGTGGGATGCGCATCCTCACGCCGCGGCGCTGATGACCCAGCCAGTGGTCAGGATCACCCGTATCGGTGACGCCCCCGCTGAGGGCCTGTCCCCCGCCGCTCGGCCGCTGTCGGGCGTTCGGGTGCTGGACCTGACGCGGGTGATCGCCGGGCCGGTGTGCGGGCGCACCCTGGCCGCGCATGGCGCCGAGGTGATGAACATCTGCAGTCCGAACGTGCCCAACCTGCCGCGGCTGGTGGTGGACACGGGGCGGGGCAAACTGTCGGCGTTTCTGGAGCTGCGCGAGAAGGGCGACAACGAACGCCTGAAAGAGTTGCTGGCCCAGTCCGATATTTTCGTTCAAGGCTACCGCCCCGGCGGATTGGCGGCGTTGGGCTTCGGCCCGGAGGAGGCAGCCCGTATCCGTCCCGGCATCGTGTATGTATCGCTGTCGGCTTATGGCCATGTCGGGCCGTGGTCGGATCGGCGCGGTTTCGATAGCCTGACGCAGACCGCCACGGGCATCAATCATGCTGAAGCCGAGGCGGCCGGACAGACCGCCCCCAAAGCCTTGCCGTGTCAGGCGCTCGATCACGGATCGGGCTACCTGCTGGCGTTCGGCGCGCTGACCGCGCTGATGCGGCGGATGGACCAGGGCGGAAGCTGGCACGTTCAGGTCTCCCTGGCCCGCACCGGCCTATGGATCCGCGATCTGGGCCGGGTGAGTAACGGTTTAGCGATCCCGGGCCCAACGGCGGAGGGTGTCGCCGACTTGATGGAGGTCTCCGGCTATGGCGCCGGTCGCCTGCACGCGGTGCGGCATTCCGCACAACTGTCCGAGACGCCGGTTCGGTGGGATCGCCCGTCGGCGACCCCGGGAACGCATCCGCCCGTATGGGTATAAGAGGGCAAAACCCATCTTGGCATCCGTTGCGGGTGTGGGCTTAAATCGCTGAAACCCAAGGGGATGCCGATGACGCTGATCGACCTGAGCCGCGAAATCCACCACAAGATGGCCCGCCTGCCGAACCACCCGATGGTCATTATCGCGCCGTTTTCCACGCACGAGGAAAAGCGCGTCGCCGACGGCTATACGTTTTCCTCCGCCGTGACGTCGCTGAACATGGGCGACCATTCGGGCACCCATGTCGATGCGCCGCTGCATTTCGACGAGCGCCCCGGTGCGATGGGCATCGACGAAATGCCGCTGGAGACGTTCTTTACCGAGGCGGTCTGTTTGGACCTGTCGCACAAGGAACTGAAGTCCGACATCGGTATCGACGACCTGCAGGCTGCCGAACGTGCCGCGGGGATCGAGATCCGGCCGAAAGACACCGTGCTGCTGCATATGGACTTCTATCGCCGCACCAACGGCACCGACGCCTATATCACCGACTTCCCGGGACTGACGAAGGAGTCCGCGACCTGGCTGGGTAACAAGGGCATCGGGATGTTCGGCGTGGAAGCGGTCAGCCCGGGCCGGCCGGGGCGTAACAATTTCGAGGTTCATCACGTCTGCCGCGATATGGGCTTCACTCACATGGAGGGTCTGGTGAACCTCGATAAGCTGGTCGGCAAGGGGCGGTTCCGGTTCATCGGGTTTCCGCTGAAAATCAGGGGGGGCACTGGCAGTCCAATCCGGGCGGTAGCGTGGTTGGAGTAACGGCGTGGCGTGCTCCATTCCGATCTGCCTGCTGATCCATCGCCGCATGGCCGATGGGTCGGACGGCCTGCTGATGGCGCCCGACCTGGCGGCCGCGCTGGCGGATATCGCCGGGGCGGGCGGCGCCTGGATCGCGGAACGCATTACATTCGGGCCGGAAACTGTGTTGGAAGGCGACGCGTTGGCGGCTTCGGTCAGCGCGTTCCAGGCACCCGCAACGGCATCAGGAACAGCACTGCCACCGCCGCCGCGCATCCGCTGAGCAGAAGCACGTTCAGCGCCGGCAGGGCGGACATCAACGGCGCGGTCAAGGTCGGGGCGGTGGCCTGCGCCACCAGAACCGGCACCGCCAACCAGCCCAGCAGGCTGGCATAGCCCCGCGGGCCGAAGATCGCCAAGGGCAGCGTGCCTCGGTTGATCGTCATGACGCCGTTGCTCATGCCATACAGCAGCGCGAAGCCGGTCGCCGCGATCGGACCACCCAGCAGCAGCAGTGCAGTCCCCAGGGGCAGCAGCACCGCGGCAATGCGGGCTTTCACCAGGATATCGACGCGCGGTCCGATCCCGTATTCCAGCAGCCGGCCGGCGACCTGGCCAGGCCCGATCAGTGCCGCGATACCGACGGCCTGCCCGGCGGTCAGGCCAATGCCCTGAAACAGCGTCAATGCATTGACCGCCAGCGCCGAGGTGATGAACCACCGCAGCGCGAAGAACGCCCCCAGCAGCACCAAGGCCAGGCGTTGCGATGGCGACTTCGGCAACCCTCCGGTTTCCGCCGCTTGCTTTTCCCGGGGTGGCGCGGGGGGGATCAGCAGCCAGATCATCGGCAGGTTCACCGCCAGCATCAGGCCGGCGTAGGCGAGCAGCAGGCCGCGCCACTCCAATATCCCGATCGAGGCGGCGCCCAGTGTCCAGAACACCGTGCTGGCGAAGCCCGCGACCAGGGTGATTCCGGTGATGGCGGGTCCGGCCTCCTGGCCCAACAGCCCGCCGACGGTGGCGAAGGCGGCATCGTACAGACCCATCGACATACCCAGGCCAATGATCGTCCACCCCACATACCAAAGCACCAAGCCATGACTGACCGCCAGAACCGCCTGACCGGCCGCGATGACCAGGATGCTGGTCAGCAGGGCGCCGCGTCCGCCGTGGCGGTCGATCCATTTGCCGACTCGCGGGGAACAGGCGCCGGCGACCAACAACGCCCAGGTGAATGCCCCCATCGTCGCGAAGCCAGACTGGCCGAACGACGCGGCGACCGGGGTAGCGACGATTGCCGGCAGATAGAACGTCGTTCCCCAGGAAATCGTCTGGTTGATCCCAAGGACGGCACCGAGGCGGAAACGTGTGCTGAACATCCGGTGCAGCTTCGGATGGATCGGGCCTGGATACAACCCGGGCGCGGTTGTCTGTGGCAGGCTGCCGGATGCGGCGGCCGCGCTGGCGGTATTCCCGAAGGCACCCTAAACTGGCGGGCAAGGCAGGGGATATGTCCAATGACCAATCCGTCTTTCGATTACACCGTCGCCGATTTCAACTACATTGAGGACTCCGACGGCCCCCGGCGGCTGCGCTTGTTCATGCCGGTGGGACCGGGTCCGTTCCCGCTGGTGGTCGATCTGCACGGCGGTGCGTGGTGCAGCCAGGACCTGCGGGACTGCGAACCGCGCGACCTGACGCTGGTTCGTAACGGGTTCGCGGTCGCCGCGCTGAATTTCCGGCATGCCGGATCCGGGTATCCGGCGTCCCTGGTCGATATCAACTTCGCGATCCGGTGGCTGAAAGCGCAGGCCGGCAAGCTGAACATCCGACCGGATGCGGTGGGGTTGTCGGGGCAGAGCAGCGGCGGACATCTGGCGATGCTGGCGGCGATGCGGCCCGCCGACCCGCGCTACACCGCGCTGGCGTCTCCGGATGGGGCCAGGGTGGACGCCTCGGTGCGGGCGGTGGCGATGCAGTGGCCGGTGATCAATCCGCTGTCGCGCTATCGCCATGCCGTACGGCTGCGCGATTCCGCCAATCCGCCGGCCTGGGTTAGCGATATCCCCAGCCGTCACGAGCTGTACTGGAAGATCGAGGCGGCGATGGAGGAAGCCAACCCGATGCTGCTGCTGGAACGCGAGGAAAAGGCCAAACTGCCGCCGGCGCTTTGGATACAGGGGTGGCCCGATCCGGCCCACGACTACAGGGACCCGGCCAGCCCGTTCGACGGCAACGAACCGGAACGTTTCGCCCATGGTTACCGCAAGGCCGGCGGGTCGCTGGAGCTACTCTATATCGATAACGAGACTCGCGGGACGGCGACCTCCCACGATCCCACAGCTTCGTTCTTTCGGCGCCATCTGACGTGATAGCATCGTCCGGTGGGGTTGCATCGGGCGCGATGACCGCAACGCCAGCCCCCTCGGAGCGAGACGGATGATCAAGCAGCCGCGGACCTACACCGACTTCCAGGATCCCCAGGCCCACCCACGCTATACCGGGATCGCGACCTTCTTCCGAACCCCGGCCACGCAGGCGCTGGAGGACGTGGACATCGGCATTATCGGCGTTCCGTTCGACGGCGGCGTTACCCACCGCCCCGGCGCGCGCCATGGTCCCCGATCGGTGCGCGAGCAATCGACCATGCTGCGCCGGATCAACGCCATCACCGGCGTAACGCCGTTCGCCACGACGCGGGTCCGCGATCTGGGGGACTGCTGGATCGAGCATCCGTACGAACTCCAGGGTGCCCATCGAGAGATCGAGACCTTCTACCGCACCGTCACAGGCGCCGGGGTCGTTCCGCTTTCGGTCGGCGGCGATCATTCGATTGGCCTGCCGATCCTGCGCGCGGTCGCGGCCAACGGCCCGGTCGGGATGATCCACATCGACGCCCATTGCGATACCGGCGATGACTACATGGGCTCGCGCTTTCATCACGGGGCGCCGTTCCGCCGGGCGGTGGAGGAGGGTTTGCTGGACCCTGCCAGGGTCATCCAGATCGGCATTCGCGGCACCACCAACGACCCCGACATGTGGGGTTTCAGCCGGCGCAGCGGCATGCGGGTGCTGCCGATGGAAGAGTTCGACGACAAGGGCTGGCGCTATGCCGCCGAGGAAGCCCACCGCATCGCCGGCCGTGGCCCGACTTACCTGACGTTCGACATCGACAGCCTGGATCCGAGCCATGCGCCTGGTACTGGCACGCCGGAGGCGGGGGGAATCACCGCCTTGCAGGCCCTGCGGCTGTTGCGCGAACTCCGCGGCATCGACTTCGTCGGGGGCGACCTGGTGGAGGTTTCGCCCCCGTTCGATGTCGGCACACTGACCGCGTTCAACGGCGCGTCGGTGCTGTTCGAGATACTGTGTCTGCTGACAGAGGCCTGGCAGCGGCGCCAACCGGGGTGCTGAGCGATTGATCGCATTCCGGGTTCAACCGGCGGTGCCGGCAAGGCCTTGTTTCGTCCACTCAGACGGCTGAACACGGTCGCGTCGGACGCTTCCCCGCATCTGCGAATGCGAGAGGTACTCGGTCAGCCGTTTGGCGGCGAAGTTGGCGCCATAGGCGAAGCGCATCATCGGCCCGAAACTGTTGGCCGCCGCCGTGCCGACGAAGAACAGACCGGGGATCGAGCTTTCGAAGCGCCGCGACAGGCGGGGTGTGTGGTCGATGCAGTTCAGCCGGTCCAGTATTTCCTGGCCCAGAAACGCCAGACGCCGCATGTCCACGCGGTAGCCGGTTCCGGCGATCACATGGTCGGCGGTCAGCGCCTTGGTTCCGCCGCCACGCAGCGCGAGCTCCAGATTCACCCGCCCGCCGCTCTCCCGCGCCCGGGCGATCGTTGCGCCCGCGATGGTCGGTACCACACCGTCGACCAGCGGCTGGAGAGTCCAGCCCGGGGCCGCGGGCAGATGCTTGCGGACAACCATCAGGCGGAAGCGTTCCGGCATCGCATGGAAGACGCCCGGCATCGCACAGCACGCCCATGAACGCCAACCGGTGCCCAGGCCGGATTCGGGTTCCTTGATCCGGTCGAGCCAGGTTCGCGGCTGCGGCGGGCCGCAATAGGCTACGGCGTCCTCGCGGACGATCAGCGTCACGTCGGCGCCGTTCTTGTGCAACAGCGCGGCAAGGTTCACCGCCGATGCGCCGCCGCCAACGATCGCGATCTTCTGTCCGGTGAAGCCGGACACTTTCACATGGGCGGCGCTGTGCGACACCAGCGACCGCGGTAAGCCTTCGATTTCCGGCGGAATATACTCGTATGCCCGGATTCCAGCCGCGACGATCAAGCGCCGGGCGCGGGCGAGGCCGCCATCCTGAAGCCGCAGGTCGAAGCCATCGGGTGTTGGGATCGCGGCCGCTACCTGACGGTCTTCCAGATGCGGAACGAACTGGCGCTGGAAGGCGATGCCGTAGTCGATGAAAGTGGTCAGCGGAATGGGATAGCCGGTATGGGCATAGGGCAGGCCATTCTGCGAACAATACTTCTGGAGCGTCAGTTCGCCGCCCGGATCGTAGAGATTGGAGGCGTTGCCCTCGGACTTGAGGACCATCCCCTCGGGCATGGAGGTACGCCATGTGTGCATGGGCAACCCGAAAATGCGGTAATCCATACCCGCGCCGGAGAGATGGGCGGCTATGGAAAGCCCGTACGGACCCGCACCGATAATCGCGACATCGACGATTTCAGTCATCACACTCTCTGCCATTGGAACAGTTGCAATCTCGGCAGTTGGCAGTCCATGGGCAACGCAATTCATGGAGAGGCGGCGCGGCCTCCATTGTTCCTGATCGGGCGTGGATCGGATTGGCTCTGGGTGGATGGTTATTAATGTGCCGTGGAGAATCCTGAATGACCGATATTGTTTCGGTATCAGATAGGATGGCCGCTGCGGCGCAGCGGGCCGGCAGTACAGGATTTTGATGCTTTACTGTAACTAGAAGGCGGATTATCCGGGGGACTCCGAACCGACCAGGCCGCGGGCGAATTCATCGGCATCGAACGGGCGCAGGTCGCCGGCTTTTTCGCCCACGCCGACGGCGTGAACCGGCATGCCGAACGTCTCGGCCAGGGCCACGACGATGCCGCCGCGGGCGCTGCCGTCCAGCTTGGTGACGACCAGCCCGGTTACGGCCACCATATCCTTGAAGACCTTTACCTGCTGCACCGCGTTCTGGCCGGTGGTCGCGTCCAGCACCAGCAGCACCGAATGCGGCGCGGTGGGATCCTGTTTGCGCAGCACGCGGATGATCTTGGCCAGTTCGTCCATCAGGGCGGCCTTGTTGTGCAGGCGCCCGGCGGTGTCGATCAGCAGCACGTCCGCGTCGTCGGCTTTCGCCCGGGTCAGGGCGTCGAACGCCAAACCGGCCGAGTCCGCGTTCTGGCCGCCAGCGATGACGGGGGTTCCGGTGCGTTCGCCCCAGACCTGCAGTTGCTCCACTGCCGCGGCGCGGAATGTGTCGCCGGCGGCCATGATCGCGCGCTTGCCCTGTTCCTTATAGGACTGCGCCAGCTTGCCGATGGTAGTGGTCTTGCCAGTGCCGTTCACGCCGACCACCAGCACCACATGCGGGCGGTTGGCCGGGTTCAACTCCAGCGGCTTGGCGACCGGGGCCAGGATGGCGGCGATTTCCTCGGCCAGTGCCTGCTTGATCTCCTCGTCGGTGACTTCCTTGCCGAAGCGGGTGCGGCGGAACGCGGCGATGACCTTGCGCGCCGCCCCGGTTCCAAGGTCGGCGGAAATCAGCAGTTCTTCCAGTTCCTCCAGCGCGGCGTCGTCCAGGCGGCGCTTCTTGAACACCGCGGTGATACCGCCGGACAGCTTCTGTGTGCTGCGCGACAGGCCTTCCTTCAGGCGGGAGAAGAAACTTCCGAGTGCCATCAGGCGGCCTCCGCCAGCAAGGTTTCGCCGGTCGCGCCGGTCACGCGGGCGGACAGCAGGCGGCCGGGTTCGGTGGGCTGCGTCAGGCGCACCGGGGCGAAGTGTTCGGTGTGGCCGGTTTGGTTGGCCTCGGTCAGCAGCGACACGGTTCGTCCGATCTGGGCCGCGAAGAAACGCCCGGCTTCCGCGGCGCCGGCTTCGCGCAGGGCGGCGGCGCGCTGCTTGCGGACGGGTTTGGGCACGGATGGCATCCGAGCGGCGGGGGTGCCGGGACGCTCGCTGTAGGGGAAGACATGGAGGTAGGGCAGGGCGGCCTCGCTGACGAAACGCAGGGTTTCGTCGAACAGTTCGTCGGTTTCGGTGGGAAAGCCAGCGATCAGGTCGGCGCCGATCGCAATCCCCGGCCGTAAATCCCGCGCTCGGTGGACGACCTGTAACGCCTCGGCGCGCAGATGCCGGCGGCGCATGCGCTTCAGGATCAGGTCGCTGCCGGCCTGCAGCGACAGGTGCAGATGCGGCATCAGGCGGGGTTCCTCGGCGATCAGCCGCCACAAATCGTCGTCGATGGCGGCGGGGTCGATGGAAGACAGCCGCAGGCGCGGCAGTTCCGGCACCGCGAGCAGCAGGCGGCGGATCATCTGGCCGAGCGACGGCGCGCCCGGCAGGTCGGGGCCATAGGAGGCGACATCGACGCCGGTCAGCACGACCTCTCGATAGCCGCTGGCCACCAGTGTGCGGACCTGATCGGCGATGACGCCGATGGGAACGGACCGGTTGGGGCCGCGGCCGAACGGGATGATGCAGAACGTGCAGCGGTGGTCGCAGCCCTGCTGGACCTGAACGAAGGCGCGCGCCCGGCTGGCGAACTCGGTGACCAGATGGGCGGCGGTTTCGCGCGCGGCCATGATGTCGGACACGGCGGACCCGGCGCCGGGCAGCCAGCTTTCGGGTTTCAGCTTATCGTCGTTGCCCAGCACGCGATCGACGTTGGGCATCGATGCCCAGGATGCCGGGTCGATCTGCGCGGCGCATCCGGTGACGACGATGCGCGCGCCGGGGCGTTCTCGGGCGACTTTGCGGATGGCCTGGCGGGCCTGACGCTCCGCTTCGGCGGTCACGGCGCAGGTGTTGACGATGACGGTGTCGGTTGCCGCGGCGGACAGGCCGCGCATGACTTCGGATTCATAGGCGTTCAGACGGCAGCCGAACGTCAGGATATCGACGGTCATGGCAGGTGTCCGTGGAACACGGTGGCGACCGGGCCGGCCATGAGAACGTGGCCATCCTCGCGCCATTCGATGTCCAACGTGCCGCCATCGACGATGATTTTGGCCCGCCGGCCGGTCAGGCCGCGGCGATGCGCGTTCACCAGGGTGGCGCAGGCGCCGGAACCGCAGGCCAGCGTCAACCCGGCGCCGCGTTCCCACAGGCGCAGGCGAATGGTCTGGGGGTCGATAATTTGGGCGAAACCGATATTCGCCCG
>JAJZEV010000218.1 GCA_021805665.1 Pseudomonadota bacterium
CGGGCGATCCTGGATGACCCACAGGCTTCGTCGAACGACCGGTTCGTGGCGTTGGACCTGCTGAAGAACGCCAATATCGCGGCCGGCGGCGTGCTGCCGATGTGCCAGGATACCGGCACCGCGATCGTGTTCGGCAAGAAGGGCCAGCGCGTCTGGGTGGATGGCGATGAGGAAGAGGCGCTATCCTGGGGCGTGCATCGCACCTACACCGAAACCAACCTGCGCTATTCGCAGATGGCGCCGCTGTCGATGTATGAGGAAGTGAACACCGGCAACAACCTGCCGGTGCAGTTCGACATCATGGCCGCGCCCGGCGAGCATCACGCCGACGAATTTCACCTGATGTTCGTCGCCAAGGGCGGCGGGTCCGCGAACAAGACCTTCCTGTTCCAGGAAACCCGCGCGATCCTGTCGCCGGCGACGCTGGCGAAGTTCCTGGAAACGAAGATGAAGACGCTGGGGACGTCGGCTTGCCCGCCATACCATCTGGCGATCGTCATCGGTGGCACGTCGGCGGAAATGACGCTGAAGACGGTGAAGCTGGCCTCCACGAAATGGCTGGACACGCTGCCGACCAAGGGCAGCAAGGCCGGCCACGCATTCCGCGATATCGAGCTGGAACAGCAGGTGCTGGAGATTTCGCGCAACATCGGCATCGGCGCGCAGTTCGGCGGCAAATACTTCTGTCACGACGTTCGCGTGGTCCGGCTGGCTCGGCATGGCGCATCGTTGCCGGTGGGGATCGGCGTCTCGTGCAGCGCGGACCGGCAGATTTTCGCCAAAATCACGCCCGAGGGCGTGTTCCTGGAGCAGCTTGAAACCGATCCTGCCCACTACCTGCCGGAGGCCACGGACGATCACCTCGGCGACGATTCGGTGGCGATCGACCTGAACCGGCCGATGGCGGAGATCAGGGCCGAACTGAGCCGACATCCGGTGAAGACACGGCTGTCGCTGACCGGCACGATGGTGGTGGCGCGCGATATCGCCCATGCCAAACTGAAAGAGCGGTTGGACAACGGCCAGCCGCTGCCGGATTACCTGAAGAATTACCCGGTCTATTACGCTGGGCCGGCGAAGACCCCCGCCGGCATGGCGACGGGCAGCTTCGGCCCGACCACCGCCGGGCGCATGGACAGCTATGTCGCTGAATTCCAGGCGGCCGGCGGATCGTTGGTGATGCTGGCGAAGGGCAACCGCTCCAAGGCCGTGAAAGACGCTTGCAAAGCCCATGGCGGCTTCTACCTTGGCAGCGTTGGCGGGCCTGCCGCCAAATTGGCGCAGGACTGCATCCGCAAGGTGGACGTGCTGGAGTTCCCGGAACTCGGCATGGAAGCGGTGTGGCGGATCGAGGTCGAGAACTTCCCGGCCTTTATCGTGATGGACGATAAGGGAAACGACTTTTACGACGGGCTGGGATAATGCGCTTTACCATCGACCGGATCGACCACCTCGTCATCAACTGCCAGAACGTGGAGATCAGCGCCGCCTGGTATCAGCGCGTGCTGGGGATGGAGCGGGAGGATTTCGGGCCAGCCGGGCGCACCGCGCTGAAGTTTGGTGGCCAGAAGATCAACCTGCGGCCGATCGACGCCGATGTCGGGACATGGCCGACCGGAGTGTGCGCCGACCCTGGTGCGGTGGATGTGTGTTTCATTACCGCCGTGCCGCCGGACGAGGTGATCGGGCATCTGCACGATAACGGCGTGCAGATCCTGCAGGGCCCGGTCGAAAAGGCCGGCGCGCTGGGTGCCATCATGTCGGTTTACTGCCGCGATCCGGATGGCAACCTGGTCGAGATTTCGTCTTACCAGTCCAGGTAATCTTGAATACCGACTCCCTGACTCTGGCCGATTTCGACTACGATCTGCCCCCCGAACACATTGCGCACGAACCCGCTCGGCCGCGCGATTCGGCACGGCTGCTGCATATCCACGATGACGGGCTGACCGACCTGACCATCCGCGACCTGCCGTCGCTGCTGCGGGCCGGCGATATCCTGGTGGCAAACGACACGCGGGTGTTTCCGGCACAGCTTCAGGCCACACGCGGCGAGGCCGTGATTGGTATCACCCTGGATCGCCCGCGCGCCGACGGCGCATGGAAAGCCTTGGCTCGGAATACCAGGCGGGTCCGCCCCGGGGACACGCTGACCATCGAGGGCGGCGGCGGGCTGACTGCCCGGGTTGTGGACAAAGCTGCCGATGGCAGCGTCGGGTTGGACTTCAACCTGAACGGCGAGGCATTGATGGCGGCGTTCGAACAGGCCGGGGTGCTGGCGCTGCCGCCGTATATCCATCGGCCGGACGGGCCGACCGCCGACGATGCCTCCGACTACCAAACCGTATTCGCCCGGCGCCAGGGCGCGGTGGCGGCCCCGACAGCCGGGTTGCACTTCACCCCCGCCCTGCTGGATGCGCTGGACGCGATGGGCGTGCAGCGCATCACGGTCACGCTGCACGTTGGCATAGGCACCTTCCTGCCGGTGCGGGTCGAGCGTGTGACCGACCACCGCATGCACGCCGAACGCGGTGAGATTTCCGCCACGGCCGCCGAGGCGATCAATGCTGCACGCCGAGCGGGGGGCCGTGTGATCGCGGTGGGCACGACCAGTCTGCGGCTGCTGGAAAGTGCCGCGCTGCCGGACGGGACCATTCAGCCGTTCATGGGGGAAACGGCGCTGTTTATCCTGCCGGGGTACCGGTTCAAGACCGTGGACCGGCTGGTGACCAACTTTCATCTGCCGCGCTCCACTTTGCTGATGCTGGTCTCGGCGTTCCGGGGGCGGGAC
>JAJZEV010000222.1 GCA_021805665.1 Pseudomonadota bacterium
TCCAGGCGTATCCTGCCGTGTTGCATCTTGCTTGGCTCCCTGTCCGGGACGATCCCGGCGCTCTGGCGGCAGGGTAGCAGCAATGGCGGCGAAGGCCAGGGCGAAAGGATTTCGCCACCGATGGCTGCGCAGGCCTCAAGTCGCCGATGTTGCATACAGTAAGAGCGCGATCCGGCTGTAAACCACGATCGCGCTCTTGTGTGCTTCGATGAAGGTGGACCTGCCAGCCCGGCGCTGGGATGAATATTGCCGGGGCGGCTCGCTGAAATACTTAGCGCGCGGCTGCTTTGCGGCCTGGTTTGCGGCCGGCCTTTTTGGGCGGCGGCACCACGGCGCGGCTGCGTCCCAGGCCCATTTTTTTGGCCAAATTGGAGCGTGTTTCCGCGTAGTTCGGCGCAACCATCGGATAGCTGGACGGCAGGCTCCATTTCGCGCGGTACTGATCGACCGTCATGTTATGTTCGGTCATCAGGTGACGCTTCAACATCGTCATCTGCTTACCGTCTTCGAGACAGACGATATAATCGGGGAATACCGACTTCGTAACGGCGACGGCGGGTTTCGCTTCCTGAACCGGGGCGGCGGCTTCGCCAACCGTCGAAAGCGTTTTGTAAACTTCACGAATCAAACCCGGCAAATCCTCGACGGATACCGCGTTCTTTGTAACGTGAGCACTTACGATCTGGGCGGTGAGGCCCAACACATCTTCTGCCATATATTTCTTTCCTGCAAACCAGCAACGTCGATATAGGACTAATTGGTCAACAGCGCCATACTACTTCGCATAATTTTACGAACAAATCCGAACGCGCGATGCAAGCGCGTTTGCGGATGGCAGTTAACGGCTGCAAAATGCTCAGAACAACAAGCGGGTGCGGGCGATGGAACTGGGACTGACTGGAAAAGTTGCGCTGGTAACCGGAGCGAATCGGGGAATCGGCGCCGCGATCGCCGCCGAACTCGCCAGTGAAGGGATGAATCTTTGTCTTGTTGCCCGCGACGCCGATCGGCTGGAGGACGTGGCGGGCCGTCTTCGCCGAACGGCCAGTATCGATGTCCATGTTGTCCCGGCGGACTTGCGCGATCCGGCAGCCGCCGCGGACACCGTTTCCCGGGCAGTCCAACACCTGGGGCGGCTGGATTTGCTGGTCAACAATGCAGGGGCCACTAAACGGGCGGATTTTTTTAGTCTGACCGATGAAGACTGGCAGGACGGCTTCGCACTGAAATTCCATGGCTATGTGCGAATGACGCGGGCCGCCTGGCCGCAGTTGTGCGAAGCTGGCGGCAGTATTGTCAATATCGCCGGTATCGGCGCGCGCGCCGGGTCAGCCGAATTCACCATTGGCGGGGCGGTCAATGTGGCCATCCTGAATTTCACCAAGGCAATGGCCGATATCGGCATTCCGCTGGGTGTGCGCGTCAATGCGGTCAACCCCGGACTGATAGCGACCGACCGTTTCACCCGCAATGTAGAGCGCACGATGCATAACCACGGCATGACATGGGACGAGGCGCTGGCGTTTCTGATTGCCTCGCACGGCACCGCCCGGGTTGGCCGCCCGGAAGAAATCGGGGCTCTGGTTGCCTATCTTGCTTCGGCCAGGGCGGATTTTATCCAAGGCTCGGTTATCGACATCGATGGCGGCGCGACACGCTCCCTGTAGTAAACACGTCGGTGGAGTTGGGATCGAAGGAGATGAGCAACGCGATCACGGCGGATCTGGCTGCTTATGCCTGCACCGCGCGGTTCGGCGATTTGCCGGAAGCGGCGCGCCGCGAAGGCGTCAGATCTATTGTTAATATTCTGGGCTGTACAATCGGCGGCGCCCGCCATCCCGGCGTCGATATCGTCGATGATGCGTTGCGGGGTATGACTGGGGAGGGCGCAGCGTCGCTGAGCGGGCGCCGAACGGATGCACTGCATGCGCCACTGATCAACTGTCTCGCATCCAGTATTGACAGTTTCGACGACACGCATGAGCAGGCGATGTTGCATCCGAGCAGCCCTGTGTTCTCGGCCGCTCGGCACTGACGCAAACTTGGCCGGTGTCCGGCCAGTCGCTGCTGACGGCGTTCGCAAGAGGCGTGGAGTTGGAATGCCGGCTGTCGTCATGCGACGGCGGTGTGCTTTCTACGCGGCACCGCCCGGATCCAGGACATGGATACCGAAACGGCGGTGAAAGACCCCGCGCGCAGTGCGGATTCCGCCAGGGTGACCGTTACGATGGACGACGGGCGAAATTTTACTTGCGATATCGAGCATGGGATCGGCAGCGCGTCGCGCCCCATTACGGCCCGGGAACTCGTAGTCAAATTTTCGGATATGGCTGTTCCGGTTTTCGGCCAAAGCCCGGCCGGGGCGCTGATCGACCTGTGCCGGGGCATCGCGGCCCCTTCCGATGCCGGGGACGCGGGTCGGGCGGCTGGCTAACGGTCGATTTTGCCGGCCATCTTCCGGTTCGAATTTTGCCCGCGAACCGGTTCTTCCAGCGTGCGGGCCTGCCCTTCAAGCGGCCACCCCCGCGGGAAGGCCCCCAGCCTGTCCGTCGGGTCAGGTTCGGATCTGGCCGCGAAGCCCGTCCACCGCCTCGCTGCCGGGGAAAATCCGGTTCAGCGCCGATGCGTCCAGCCCGAGATGGCCGGCCAGCATGCCCTTTGCCACGGCTCTCAGATCCGTGGTCGGGGCCAGATCGCGGTTTTCGAATAGCTGCCCCGGGCCAAGGCCGGGCCAGTTCGCTTCGACCCGGCCCCCCGCGACCGCGCCGCCGGCCAGGAAGGCAACCG
>JAJZEV010000158.1 GCA_021805665.1 Pseudomonadota bacterium
CGGATCGCCATCTGGGCGGTGATCGAACGCTCGCCGTTCATGATCTCCGTGACGGCGTTATGCGGCGTATGGATTCGTTCGGCGAACTTACGCGCGCTTATGGCCAGCGCTTCGATCTCCTCGCGCAAAAAGACGCCGGGATGTATTGGGGGAAGATTGTCGATGGGGTTGGCCATGATAGCGCGGTTCCTGCGAAAGAATGTAGAAATGGGTCAGTGATAATCCGTTATTTCAACGTCGTATGCATCTCCAGCGGCTAACAGCGTGTCTGTTTCGGGCGGGACAGAAGGGTGAGGCATCCATCTGAAGCAGACCCGGTATTGGGTGTTGATCCGAATGCTGCACCGACCGTTCCGATTCCCCTCCAGCGCCTTGAAGTGGTTGGATGGCGGCATCCGAAGGTCGCTCAAAATGACGGCTGCTTGCAGCTTGGTCAGCGCCCTTGCCGCGGCATCGGCGAAGGCCTCGAATTCCTTCACACGCTGGCCAGCCAGAAAGCGTGTTGTAGCCCTGTCCTTACAATCGCTTATGGCCATGATTTCCGTGTACTCAAATTAAATTCATCGAATACTGCGTCATTTCAGTATGTGGTATGTACCGCAGTCCAGTCAAGCGAAATCTCCCTAAGGCGGGTCATATACTCACCCACCCCTTCAAAAGCTGACTTGCGTTCCCCCCCAACTTCCGCCATATCCCCGGCCGCTGGCGAACGGGACCCTCCCGTCCGTTGGTAATTCACACGCGGGGAACCTTTCCCAGCCAGCGATGGCCGGGTTCCGGTGCCGAGAGGCAACCCCCGCGGAGGATCAACCGGACCACAGGAAAGGATGCACGCCCATGGCGATGCCCGATTTCACCATGCGTCAGCTGCTAGAAGCCGGCGTTCACTTTGGACACCACACCCGCCGCTGGAACCCGCGCATGGCGCCGTTCCTGTACGGAACCCGCAACCAGGTCCACATCATCGATCTGCAGCAGACCGTGCCGATGCTGGATCGCGCCCTGCGCGCCGTCCGTGACGTGACGGCCGCTGGCGGCCGCGTCCTGTTCGTCGGCACCAAGCGCGCCGCGGCCGAACATGTCGCCGACGCCGCCAAGAAGTGCGGCCAGTACTACATCAACCACCGCTGGCTCGGTGGCACGCTGACCAACTGGAAGACCATCACCGGTTCGATCAAGCGCCTGCGCCAGATCGAAGACCTCGTTGGCGGCCAGACCGAGGGTCTGACCAAGAAGGAAGTCCTGAACATCACCCGCGACAAGGATAAGCTGGACCGCGCGCTGGGCGGCATCAAGGACATGGGCGGCCTGCCGGACATCCTGTTCATCATCGACACCAACAAGGAAAAGTTGGCCGTCGAAGAAGCGAACAAGCTGCACATTCCGGTCGTCGCGATCCTGGACAGCAACTCCGACCCCACCGGCGTGACCTTCCCGATCCCCGGCAACGACGACGCGATCCGCGCGATCACCCTGTATTGCGACCTGATCGCGGGCGCGGTGCTGGACGGCATCAGTGCGGAAATGGGCAGCAGCGGCGCCGACATCGGTGCGCGTGAAGACCTGTCGCCCGAAATGCTGGATATCGAGCCGGAAGCAGCCGCGACCGTCTAAGGCTTTCCAGGGCGGCTTCCCGCACGGGCAAGCCGCCCCGACCTTTTGCAATACCGCGCCATTCGCCGCCTGATACGTCGCGAATGGCGCTTCTGTCAGGAGAATGAAGCATGGCCGCGATCACCGCCGCCCTGGTGAAAGACCTGCGCGAAAAGACCGGCGCAGGCATGATGGACTGCAAGAAGGCGCTGGTCGAAACCGACGGCGACATCGAAATCGCCATCGACTGGCTGCGTAAGAAGGGCCTCGCCGCCGCCGCCAAGAAGTCCGGCCGGGTTGCCGCCGAAGGTCTGGTCGGTGTGGCGTCGGCCGCGAACAAGGCCGCGATCGTCGAGGTCAACGCCGAAACCGACTTCGTGGCGCGTAACGAGACCTTCCAGGATTTCGTGTCCCGCGTCGCCCAGATCGCGCTGGAGGTCGGTGACGACATCGACGCGATTTCCGCCGCCCCGTTCGCGGATGGCCGCACCGTTGGCGAACAACTGACGCACATGGTCGCCACCATCGGCGAGAACATGACCATCCGCCGCGCCAAGGTTCTGACGGTGAAGCAGGGCGTCGTTGCATCCTATATGCATCAGGCGCTGAAGCCCGGCTTGGGCAAGATCGGCGTCCTCGCCGCGATCGAAGGGCCGGGCGAACTCGGCACCCTGGAAACGCTGGGCCGTCAGGTCGGCATGCATGTCGCTGCCACCCGTCCCGACGCGCTGGATGTCGATGCCGTCGATCCGGCCGCGCTGGAACGCGAACGCGCCGTGCTCAGCGAGCAGGCCCGCGCCTCCGGCAAGCCCGAAGCCATCATCGAGAAGATGGTCGAAGGCCGCATCCGTAAGTACTACGAAGAAGTGGTGCTGCTGGAGCAGGTATGGGTGCATGACGGCGAAAGCCGCGTGCGCGCCGTGGTGAAGAAGGCAGGCGTCAGTCTGACCGGCTTCGTCCGCTTCCAGTTGGGCGAAGGCATCGAAAAGCCGAAGGACGACTTCGCCGCCGAAGTCGCCGCCACCGCCGGGGTCTGATCCCCGGCTCGATCGCTGTCGCTATGGCCGGCCTTGTGCCGGCCATATGCGTTTCAGGCCAGCGGGGCCATGACGCCTGAGATTCCGCATAATGGGAGCGCCGATCGCTTGGCGTTACGTTCTGAAGCCACCGGCCAGCGTCCAACAAACCCCTGCC
>JAJZEV010000214.1 GCA_021805665.1 Pseudomonadota bacterium
CGTCGAACCCCTCGGCGGCGAGATACGCGGATCCGATCATCGGGGGCGCAGGGCGGAGGCCCCCAGCAGCAGCCAGCCGATCATCAGCAGCGTGCCGCCGGTTGGGGCGACAGAACCCAGGGAGTGGCCGGTCAGGGCGTGGGTGTAAACCGCGCCGCAGAACAGGACGATGCCTGCGGTGAAGGCGGCGCCGGCGGCGTTGGCCAGCCAGCCGCCGCGCGGGGACCACAGGGCGATACCGAACAGGGCGAGGGCGTGCCAGCCTTGCATCTGGACGCCGCTGGCGGCGATGCGGACGGCGGTCTGGTCCTGGAGTCCGTGGGCAGCGAAGGCGGCCATGGCGACGGCGGTGAGGCCGGTCAGGGAGGCCAGTGCTATCCAGATACGTTGCATGAGGGGAAGGCTCCGTGACGCGGTGGCGCCCGTCATGTCCTGATGGTTCCTGTTGGGCAAGGGGATTGTGGCAGCGGCCGGGGCCTTGGATCCCGAGCAGACGGATGTGGTGCGGACCGGATTTAATGGTATTGTTCGAGATCGACGCGGACGGCATCCTCCCCATCCCACTCGAAGGTCAAGCACCAAGGGCCGTTTATGTGGACGGTATAGCGAACCGGCTTGCCCTGTAACCGATGGAAATTGAATCCGGGGGCGTTCATATCTTCGGGCCGCGTGGCGACATCGAGGCGGGAGAGCCTGATCTTCAGGCGTTTGACCAAATCCGAGCGGATCTTTGTGGTATCGCCAGCGTGCCAAAAGGCATCGAGCGCACGGTTCCGGAAGGTACGGATCATGATGGATCTGTAAGGTATGGCTTTTCTATCTGTCAAGCTCTGCTTGACAATCGTGGGATCGATCCCGATAAATGCCTGTGTTGGGAGTTCGCTCCCCATCCCGTTCGTAGCAGCAGGACCATGGTCGATTTCACCGTCAAAGCCGCCCCGGCGTGGCGTCCGTCCCATCCAGGAGAGATGCTGCGCGAGGATGTATTCCCGGCGCTGCGGCTGACTGTTACCGCGGCCGCCGAAAAACTGGGCGTGTCGCGCCAGATGCTTCATTCCATCCTGGCCGAACGCTCGGCGGTAACGCCCGAGATGGCGGTGCGCCTGGGTAAGCTGTGTGGCGACGGCGCGGATATTTGGTTGCGGATGCAGATGGCGCACGATTTGTGGCAAGCCAAGCGGGACCTGGCCGAGACGGTGAAGCAAATCCCGACGTTGCACGCCGGCTGAAACGGTTCGGTGCGCGCTTGCCTCACTATCCTTCGTCATCAACCTCAGGTGCTGTTACGGTAATTGCTTTGTCCCAATGGATATCAGGGGTGTCCATCGGGACGGAAAAGCTGTCAGCCGTTACTTTGCCCGGCATAATGCTGTCGTGCGCTGCACGCAATTTCCGGGCGAAGGCCCGAATATCCGACGACACCGACAGATTGCAGCCGCTATCTGTCAAGCCGTGAATCCTGTAGATAAAATACGGACATTCGCTTTCCGCCGCAAATAGAACCTCTCCCATTGACATATGGAAGTCTTCGTTGAAGCCTCGCTTTGTTGACTTAACGTCAATGTAGTTAATGATGGCACTGCCTGCAGTATATTCAAAATCGTAGGGGGAATATGGGTCGGTTTGGGAGGTCCAACGATATTGGTCGATATTTCCTGCCTGGCGCAGTTTTGAGAGATGCGTGTCAACCAGCGCCTCGCCTTCGGCACCAACCCGGGTCATTTCCCTGTTCGCGAGTTCTATGTCCGCCGAGGTAACAATCCGACGGGATCGAATCCGTTGCAGGCGACGGGTTCCTCGGATGCCCCCTTGTACGGCATCTTCAAGGGCAGCTTCGATTTCATCGTCTGCAAGCAGCAGTCTGATCGGGTGGTCAGCTCTAACCCTCGACACATCGACGACTCGTTGAACAGTCGCTGCGTCAATCGCGACCATTGTACGTCGCGTGCCGGCAACCATCTGCGCCAGCGCAGCATGCAGCGGCGCATCGACCGGGTCTGCGGCCGCCAGTAAAAACAACAGGATTTCCGTTGGTGCTGGCCTGCCGTCGAACGCGACCACAGCAATATCGTCCCGTTGGAGCATATCGAAGCGGTGATCTTCGCCAATCGGGTCGCCAACCAGTGTGCCGTTCAGGCGCCAGTTCTTCGATCCAGGGCTTTTGACCAATTTGTATATGCCTGGATACCCCGATGCGGCCGCGGGGCCGAACATTGTGACGTTGACGGGGAGGCGGCCTCTATTATTGGCGGCAATCACCGCCAGGTCCCGGTAAAATTCATCGATCAACACGTCGCTGTTAAAATTAATTCCCTTAAGGTTGGAATTCGAGAAGCGATGGTAGAGGCTTTTGAACCAGCCGAGATCGGTTCCTCCCAATTTCTTGACTGCGATGAAATCCGCCACGCTGCATTCCTTTTGAATTTATCTTGACTTGGATGAAAGTTCGAAACCGTCCGTCGCTATTCTGGATGCTGCGTCCTGCAACGTCTCGTGGATAATCCCGGCTATACAGTTTGCCATCAGGGGAGGGACCGCATTTCCGATTTGACGGAATGCCGCGTTCATGGCGCCTTGAAAAACAAACCCATCAGGAAACGATTGCAGCCTCGCGGCTTCACGGACCGAGATGGTGCGAGCCTGATCTGCATCCCAGTGTATGTGGGAGTATGTGTCCTTTCCGATATGGGCCATTAGCGTACGAACCGGCCAGTCAGGCCGCAGTTTCCACCATCTGTTGGGAAATTTCGATACGTCATACGGGGGGACAATACTGGAATATAATTTCTCATAGTCCTTCGTTCCGATTTTCAGGCCCAGCTTTTTCGCCGCTTGCATGGCAATGGCAACAGCGGTGGCATGAGCCTCCGGATACTCGGCGCCCTGTCGCATTTGAGCGAATACCAAGTGGTCCCTTGGCAGGTACCGAATGACATGATCGCGAACGGAGCCGGGGGATTCAAAGCCCGGCCACTGCCGCATCATAGTCTGATATGGCGTCACCTCGCCTGAAATCCGGTAGCCGACAGGCTCGGTAAAACGTCGGGCTCCCCGTTTGACGCTTGTTCCCTTGATTGGAGGCATGTCACCAATCGCGTCCGCGGCAGTCACCGGGCCAGGGAGACTTGCATCGCCCAAGTCCGGCTGAATGTATCCCGCGCCCCCAAGCAAGTCGACGAATCTGAGAGCAACGGAGCGTGTTCCGGCGTAACCCGGCGGCAAGGTCATGTGGTGTGTTGCCCGGGGAAACTGAATTTTCGCGCGCAGTTCCCGGCGGTAGGCAATGAGAAACACGCGGTCTCTCATCTGGGGGACCCCATGGAAGGCGCTGTTGATCAGGCTGTAACGAGCCGAATACCCAATGTCGGCCAACGTCTCAACCATTTCTTCAACGACGTTGTGGCCACCGTAGTGCATGATGTCAGGTACATTTTCCATGAGCAGTGCCAAGGGCCGGTAGGCCCGTACATAGGTCAGGTACCGGAGAAAGAGGTTGCCTCGGGGGTCTATTTTGTAGGCTTCCGGATGGTCAGCAACTTCTCGCAATTTTGCGCGGCCGACGCGGGCATAGGCTTGGCATGGCGGTCCGCCCACCAGCACGTCGATTGCGTCCTCCACGGGGCCTAGTCCAAGTTCCTCCGCGAGTTGGTCCGGTTCGATCCGTGTCATATCCCTGGGGTTGGCATGAAGCGCCATCAGGTCTGGATTGCTTCCATGAAAATTCATCGCATGAGTGAGTGCCGGCAGAGGCTCGATCTCCAATGCACCATCTATCTGAAACCCCGCCCGATGGAAGCCGAGCGAAATGCCACCGGCACCGGAAAACATATCAAGCACGCGCGGTTTTCCGCCCGCCGCAATCCGGTTGATTTTGCGTAAGATAGATCGATCGGCGAACGCGACGTTGGTTTCGACGTCCATTTCGGGTCCCTGACCGCCTGGTTCGTGATTGCAGCAGACCCTATGATACCAAGGCCCGATTCGCGGATATTCCAATTTGTGGATAGCAGGCCTCAGTTGCCAAACCGTTAACGGGAGGACCTAAAAATTTCTTTAATTTGGATTCAAGCGATGGGCTCGCCGTTTCGCACTCCCAGACAACCATAATCTCCCAACCGCTGGCCTCCAAGGATGCCATATTCCGAATGTCGCGGGCTATGGTCGCCCGGAACTTCGCGTCCCAAAACTCTGCCCTGGTCCGAGGCGTTGTCGCGTCGGGGCAGCCGCTATGCCGGTGCCAGAAGCATCCGCGAACCTCGATGATCTTGCGACGACCCGAAAAGACCATGTCCGGACGCCCGGGCAATTCTTTTGCATGTAAGCGATAGCGGTAGCCAAGGCGATGCGCCAACCGTCGAACCAGCATCTCCGGCTTGGTGTTTTTGCCGGCGATGGCAGCCATATTGCGACGGCGGGCATCGTCAACATTGTCGAAGACCGGCTGGGCCACGCTTTCAATCAACCTCGACGCCGACAAGCGCATAATCTGGGACGTGCTAGCAGCCGCCGGAGCGGTGCGGCGTGGTGAATCAAAGGAGTTTGCCCGTCATTTGCAAGGCCCAACCGGTGCGATCACAGCATGACGCTGACGCTGCATGCCGTGTTCGTCGCGGCGGGGCTGCGTCAGCAACAAGGGGGCGGGATTGACTGTCTCGCCGCAAGGTCGGCGCCGGGGAGTCAGCCGGATCCTTGCCGGGCGGCGGTTTCTGTCCCGGGGTTCGAGCGTGGCAGGCCGAGCTTATACCAGCTTGCCCCGCTGGAGCGCAGTGTGGTGTCGATCGCGGCGTCGATCCGGGCCATTGTGGCGGGGTCGTAAGGGGGCTGTCTTTTGGGGGTCTCAATTTTCTTCAGTTGGGATTCTGTCTCTGATTTTGCGACGGTCGGGAGTTTGGGGACCCCGGGGAGTTCGCTCAGCATGGCTTGGGCGGCTATGTGGCGGGTCCATTCGTCCTGGTCCGCGGCGCCCGGGGTTGCTTCGCGCTTGCGGCGTTGCTGCTGCTCGCGCAGCAGACGGTTGTGGGCGGACAGGGAGGCGCGGATCATCGCGGCGTATTGGGCGTTTATTCTGATGACGAGGTTTATATCCTCGGCGTGGACCCGGATCAGCCGAAGCAGGTCTTCCGCCTGCGCCCGGGCTGCGATGCACTGCGCGGCGAGTTCGGCCTCCTCGGCATTGACCGGGGCGAGGGCGGCAATTCTGGCGATGGCGGCGTGATTTCTGGCCAGGATGGCTTCGGGGGTGTCCTCGATCGGCGGCGGGAGCAACGCGATCAGCATGTGCATCAGGTGGCGGCAGGCTTGCGCCGGGAGGTCAAGCGGTGCGGTCTGGGTTTCCATTCCGAATTATTAGGTCAATATAGGAAAAATGTCAATTCAGATGGAGTCACCGGCATGACGCGATGACCCGCATGCGAACCGACGGCCGCGCGTCTGGCCGTGGCGGCTTTTGCCGCGCGTATCCCTGGCGTGCGGGTTTGCGCCGATCTCGGGTCGCCCCCTTCTAGGCTGGCAGTGCCTTACCTGCGGTTTCCGGCGCCAGGGCGATTGCGGGAAGACCCAGCAGATAGATCACCGACACGGCGGCGATCGCCCATGGATACGATCCAGTCAGCGCCACGAGGCCGCCCACCAGCGTTGGTCCCACCGCCCCGAGAATGCGCCCCAGGCTGAAGGCGAAACCCGCCCCGAACGATCGCTGGGCGGTTGGGAACAGTTCCGGCAGCCACAGGGTGAACAGCGCGAAGACGCCATTGGTGAAGAACCCCAGCGGGGGCAGCAACCAGATGAACAGGGTGACGCTGTTCAATATCTCCCCCGCCACGACATACGCGGCGAACACCGAGATCAGCGAGCCCAGGAAGAAAATCGTCGCGGCGCGGCGCCGAGGTCCGATGAGCGTCGCGATCCATGGCATCAGTCCGCAGGCCAGCAGGGTGCCGCCGTTCAGCATCAGTCCGCTGAACGAGGCGGTGCGTTGCGCCGCCGCCATTGGCACCCCGGAGGCTGTCAGGCGGGAAACGATCAAGGTCGGCGCCCAGAACGTGCATGACCACAAGCCGAAGATGATGCACGCCATCATACTCGCCGCCGCCCAGGTGGTGCGGGCCTGCGGACCGCGGAACATCGCCCCGATCCCCGTGTGGACGGTATCAGGTGCTGCCTTCTTCCACATCTTCGGCTCTGGCACGCTTTGCCGCAGCCAGACCGTCAGCAGGGCCGGGAGGACACCCAGGAAGAACACGCCCCGCCAGCCGACCAGCGGCACCAGGAACGATGCGCCCACCGCCAGCAGTCCGCCGATCGGGGTTGCGGTATGAAGCCAGCTCGCCAGCCGGATTCGCATTTTTTCCGGTACGGACTCTTGCAGCATGGGCGTGCCGGCGGCCCATTCGCCGCCGATGCCAAATCCAGACAGAAAGCGGAACACCGCGAACGATGTCAGGCTCCATGCCACGCCGCATAACGCGGTGGCGAAGGAGTAGAACAGGATCGTCAGACACATCACCTTCACCCGCCCGATGCGGTCGGCGAGCCAGCCCCAGAACATGGAGCACGCCCAGCCCAGCATGAAGATCGAGAACAGGTAACCGCCGTATTGCGCGATATTGCCCTTGGTTGCTTCCAGGCCGCTGCCGTGCAGCAGATCGATCAGCGCCGGGACCAGGACGAAGATGTAGAGTCCGCTGTCGAATCCGTCGAGCATCCAGCCGCTCCAGGCTGCCCAGAACGCGCGGGCAGGCGAAACCGGCGGGCCGTTCGGGTCCGTATCTTCGACGGCGGTCGATTGCATCGGCTTCCTCCGGGTTTCCCGTGCCCAGATTGCAGCCCGAGCGGGATTGGCGTTGGCAATGGTAGCTGTTTCTGGCTGGCCGTCCATGGCCGGGGTCCGCGGCGCGGGCCGATAATTCCGGAATCGATTTGTTTCGTTCGCGGCATTTCCTTGGCGCGGCCCATCGGTCTGCCAACGGCGTTGTTGTCCGGGTCCTATGTCCGGCCGCCCCGCATCAGGTGATAGCTCAGATCGCCGGGGTCGGTCAGGTCCGGCACTGTCCAGCCGTTCAGATCGTATTCGGCCATGCACTGTTCGGCGAACCCCTTGAACGCCGCGGCGTTGCCGGATGCCTGTGCGCCGAACAAACAATACCGCCGGATTTCCTCGGTCGATCCGCCGTAGTTGATTTCGTACAGTTCGTGCCGGCTGCCGAATTCGGATGCGATGCTGTCCCACAGCAGCTTCATCAGCTTGACACGCTCCTCGGCGCTGTAGCCGTTGGATCCGCGCAGATACTTATCAAGATACGGGCGTATCTCCGGATTACCGAAGTCGCGGGCGTGGCTGTTCAGGTAGATCAAGCCAGAGGCGACTGTTTGTTCGATGATATACTTCACCTTGGTGTAAGCCATTGTCGCAATGATCTGATACGCGTTCCCCGGGTCCATATTCGGCTGCACGTAGTCCCCAACCCAGGGCTTGGGATCGCGCACCATCGCATCCGACAGGCCCCAGAACAGGTTCCGCCAGGCGATCACCTCCCCGACATTGGCCTGGACGCCGCGGTAGTCCTTGGTGCCGGAAGCCTCCACTGCCTTCAGCAGCAGGCCCGAGATGAAATCCAGCTTCACCGCCAGCCGCGTGCAGCCATGCACGACGAAACGGGGCAGAAAGCCGGTGCGGGGAAAGAAGTTGTTGGCTTTTTCCACGTCGCCATAGACGAACACGTTTTCCCACGGCACCAGGACTTCATCCATGATGAAGATGGCGTCGTTTTCGTCCAGGCGGCTGGACAGCGGATAATCGAACGGGCTGCCCATCGCCGTCGCGGTCATTTCATACGACGTACGGCAGATGAATTTGATGCCGGGCGCGTTGGTTGGAACCATGAACACAGCGGCGTAGGATTTGTCCTGCAACGGGATCAGGCCGTGATGCGCGACGAAGGTGAAGTTCGTCAGCACCGAACCGGTCGCGACCACTTTCGCGCCGGACACCACGATGCCGGCATCCGTTTCCCGCACCACATGGCAGCACACGTCGCTGACCTGGTCGGGGGCCTTGTCGCGATCCACCGGGGGATGGATGATCGCGTGGTTGATGAACGGCACCCGTTCCTGGCTGTATTTGTACCAGCGGCGGGCGTTGTCCTGGTATGGCGCATAGAAGTCTGCATTGGCCCCCAGCGTTGCCAGGAACGCCGCCTTGTAGTCGGGAGAGCGTCCGACCCAGCCATATGTCACCCTGGCCCATTCGGCGATGGCATCGCGGCCGGCGATCAGGTCCTCGGCGTTCCGGGGTGCCTTGAAGAAGGCGTGCGTCGTCCCCCCGTTGCCGGTGTCGGTGGGCACCATGATCTTCGGCCCATGTACAGGGTCGTGCATGGCATCGTACAGCCGGGCGATCATGCGCGCGGTGTTGCGGAAAGCGGGGTGTTCGGTGACCTTGGCGACGCGTTCGCCGTAGATATAAACTTCGCGCCCGTCGTCCAGGGATGCCAGATACTCGGCCCCGGTCATCGGCCTTGCGCCGGCAGTGTCCTGGTTTGGCATCGTTGCGGCCCCCCTTGGTTTCTTGCCGCCGACTATCGTCAGAACAGCCGGACAGCACAACAGGGGCATAATTGCCTGTTTCCCCGGGGGGGCGATGCCTGTAGCATTGGCGATCATGCCCCGTGGCGATCTGTTTCCCGATATTGGCCCGTATGAGACCGGTTACCTGCCGCTGTCCGGCGGGCATACGATGTACTGGGAGCAGGCGGGCAACCCGAACGGGCGGCCGGTGCTGTTCCTGCATGGCGGGCCAGGTGCTGGCGCGGGGGCGGTGCATCGCCGGTTTTTCGATCCGCATTACTGGCGCATCGTGATTTTCGATCAGCGCGGCGCCGGGCGTTCGCGTCCGCTTGGGGGGCTGGACTGCAACACCACCCCCGATCTGGTGGCCGACATCGAAATCCTGCGCCGGCACTTGGCGGTCGAGCGTTTTCTGCTGTTTGGCGGGTCCTGGGGGTCCACCCTGGCGCTGGCTTATGCCCAGGCGCACCCGGATCGCGTGGCCGGGGCGGTGCTGCGCGGGGTGTTCCTCGGCCGCAAGTCAGAGGTCGATTGGTTCCTGCACGGTATGCACGCGGTGTTCCCCGAAGCCCATGCGGCGTTCGCGGGGTTCCTGCCGGCCGCCGAACGCGGCGATCTGCTGGGTTCCTATCTGCGCCGCCTGATCGACCCCGATCCGTCGGTTCACATGCCCGCCGCGCGCGCGTGGTCGGTCTATGAGGGCACATGCAGCACGCTGCTGCCCAGCCCCGAAACCGTCAGCGGCTTTTCCCAGGACCGTACCTCGCTTGGTCTCGCGCGGATCGAGGCGCATTATTTCGCCCACGACCTGTTCCTGCCGCCGGCCGGGCTGCTGGGGCACATGGACCGGATCGGCGATATCCCGGCGGAAATCGTCCAGGGGCGCTACGACATGATTTGCCCGGCGGTCAGTGCGTTCGATCTCGCCGCGGCATGGCGTAACGCTCGGATGACGATCGTGCCGGATGCCGGACACTCGGCGCTGGAACCGGGTGTCCGCCGAGCGTTGGTTGCGGCTGTGGAACGGTTTCGCGGCGGACGGTAGAGAGGCGGGCCGGGGCCGACGATGTGCGTTCGTGGCCGGTACTATTACTTATACGAAGTAAATTAATTATAGTCGAAATCCGGTTCCATACGGATTTGTTAACGGACATCGGCTGGATTTATGTGTGCCGGCTGCCGACTATCGCCTAAACGGCGAATGGCGGGGCAGTATGGCGCAAAGTGCTAACGACGCGGTCATCTACGGAATATCCGGCACGATAACCGACGCGGCGGGCAATGTTTGGGGCATCGACAGCGCCGGTCAGGTCACGATAGACGGGGTTGCCGATACAACAACCAGCCAGGTTGTCGAACTGGCCTATGTCAATGGCCTGGTCTGGCAGGCAAACAGCCAAGGCCTTTGGTGGAGCAAGGCGTCCCCGGCCGCTGCATGGGAACCGCAAGCCGGCACAACCGCCAATCCAACGGAACCGGTTCAGGCCTCGCCGAACGGAACCGTCATCGGTGCCGCATCGGGCGGCCCGGCCGTTTCGATCGTCGATGCCAACGGCAATGCCTGGCGGATCGCCAACGGGCAGGTGCTGGTGAACGGAACCGTCGATCCAACCACGGCGAATGTCGTCGAACTGGCTTATGAAAATGGTCAAATCTGGCAGGAAAACAGCCAGGGCCTGTGGTGGAGCAAGGTCTCGCCCGGCGATATGTGGGGTCCGCCCGGTGGCACCACGGTCAACCCGGTTACCGGCACGTTCTATATCGGCAATACGGCGGGTAATTTCGCGATCATCGATATTGGCGCGTTGACGGCTTCGACCGGTGTAGCCGCCGCACCGCAATCCACATCCCGTATCGTCACCACCGGCGTCCAGGCTGCCGGGACGAAAATACTCGTCAGCACGGATGTCGCCTTGCTGGCGATCGACGGGAACAGCAGCCTGACCCAAGGCGCGACGCTGGAGACGCTTGGGGCCTATCGAGCACCGCGGCCCGTATTCGGGCCGGTTGAGAACGATGGCGTTATGACCGTGACCGGCTCCACGGCCGATATCGGCATGCTGGACGGCAATGGCGCTATCGTCGCGACCGACGGAAGCACGTTGAACATTCAGGAGTCCGTGGCCGGCAATACGATCCAGTTGAATGCCTCGACTCTATATATCGGCGGGCAGGGCGGCGGGCCCGGGACATTCGGGGCGCCAGGGGGGCTGTCGTTCCTGGCCCCCATTACGATGGACTCGTTCAGCACCATTATTCTTAATGCGACTCAGGCGACCAACGAGGTGGTCAACACCAGCGGCGGGTCCGTCACCGAGGTGCTGCTTTACAACGGGACGGCGAAAGTGGCGGACCTGCATGTCGGCAGCCAGACCATGGTGTATGCCACCGACAATCCGCAAACCGGCACCGTGACCCTGACGGCCAACAATGGAAGCGGCTCGTTGCCGGTTGCGTCGGTGCAGCCGCCGGACCCCGGGATCGGGGTTACCGACACGACAACCGGTCAGCCGGTCGGCCCGCTGGTCCAGCCCTATACCGGGCCCGTCCCCGGTCTGCGAAATCAATACATTGCCGCGACGAACGATGGGTTGAACATCGCGACCACGACTCCGAACTGGTTCATCGCGTCCGGCAGAGGCAACGATGCCATCGACGTTTCCAGGGGCGGCGGCAACAACGTGGTGGACGGGGGCGGGGGATCGAACTTCCTGACCGGCGGGTCGGGCGACGACACGTTCTTCGTCGACGATCGCTCCGCGACCAGCGCGATCTGGTCGACGATCGTCGGGTTCCACTCCGGGGACGCGGTGACGGTTTGGGGGGTAACGGCCCAGAGTTTCGCATTGACGTGGCTGGACGGGCAGGGGGCGGCGGGCAACACCGGGCTGACATTGTCGGTGACGGCGGCGAACAAACCGGCGGCGGACTTTACGCTGGCCGGCTACACCTCGGCCGATCTTAGCAGCGGCAAGCTGAGCGTGAGTTTCGGCACCACGCCGGATCGCCCCGGGCTTCCCGGCAGCGCTTACATGCAGGTTCGCGCGAACTGAAGCGGCAGGGCAGCCATTGACACAGGCGCCACCCGGCTGAATCGTTGGAGGCTTAACAAACGGCAATCGCCAAGGGAAACGGCAATGAGCGTTGCACTGGACCTGAACAGAGGCGCGGCCGCGATCGGTCTGGCGCCCGACCCCGTCGCGCAGGCCCGCGCCATCGCGCCTTTGCTGGCCGCCGAATCGGCGAAGACGGAGGCGCTTGGGCAACTGACTCCGGCGGTCGTGGAGGCGCTGCATGCACGCGGCCTTTACCGTGCCCTGCTCCCTCGCCAGTTGAACGGCCATGGCGCCGGTCTGGAAACATTCGTGAAGACGATGGAAATCCTTGCTGCCGTCGATGCCTCCACCGCCTGGTGCGTGGGTCAGGCCAGCGGCTGTTCGATGGCCGCGGCCTATGTCGATACGCCTGTCGCGCA
>JAJZEV010000246.1:0-17706 GCA_021805665.1 Pseudomonadota bacterium
CTGGCCGGCAACGCCAGGCCCGGAATCAGGTCGGGCAGACGCAGTCCGATCAGCGTCGGGCCAGTGCTGCGCGCCAGACGGCACATCGCACGGTTGACCTCCACGATACGTCCGTCGCGTTCGAAGATCAATCCATCGAAGATAATGTCCGCCACCGCGTGCAGCCGGCTGGCATCGTCCAATGGTCGCGCGGACCGAATCCTTGCCCATCCCGCGCCGCGCATCAGGGCCGCTGCGATCCATCCGCGAACGATACCCATCAGGCCCGTCAGGCCCGGGAGGCAATCCCGCGGGAGAAGTTTGGCGACGCGCGGCATGACGATCCTCTCGGTTAGCAAGAGGATCATCCGCCTTAAATGTTATCAGACAGTTAACAGCCGGACGAAATTCCGCCGATCCAGCGTAAAAAGATCACCGGATCGAGGTTATCGCGTTGCGGTTCTGCGCCCATGCCGCTGGGGTGGAGGCGGCATCGATCGGGCGAGACTTGCCATAGCTGATCGTTTCGATCCGCCCCTTGTTGATTCCATGCGCCACCAGATAGTCGCGATCTGCGTTGGCCCGCCGCTGGCCCAGCGCAAGGTTGTATTCCTCGGTCCCGCGTTCGTCGCAGTTGCCGGCCACCCAGACGTTCACCTGCGGATACTTGTTCAGCCACGCGGACTGGCGGTCCAGGGTCGCTAAAGCCTGCGGGTTGAGGCTGTTGCGGTCGGTATCGAAAAAGATACGGTCGCCGGCCGACTGCACCAGATCCTCCTGACTGCCGGGTGCGGCCGATCCATGGTTGGCGCCGCCGGCGCCATAGCCCGCACCGGCGCCGACGGTAGTGGTGCCGCCGTTACCGTTGGCGTTCTTCGTATCGTCCGAAGAGGAGCATCCGGCCAGCAGGGCGGCGCTCAACAGGCAGGCGAGGGTCAAATGTTTCATCGGGAAGCTCCGGTCTTGGATGAAAGGGCTTCTAGCGCCCCGTCTCCGATTCGGGTTCGACTTTCGTGTGCGGCCGTGGCGCCGGACCCGCGTATCTTCTAGCGCGACCGTAACCGGCGCGATATGCCGAATGGTTCAAAAAGCCAGCAGCACCTTCATTGCCCTGGATCGGTCGGTGGCCAGATCGAACCCGCGCACGGCTTCTGCCAGTGGGACGATTTCGGTCAGCAGCGGGCGAACGTCGATTCGCCGGCTGGCGATGAAATCGACCGCCCAAGCGAACTCCTGGTGGAAGCGGAATGTACCGCGCAGGGTTATTTCCTTGGCCACGGCCACATTTAGCGGCACGGGCGGGGTGGCGTCGCCGCCAATCCCGACTTGAACCAAGGTGGCACCCGGGCGTGCGGCGGCCAACGCGCCTGCCAGCGCGGGGGCGGCGCCCGAAGCCTCGAACACCGTGTCGAAATAGCCTTTGTCTGCGCCGTACCGTGTCAGCCCGTCGGCTTCGGTGCGGGTGTTGATAGTCCGATCGGCCCCAACCTCCCGCGCCTTGGCCAGCGGCTGGTCCAACAGGTCCGTTGCCACGATCTCCCGCGCGCCGGCCTGACGGGCCACCATGATCAGCAGAGCGCCGATCGGGCCGGTGCCGGTTACCAGAACCCGCTTTCCCAATAGCGGCCCGGCCTGGCTGGCGGCATGCAGGCAAACCGACAGCGGTTCGGCGAACGCGGCCTCAGTCAGGCTGACGCCGGGCGGCAGCACGACGGCCTGGCCCTCGGTGCAGACCAGTTCGTCGCGAAAACCGCCATGTACATGCGGATTGCGCATCGCACTCCCGTAGAAGCGCATGTCCAGGCAGTGGTTTGGCAAACCCTCCAGGCAATAACGGCAGACCCCGCACGGCAGGCTGGGATTGACCGCGACCTTGTCGCCGGGCCGAACGCCGCCCACCGCCGAACCGCACGCCAGGACGGTGCCGGCAATCTCGTGCCCCAGCACCATCGGCGTCTGGATGCGGACGGTGCCGAAGCCGCCGTGATGATAATAGTGCAGGTCGGAGCCGCAGATTCCGCCGGCCCCGACCCGGACCCGCACGTCGTTCGGCCCCATCGGCTGGTCGGCGATGTCGTCGATGCGCAGATCGTGCGGGGCATGGATAACGGCGGCACGCATGGCGGCGTCCTCATGGTTGGCGGTTTATCCGCGGGCGGGTAGGATTAGCCCCGGGTCCGGGCCGGGTCCAGACCGATCCTTGGGGGAAACACCGCGTGACATTGTTCGATCTGACCGGGCGCCGAGCGCTGATCACCGGTTCAAGCCAGGGGATTGGATTCGCGTTGGCGCGGGCGTTGGGCAGTGCCGGCGCGGCGGTCATCCTGAACGGACGGGACGCCGACAAGCTGAATGCCTCCGCCGCGGTGTTGCGCAACGAGGGGATCGCGGTGGTCACCGCCGCCTTCGACGTGACCGATCGCGCGGCGGTTGGCGACGCGATCGCCGCGCAGGAGCAGCAGGGACCGCTGGACATCCTGGTCAACAATGCCGGCATCCAGCGCCGCGCGCCGCTGGAGGATTTTCCCGAAGCCACATGGCACGAACTGATGCGGACCAATTTGGACAGCGTGTTCTATGTCGCCCAAGCCGTAGCGCGCGGCATGATCGGGCGCAAACGCGGCAAGATCATCAATATCTGTTCGGTGCAGAGCGAACTCGGCCGCCCAAGTATCGCCCCGTACGCCGCGAGCAAGGGCGCGGTAAAAATGCTGACCAAGGGCATGTGCGCCGACTGGGCCAGGCATGGCCTTCAGGTCAATGGAATCGGACCAGGTTATTTTGAAACAGAACTGACCGCGGCGCTGGTCGCCGATCCGGCATTCTCCGACTGGCTGTGCAAGCGCACCCCGGCCG
This sequence comes from Pseudomonadota bacterium, assembly GCA_021805665.1. Lineage (GTDB taxonomy): Bacteria > Pseudomonadota > Alphaproteobacteria > Acetobacterales > Acetobacteraceae > Rhodopila. Next base: position 2,836 of record JAJZEV010000246.1, read on the forward strand.
GCCGCTGGGGCCGGGTGGAGGAACTGGCCGGCGCGGCGATTTTCCTGGCGTCGGATGCCTCCAATTTCGTCAACGGCCAGATCGTTTACGTCGATGGAGGGCTGACGAGCGTCGTATAAGCGAAACGCCCGTTGGGAATCACGCGCCGCCGGTATGTCTGGATCAAAAGCGCGGGGTTTCGCCGCTGCCAATCCTACCTGCCGGCCAACCCCACGAATCCCACCAGCCGCTCAGCCTCCGCGACAATAGGTTCGGCGATCGCCGCGGCCCGTTCGGCCCCCGACCGCAGCACGTCGATCAACCCGCGCTCGTCGCTCAGTATCTCGTTGGTGCGGGCGGAGATCGGGGCCAACTTCTCCACCAACAGGTCGGTCAGCGTGCTCTTGAACGGCCCAAACCCCTGACCGCCGTGCTCCCGCAGTACCGCGGCATGATCGGTATCCGTCAGCGCCGCGTAAATGCCGACAAGGTTCCGGGCCTCCGGGCGATCCGCCAGTTCCTCCACATCCGACGGCAACGGCATCGGATCGGTCTTCGCCCGGCGAATTTTCAGCGCGATCGTGTCCGCATCGTCGTTCAGGTTGATCCGGCTTTGATCGGACGGATCGGACTTCGACATCTTCCTGGTGCCGTCCCGCAGGCTCATGACCCGCGCGGCCGGCCCGAGGATCACCGGCTCGATATTCGGAAAGAAATCGACGCCATAATCGTGGTTGAACTTCTGTGCGATATCGTTCGCCAACTCCAGGTGCTGGCGCTGATCGTCCCCGACCGGCACCCGCGTCGCATGATAGGCATGAATGTCCGCCGCCATCAGGTTCGGATAGACATACAGTCCGGACGAGGCATTCTCCCGGTCCTTTCCGGCCTTGTCCTTGAACTGCGTCATCCGGTTCAGCCAACCCAGACGGGCCACGCAATTGAAGATCCAGGCAAGCTGAGCGTGTGCCCGCACGCCGGACTGCAGGAACAGGATGTGCTTCGCCGGATCGACCCCGCAGGCCAGCAGCACGGCCGACATCTCCAGCGACTGGCGACGCAGCGCGGCCGGGTCCTGCCAGACCGTGATGGCGTGCAGATCGACCACGCACCACAGGCACTCATGGTCGTCCTGCAGCCGAACCCAGTTACGGATGGCCCCAAGGTAGTTGCCCAGTGTGGGAATGCCGGACGGCTGAATGCCTGAAAAGACGCGTTGCATACCGATTAAGTCTCTGTGGTTGGGGCCGGAGTGATGGCCGATCCGCTGTCCGCGCGCAAGCGACGGCGCGACATCATGCGACGGACATCCCGTAAATCGTAGGCGCCCAGGACCGACGCCGCGACGGCATAAGCGACCATGCCGGAACCCACCAGCCCAGCCAGCGACGCCATCCTGAACCATCCATGCGCCGGGTTCTGGAACAGTACGCTCTGCGCCCCCCACAGCACGCCAGCCATGACCGCCGATGCGCCGGCCATGCCAAGGCAGCGCCGGATAAGCTGACGATCCGGGACAAAATGCCCGCGCCGCAGCAGCACGAAACCCAGCCCCCCGACATTGCAGATCGCCGCCAGACTGGTCGCCAGTGCCGGCCCGATATGGCCCAGCGGCACCATGAAAGCCAAATTCAGCACCAGGTTCAGCACTACGCTGCCAACGCCGATTTTCACCGGCATACTCGTATCGCCCCGGGCGAAGAATGCCGGCGCGAGCACCTTCACCACGACAAAGGCGGGCAACCCCAGCGCATAGGCGGCCAGCGATTGCGAGGACAGCAGCACGCTGTGCAGATCGAACGCACCGCGCCCGAACAGCGTCAGCATGATCGGATAACCGCACACCACCAAGGCCAGCGCCGCCGGCAAGGTCAGAAACAGCCCATACTCGACCGCCCGGTTCAACGTGCCGATCGACGCACCCGCCTCGCCCGCCCGCACCTGCCGCGACAGCATCGGCAGCAGCGCCGTCCCGACCGCCGTTCCGATAACCCCCAGCGGCAACTGTTGCACCCGATCCGCGAAATACAACACCGACACGGTGCCCGCCGGCAAAAGGCTCGCGATGATGACATCCACCGCAAGGTTCAGTTGCGTCACCCCCGCCCCAACCAGCCCGGGCGCCATCCGCCGCATCAACAGCCGCATTTGCGGAGTCATCCGCGGGCGTGGAATCCGCAGCGGCATACCGCCCCGCCGCACAGCCACCATCAGCACCCCAAGCTGCGCCACGCCGGAGATCGTCACACCCCAAGACAGCGCATGACCCACGGTCGGGACATACGGCGTCAACCAGATCATGCAAGCAATCGAAACGATATTGAACAGCACATAGGAAGCGGACGCCGCGGTGAACTTTTCCAACCCGTTCAGCACCCCCGAAACCAGCGCCGCGAGGCAGATCAGCACCAGATAGGGGAACGTGATCCGGGACAGACTGACCGCCAGCGCGAACTTGGCAGGGTTCTCCGCGAAACCCGGCGCCAGAACCACCATCAGACCGGGCATGAAAATCTCGCCAAGGATCGTCATGATCCCCAGCCAGAACGCCATGACCGCAAATGCCTCTTGCGCGAACTGCTTCGCTGCTGCCGTCCCTTCCGACTGCAACAATCCTGAAAATGCCGGGATAAAGGCCGCGTTGAACGCTCCCTCGCCAAACAGCCTCCGGAACAGGTTCGGCAGCTTCAGCGCCACGAAGAACGCATCGGCGATCGGCCCTGTCCCGATAAACGCCGCGATCAACATATCCCGAGCGAAACCCAGGACGCGGCTGATCAGCGTCCACCCGCCGACCGTCAGTATCCCTTTCAGCATGGTGCCCTTACTCGTCCCGTTGCGGGCGAGACAGCAGGTGCTCGATCGCCTGATCCAGCGTCCGCACCCCCGCCACCAGTTCCGCCACCGCTCGGCAGATCGGTAACTCCACATCCCCGGCGCGGGCCACCACCGCCGCGGCCGTGGAAACGCCCTCGGTCACCGCCGACCGGCTGGCAAGGATGTCGTCGAGACGTTCCCCGCGCCCCAACGCTAACCCCAGACTGAAATTCCGGCTGGATGGTCCCGTGCAGGTCAGCAACAAATCGCCCAGTCCGGACAGGCCCATGACCGTCTCCGCCTGGCCGCCCAATGCCACTGCCAGCCGGCGCAGTTCGCTCAATCCCCGCGTGACGAGCGCCGCCCGGGCGTTCTCACCCAATCCCGCCCCCATGACGGCGCCGGCCGCGATCGCGATGACATTCTTCGCCGCGCCCCCAAGCTGTGCCCCGACCGGATCGTCATTGCCGTACAGCCGAAACGCCGGTGTTCCCAGCAGCGTCTGAACCCGCTCGCGCAAGTCGGCATCGGCGCTGGCTACAACGGCGGCCGCCGGCAGCCCCCGCGCGACCTCGCCCGCAAAATTCGGGCCGGTCAAAATGCCGGTGGACAGGGCAGGGAGAACAGACGCAACCACCTCCAACGGCAGAAGATTCGTCCCTGTTTCGACGCCTTTGGCGCACACCAGCACATCGCCGCCGGTTCGTGTCAGCCGGCCGAGCGAGGTTCGCAGATGCTGCGTCGGAACCACCCAAAGCAGCAGATCGGCTTCTGGAATGTCGCCGCGCACCTCGATCGGGTCCGGCAGCCGGATCCCGGGCAACCGAGGACTTTCTCCCGCCGTTCGGATGGCCGATGCGGCAGCCTCGGTGCGCGCGACGAGCGTGGTACGATGCCCCGCCCGAACTGCCTGAACCGCCAGCGCGGTGCCCCAGGCGCCGGCCCCAACGACGACGATCCTACTCATCGGCCAACCTCAGCACGTGCGTGCCCGCTCCAGTCTCGCCGTCTCCGACCCCTGCTAACACGGCATGGGCGATCGACTCCGCCTGCTCCTCGAACCGGTAAGGCGGGGCGATCACCGCCAGGCCACACCCGTTCAGCCGATCCGGATCGGTGACATCCCGCAAATGCAGTTCCACCGCGACGATATCGCGCAGACCCGACGAGCGGAGATCGGCATGAAATCCCCGAACCGCCGCCATCTGCTTGATCGGATACCAGGCCGCGAACACGCCAGTGCCAAACCGTGCATGACCCCGAACCAGCCCTTCAGCGAGCGTCTGAAACTCGTCCCTGGCCTCGAACGGCGGATCGATGAATACCAGCCCGCGCCTTTCCCCGGGCGGCAGAAGTCCAGTCAATGCCTCCCAGCCGGACCGCTCATGCACCTCTACCCGCGGATCGCGACGAAACCGCCTGCGCAACGTGGCCGCGTCCTCGGGATGCAACTCGCAGCACGCCAAACGGTCGTTCTCCCGCAACGCTGCTCGGATCAGCGCCGGAGACCCTGGATAGAGCCCCAGTTCGCGCACCAGCCCAAGATAGCGGGCCAATTCGGGATCGGCGGAGCGAATCAACCGCCGTATGCCGCCGTCTGCCTCGCCCGTCCGCTGCGCCGCATCGGCATCCAGATCGTATCCGCCCGCGCCCGCATGGGTATCCAGCACGAAATACGGCGCCGCCTTGCGCGCGAACGAGTCCAACAGTGCCAACAACAACGCGTGTTTGAAGCAGTCGGCGAAGTTCCCGGCATGGTAGGCGTGGCGGTAATTCATCCTGGCACCGCCTCCAGCGTATCCAGCGGCCATCGCGGCCGGGCAGTGGCCTCCATTCCGTCGCGCCACCCGCGCTTCAGCCGCTCGATTCCCGCCCAGGCAATCATGACCGCATTGTCCGAACACAACCTGATCGGCGGAGCGGCCAACACGAACCCGCGCTTTGCCGCAGCCACCGCCAGCCCGGCCCGCACCGCTTCGTTCGACGCGACACCGCCGGCGACCACCAGTAAATGCGCTGCCGGCTCCCGAACCCGTATCATGTCCATGGCATGGCCGGCCCGGTCGGCCAGCACATCGACCACGGCCTGCTGAAAGCTGGCGGCGATATCGGCCCGCTGCTGCCGCGACAGCGCCGGCCCGATCTTCGCCACGGTTTGCGCCACCGCCGTTTTCAGCCCTGAAAAACTCAGATCGCATCCGTCCCGCCGCATCATCGGGCGGGGCAGCGGATACCGCGACGGATCGCCGTCCCTGGCGATTTTCTCCAACGCCGGGCCGCCGGGCCAATCCAGTCGCAGCAGCTTCGCGACCTTATCGAAGGCCTCACCCGCCGCATCATCCACCGTGCCGCCCAGGCGGACATGATGACCGACCCCCATCACCGCGATGCACTGCGAATGTCCGCCCGACAACAGGAACAACAGATAGGGAAACGGCGCCCCGCCTGCCACCAGTCCCGGCAACCGAGCGGTCAAGGCATGCGCTTCCAGGTGGTTGACCGCGACAAACGGAAGATCGTGGGCGAGGGCGATCCCCTTGGCGAACTGGCAGCCGACGATCAATCCACCGATCAACCCCGGTCCCGAAGTTGCCGCCACGCCGCCCAAATCCGCGAAACCGAGCCGCGCGTTCGCCATGGTTTGAGAGACCTGCCGGGACAGATACCGAAGATGCGTTCGCGCCGCGATTTCCGGAACAACGCCGCCGAACGGCGCATGTTCGGCCAGTTGGGTCAGCACCGCCTCGGCCAGAATCCGCCCGTCGCCATCGACCACCGCGGCAGCCGTTTCGTCGCATGACGTCTCGATACCCAGAACCGGTTTCATCGCACCTTTCCCGCCGATCCCTTGCGGGGGCGTCGGCAAACTCTCAACTTACCAAGTGGCGGCGTATCGGGAACCGGGATATCGACGCAGTCCGTTCGACACACATCATCGACTGGAGGCTCTTTGGCAAGGGCGACCTTTTGCAGCGCGTTTTGATCACCAGACCCCAGCCCGGCGCAAGCCAAACCGCGCTTCGGCTGGAAGCGCTTGGCCTGTTGCCGGTCGTGTCGCCGGTTCTGACGATCGTTCCCCGGGCCTTGCGGGTCCCGCCGCATATCGCTGCCACCCTGCTGACCAGCCGCAATGCCGTCGCGGCCTGCCCGCCATCCTTATATAACCGCCCGGTGTTCGCGGTCGGGTCGGCAACCGCCGCCGAAGCTGGCGAGGCCGGCTTCACCCTGGTTTCCAACGCCGATGGCGATGCGCGGGCTCTCGCCGGACTGGTAGCCAGCACCCTGTCCCCGGCCGCCGGCCCTTTGTTCCTGCCGGTGGCGGAAGGGCAGGGCGGCGAACTGACCGCTATCCTCCGCGAACACGGCTTCCGAGTCGTTCGCCGTGTCGCCTACCGCGCGCTGGGGGCTTCCTGTTTGCCGGAAGCCGCCGCCCTGGCGTTGAGCCGGGGCCAGTTGACCCATGCGATGTTTTTCTCCGGTGAGACATCGCGCCACTTCGCGCATCTGCTTCGCGCTGCCGGGCTGGTTGAGGCGATCCGCGATGTCGAAGCGGTGTCTATCAGCGAACGGGCAGCCGTGGCATTAAGGCCCCTTCCTTGGCGTCGCATTCGCGTCGCCGCGAAGCCCAACCAGGATGCGATGCTGGTGCTGCTGCAATGACCGAACAGACGCTTTTGCCACCGCCCGAGGAGGCGCAAGGCCCCGCCGCGGCCCCGCCACGGCGCCGGCAACCCGACGTGTTGCCGTGGCTGTACGGCCTCGGCTTCATCGTCCTGGCGATCGCGATTGTCTATGTATGGCAGTTCCCCGGCGCCCGTCGCGACATCGATGCCGATCCCCCGGCGCTGCGGGCCGCCAACCAGCAGATCGCCGATTTGGATGCCCGCCTCCGCCGAATCGAAAAGCACCCCGCGCCTGATTTTGGCCAACTCATCGCCCGTGTCGATGCCCTCGATGGCCGCGCCGCCGACCAAACCCAACTGGCCAGTCGTCTGGATACCCTGTCCGGCCGGATCGAATCGCTGTCGGGCCGCAGCCAGACCGGCATCGACGCGACCAGCCAGAAGATCGACGATCTGGCGACACGCGTCGCTGCGCTGGAAGCCAACGCCGGCGCAATCGAAACCGTGGCCAAACGCTTGAACCGCATCGCACGCCTGCAAGAAGCTTCCTTCGCGCTGCAATCCGGCCGGCCTGTCGGCGACATTCCCGGTGCACCAGAAGCCCTGGCCCGCTTCGCCGACAGTGCCCCGCCGACCGAGGCGGCACTGCGCCTTCGCTTCGTCCCGGCGGAGCAGGCCGCCCTGGCGTCGAAACAGCCGGACGCGGCTGGTATTCCGCTGGTGGATCGTGTCCTGCAACGTGCCGAAAGCCTGATCACCATCAAACGCGGCGATGACATCGTGGTGGGCAGCCCCGTCGCCGTCGCCTTGGGCCGGGCGCGATCCGCCCTCGATCTTGGTGATCTGCAAGGCGCTGTGACAGCCGTCGAAACCCTGGAGGGCCAGCCCGCCGAGGCAATGGCGCAATGGATGGCGGATGCGAAGGCGTTATTGGCTGCCAGATCGGCGCTCGATCAGATGGCAGACAAAGCCTGATGGCGAAGGTCATTCTTTTCCTTGTCGCCGCCTCGGTTATCGTGGCGGTCGCATGGTTGCTGGCCGGTATCCCCGGGCAGGTGGTCGCGTCGATCGGGTCCTTCACCATCGAAACGTCCACCCCGGTTGCCATTCTTGCGGTGGCCGTGCTGGTCGTTGCCATTCTGGTGCTGCTGGGCCTGCTGCGCGGACTTTGGAATATCCCGCGGATCGGTGTCACTTGGCGCAGACGCCATCGCGCCGAGGCCGGGGAGCGTGCGGTTACCCGCGTGCTCGTCGCCCTTGCTGCCGGCGAGCAAGGTCCGGCCCGCAAGGAAGCCCGCCAAGCCCGAAAGCTGCTGGGCGAGTCGCCGCAAACCCTGCTGCTGACCGCCGAGGCCGGCCGGCTGGCCGGGCGCGAAGACGAAGCCGAGGAAGCGTTCCGCGCGCTGACCAATCAAGCGGGCGCCAGTTTCCTGGGGTTTCGCGGGCTGTTGCGGCAGGCAGTCGATCGGAAAGACTGGACCGAGGCGTTAATGCTGGCCAGGCAGGCCGAAGCCGCCCATCCAGGGACCGCATGGCTGCGCCAGCAACGCGCCGAACTGGCCCTGCAAACCGGCAACTGGGCCGAGGCTCTGGAACTGACCGGTCCCGACCCGAACCGCCCGACATATTACGTCGCCGCAGCCGATGCCGAACCGGATCCGGCCCGCGCGCTGGCTTTCGCCAAACAGGCATGGAAGCAGGCCCCTGACTTTGTGCCGGGCGTACTGGCTTACGCAACCCGCCTGCGGGCAGCGGGGTCCGAAAAGCGCGCACAGGCCTGCGTTCTGGAAGCGTGGAAGCGCTCGCCGCATCCGGACCTCGCTGCATTCGCCCTCGCGCCGCTAACCGATCCGCTGGCCCGGGCGCAAGCCGCCAAACGTCTGGCCGCCACCAACGCGGCCAATCCCGAAAGCCGCATCCTGCTGGCGCGCACCGCACTGGATGCGGGCCTGACCGGCGAAGCCCGCCATCAACTGGAGGCCGCTCAGGCCGATGGCGTCCGACAACGCCGGCTCTCGTCGATCCTGGCCGAACTCGAGGAGCAGGAGCGCGGCGATACCGAAGCGGGCCGTCTTGCCCAGCGCGAGGCTTTGCGGCAGGCCGCGGCGGCCGATCCGGATCCGCACTGGCAATGCACCAGTTGCCATGCCGGCGTTGCCGCATGGCAGCCGAAATGCCCCACATGCGGAAAGGCTGGGACCATTCAGTGGCAATCCGATCGGCGGCCATCCGGCTGGCAATGCACCAGTTGCCATGCCGGCGTTGCCGCATGGCAGCCGAAATGCCCCACATGCGGAAAGGCCGGGACCATTCAGTGGCAATCCGATCGGCGGCCATCCGGTCTGTCGGTCGTCGCCGCTTGATCCCGCATCAGTCCCGTGTGAAGACCCGGGTCGCCTTGATGCGCTTGTCGCCGGAAGCCACGTTATCCGCCCCGCACGACGCGACCTTCAAGTAGGGCACCGGATCGACGGGACGTCCGTTGACGATCATGCCGAAATAGAGATGCGGACCGAAAGTGAGGCCGGTGTGGCCCACGGTGCCGATCCGTTCGCCGCCATCGATGGTTTTTCGGCCTTCCGCGAACAATGGCGCGATCAGTCCAAGATGGCTGTAAACCCCGATGAAGCCTGCGTGCTGGACCAGCATCTCCAGACCGCCGATGCCGTTGTGCTGGATGCGGATAACCGTGCCCGGCCCAACGGCGGTCACGGGGCTGCCGATCGGCGCGGGCAAGTCGATACCTTCGTGGAATGTCCCCGCCTGCGGCCGGTTCGGCAGAATACGAGGGCCAAACGGAGAAGACACGCAGGCCGGCGTCACCGGCGGGCTAAATCTGTTCGGTTCGGATCGGGACCACTGTGCAGAATATGCGCCGGCGGGCGAAAACCCGAGCAACACAGCGAGTAAAGCACCGCTCAGTGGCTTGTTCGGCCTGTCATTTCCAATCGATCGCACGTTCCGGACGTCCCTTGCCGATATTCAACCGGGCAAAGGCAGCCGAACGCCAGCACCTTGTCTAATCAGGAACGCGTGCGGTTATCGGGCGACCGCGCGTTTCAGCTTGCGAACCGGCGGAACATCGGCCGGAGGCGCCACGTCGTCCGGATTTTGCAGGGCTACCAGCAGCGCTTCCCGCAGTTGTCGCAGCTTGCGCTCGTTTTCGACTTTCAGACCGAAAACATCCTTGACGTAGAATACGTCCACGGCCCTTACGCCATAGGTCGTCACATGTGCCGACCCGATCTGCAGACCCTGTTCGCTGATCGCCGCGGTTACATCGTGCAGCAATCCCGGCCGGTCCCGCCCATTTACCTCCAGCACCGTGTAAGTATTCGACGCTCGGTTGTCGATCACAACCCGCGGCGGGACATGGATCGCCTGCATCCGCCGCCCGAGCAATATTTTCGAAACCCGCCGAATTTCGCTGGAGATGCGCAGCCGGCCCGACAGGGCCTGCTCGATCAGGACAGACAACCGGGCGAGCCGATGCGGCGCGTCGAAGGTGCCCCCGGCGGTATCCTGAATCCAGAACGTGTCCAATGCCATGCCGTTGGTCATCGTATGGATACGTGCATCCACGATCGACGCGCCGGCAATCGCCAACGCCCCCGATATCTTGCTGAACAGGCCGGCATGATCGGCGCAATACACCGTCACTTCCGTCACGGCGCGGGCCGGCAGAGGCTGGGTGTCCACGACCAGCGGAGACTTTCGGTCGTCCGCGTCCCGGATCAAACGCGCATGACGCGCGTGCGTTTCCGGATCGAACGACAGCCAGTATCCCGGATATCCCAGTTCGGCATAATGCTGGATCTGCTCCGGCTCCCAATCCGCCAGCAACATCCCCGCGGCCTGCTTGGCCCGGGCAACCCGGACGTCGCGTTCGGTGGTCGCCAATCCGCCAGCCAGAACCTCCGCCACGCGGGAGTACAGTTCCCGCAGCAACGTCGCCTTCCAGCCGTTCCAGACCTTGCTGGACACCGCCCGCATGTCGGCCACGGTCAGAATCAGCAGCAACCGCAGACGTTCCGGCGACTGGATCGTATCGGCCAGGTCCAGAATCGTTTTGGGATCGTCGATATCGCGCTTGAACGCCGTCGCACTCATCAGCAGGTGATGTAACACCAGCCAGGAAACCGTCTCGGTCTCCTCGTCCGTCAGACCCAGGGCCGGGCCGACTTCCAGCGCTACCTCGGCGCCAAGCGCGGAGTGATCTCCGCCACGGCCCTTGGCGATGTCATGCAGCAGCATGGCCAGATACAGTGACCTCCGCGACTGCACGTTATCCACCAGTTCCGACGCAATGGGTGCTACGTCCGCCAGTTCCCCACGCTCCAGCGTGTTCAATATGCGAACCGCTTCGATGGTGTGCTCGTCCACGGTGAAAATGTGGTATGTGTCGAACTGCATTTGCCCGACGATGCGCGCCCAGTCCGGCAGGTATCGCCCGAAAAATCCCGTTTCGTTCAGGATACTCAGCCACTTCGCCCCATCCGGGTGCCGTCCGCCCGGATGATGACGATCCGGTTCCTTGCCGCACAGCAGGTCCATGAACACGCTCGCGGCCTTCGGGTCCCCGCGCAGTGAAACCGCCCGCCGTTCGTTCTGGATGAACGAGCGAATCGCCAGCGGATGCAGATCCAAGTCGCGATCCCGCGCCACCTGCAAAATCCGCAGCATTTGGATCGGCTCGGCATCGAAATCGCGTCCGGCGACCGGCATCAACTGCCCTTCGGCTAACACGAATCCGGCCGCAAGCAAGGCGTCGTCAGTTTCTGCTTCGATCGCCGGCGGCCCGAGGGCGGAGCGGAGGATCGCCGGTTCCAGAACCCGTGTCAGGCGTGCGATTTCCCGCGCCGTCAGGAAATAGTGGCGCATGAACCGCTCGACGCCATCCTGCCGGCCGTGGCGCGTATAGCCCATCCGGGCGCCGACAACGGGCTGCAGGTCGAATGTCAGCCGCTCTTCCGCGCGTCCGGCCACGTAATGCAAATGGAATCTGACGGTCCACAGAAACTCCCACGCCCGGCGCCCGTGGCGAGCCTCCTGCTGTGTCAGAATCCCCCCCAGATCGGCCAGTTCGCCCATCGTTTGGGTATCGAACACATACCGCGCGATCCAGTACAGGGTCTGAAGATCGCGCAGCCCGCCGCGGCCTTCCTTGACGTTGGGTTCGACCACGAACGGGCTGTCGCCATAGCGGCGGTGCCGTACTGCCCGTTCGGTCTGCTTGGCGACGATATAGTCGGCTGCACCAGCTTCCTTGCACGCCGCCCGGAACCGACGGTGGAAATCCCCGAACAGCGCCTTGTTGCCGGTCAGAAACCGGGCATCCAGCAATGCCGTGCGGATCGTGGTATCCTTGCCGCCTTCGACCAGGCAATCGTTGATCGACCGCGTCGCGTGCCCGACCTTCAACCCAAGGTCCCACAGGAAGTACAGCATGTACTCCACAACCCGCAGGGTTTCCGGCGCGGGATCCTCCGCGGTCAGGAACAGCAGGTCGATGTCGCTGAACGGCGCCAATACACCGCGTCCATACCCGCCCGTTGCGGCGATACTCAGATTTTCGACCGGGCCCAGATCGGCCTTGGTGGTTGTGTGCTCGAACAGGGCCGAAACCACGCCGTCGATCAATGCGCCCAGCAGCCGGGCAGCCTGCAGGCCGGTAATCTGCTCCTGCTCGAAAGCATGCTGCACATAGGATTGGATTCGCGCCAGATGCCGCCGGAAAGCGCCGACCGCGGCCTCCCGCGAAACCGCGCCGTTTGCCTCGGCGATCCCGGCAAGGGCGTCCGAGAGCAGAGAGGCCGCGGCTTCTGGGGCACGCGGCAGGGGGATGGGAGTTAACATTGGTTTTATGGTACTATGTGGCCCCGCCCGCGCAACCCGGAAGAAGCGCCTTTAGCCGATATAACGCATCCAAAGCCTGTTTCGGCGACATGTTATCCGGATTCATCGTGTTCAATGCCTCATAAATCGGGGCGGGTTCATCCGATTCCGTCTCCTCCGGTTCCACCGGGGCTGCTGCCGCGAATAATGGCAGGGCCTGAACACTGGCCGACTTACCCAGCGGGCCGCCATGCTTTTCCATCGCGGCCATCAGCGACGCCGCCCGTTTCACCACCGACGCCGGTACGCCCGCCAGTTCCGCCACATGCACACCCCAGGATCGTCCGGCCGCGCCCTCCGCCACTTCGTGCAGGAAAACCACCGTTCCCTTCCACTCCTTGACCCGCATCGTGTGCGGCTTCAGCCTCGGCAGCCGATCCGCGAGTTCGGCAAGTTCGTGGAAATGTGTGGCGAAAATGGTGCGGCAGCGTATCGCGGTGTGCAAAGCCTCCAGCACCGCCCAGGCGATCGCCAACCCGTCCAGGGTGGAGGTGCCGCGCCCGATTTCATCCACCACGACCAGCGATTTTGGCCCGGCCTGGTGCAGGATCGCCGCTGTCTCGGTCATTTCCACCATGAAGGTGGAACGCCCCCGGGCGAGGTCGTCCGCCGCGCCGACCCGGCTGAACAGCCGATCGACGATCCCCAGCACCGCCGTTTCGGCCGGCAGCGGCAGCCCGGCCTGTGCCAGCACGACAAACAACGCATTCTGCCGCAGGAACGTGGATTTACCCGCCATATTCGGCCCGGTCAGCAACATCACCCGCTGGTCGGGCGACAGATCGCATCGGTTCGGGACAAACGCCGCCTGGCCGGCGACCGCGCTTTCCACCACCGGGTGCCGCCCGGCCTCGATCCGAAACTCTTCGCCGCCGGTCAGCAGCGGCCGCACCCAGGTGCCGGACTCCGCCAGTTTCGCCGCGGACTGCGTCGCGTCCAGAAAGGCCAGCGCATCGGCACAGGCCGCCAACGCATCCGCGTGCGCCAGGACGTTCGCGACCAGATGGCCGAATATCAGCTTTTCCCGAACGCTCGCCCGTTCCGCCGCTTCGCGAATCCGCTGATCCAGTTCCGATAGTTCCGGAATCGTGAAGCGCGCACCGTTCGCCATCCCCTGCCGCAACGTCAGCTCTGAAAAGCCTCGCAGCTTCTCGACCGCGATGGAGGGCGCCTCAATGATGTAACCCAGTTGGGCGTGATGCTTGATCTTCAGGCTGGCAACCCCGAACCGCTGGGCGAAATCCAGTTGCAGCTTCGCGATCACCTGCCGGCTTTCGTCGCGCAGGGTGCGATGAGCGTCCAACTCGCCGTCGAACCCTGTCCGGATCGTCCCGCCATCGTCCAGCCGGGCCGGCACCGGATCGGCCAGGGCGCGCCCGAGGTCGTCGGCCAGCGCCAACCCCAGCGGGATGGCCGTTCGGGCGTCTGCCAGGGCAGGGGGCAACGGCCCGGCCAGTATGGCGGCAACCGCGAACGCCGCGTCCAACCCGATCCGAATCGCGGCCAGATCGCGCGGCGTACCGCGGTTCAATGACAGCCGCCCCAACGCCCGGGCCATATCGGGCGCCGAACGCAGCACCGCGCGCAGCCGAACCGTGGCGTCCTGGTTGGCCACGCACCACGACCACGCATCCTGGCGCGCTGCGATCGCGGCAAGATCGGTCAGCGGCGCCGACAGCCAGGCCGCCAGCAATCTGGCCCCGGCCGCCGACAACGTCCGCTGAACCGAGGCGAACAAAGTGTGCTGCGAACCGCCATCGCGGGAACGGAGGATTTCCAGACTCGCCCGCGTTGCCGCATCCATCAGCAGCGCACCAGCCTGGCCTTGCGGTTCCGGCCGGCCAAGCCGGGGCAGGGCACCCGACTGCGTGCCGCGGATGTAGTCCACTGCCATAGCAGCGGCCACTGCCTCGCCATCGGTGAAGGTCCCGAACGCATCCAGGCTGACCGTTCCGAAGGTTTCCGCCAACCGGCGCCGGGCGATCAGCGGGGTCGAGGGCACCGTCTCCGGCGAGCGGTTCGCCGCCCAATCCCCCAAATCGAGCGTCGGCGGCGCCAAAATCTCCACAGGCTCCAGCCGCCCCAACAGCGCGGTGAGTTCGGTCTGCTTAATCGCGGTTGTCTCAAACAGGCCCGTCGAGACGTCCACCCAGGCCGCACCCAACCCGTCCTGCCCGAACGCCAGCGCCATCAGCAGGTTGGGCCGTCCGGCCTCCAGCAGCGATTCCTCGGTGATCGTGCCCGGCGTGATGACCCGCACGACTTCGCGCTTGATCGGCAGTTTACCGGTGCGGGCTTTCGGGTCCTCCATCTGCTCGACGATGGCGACCCGAAAGCCGCGGCGGATCAACCGGGCGAGGTAGATTTCGGCGGCATGATGCGGCACGCCGCACATCGGGATCGGCGTCCCGGCATGTTCGCCGCGGTGGGACAGGGCGATATCCAGCGCGGCGGCGGCGGCTTGCGCATCGGCGAAGAACAGTTCGTAGAAATCCCCCATCCGAAAGAACAGCAGCGCATCCGGCTGTTCGGCCTTGGCCGCGAACCACTGCGCCAT
>JAJZEV010000246.1:18228-43520 GCA_021805665.1 Pseudomonadota bacterium
GAATGCGGCGGCCCGGGCGGACCCGACGCAGCCCCAGCCGATACCCTTGTCCGTCAGCCGCAGGTCGGCATTGTCCGCCCGCAGGCTCAGCCGGAATTCCGCTCGCGAGGTGAACATCCGATATGGCTCCGCCACGCCTTGCGTGGTCAGGTCATCGACCATGACGCCAAGATAGGATTCGGTCCGGTCCAGCCACACCGGTTGCAGGCCGCCCGCCAACCGGGACGCATTCAGCCCCGCCAGCAGGCCTTGCGCCGCCGCTTCCTCGTATCCCGTCGTCCCGTTGATCTGCCCCGCCAGGAACAGCCCCGGCATCGACCGCAGTTCCAGTCCCCGCGTCAGCGCCCGTGGATCGACATAGTCGTATTCGACCGCATAGCCCGGACGGATAATCCGGGCATGTTGCAGGCCGGGGATGGTTGCCAGGATTGCCTGTTGTACGTCCTCGGGCAGACTGGTGGAAATGCCGTTCGGATAGACGGTGACATCGTCCAGTCCTTCCGGCTCCAGGAAGATATTGTGCCGCTCCTTGTCGGCGAAGCGGACGATCTTGTCCTCGATCGAGGGGCAGTAGCGCGGCCCCCGTCCGGCGATCTGGCCGGAATAGACCGCGGACTTGTGCAGATTCGCCCGAATAACGGCATGCGTCGCCTCGGTGGTACCGGTGACGCGGCATTCGATCTGACGGTTCGGCAGGCGTCTAGTCATGGTGCTGAACGGTTGCGGCGACTCGTCGCCAGGGTCGGCCCGCAAGGCATCCCAGTCGATCGTGCGCCGGTCCAGCCGCGGCGGCGTGCCGGTTTTCAGCCGCCCCAGCGGCAGGCCCAACCGGTCCAAGGTCTGCGCCAGCCCAACGGACGGTGCTTCCCCCACCCGTCCGGCCGGAGTCTGGCGATCGCCGATATGGATGATCCCGCGCAGGAACGTGCCCGCCGTCAGCACCACCGCCGTGCAACCGATCCGCTGGCCGCCGCCGCAGATCACCGCCGAGATCCGGCCGTCGGCATCCGTTTCCATATCTTCCACCGAGGCCGCCCGCATCGACAGGTTTGGCGTCTCCTCCAGCGCCGTTTGCATGGCCCGCCGGTACAACGACCGGTCGGCCTGCGCCCGAGGTCCGCGCACCGCCGGCCCCTTGCTGCGGTTCAGCAGCTTGAAATGGATACCGGCGGCATCCGCGACCCGGCCCATCAGCCCGTCCAGCGCATCGATCTCCCGCACAAGATGGCCTTTGCCGATTCCGCCGATCGACGGGTTGCACGACATCTCGCCGATCGTCGCCAGCGAATGGGTCAGCAAAAGGGTCTTCGCCCCGGTTCGGGCGGCGGCGGCGGCGGCTTCGCATCCCGCATGCCCGCCGCCGACAACGATCACATCGTAATGGGTGTTCATGGTCTGCTTTCTGCCATGAAATACCCTGCCTTCGCCATGCCCAACACCACCCCTTTCGCCGGAGCGGCTCCAAGGTCATGATAGGGTCAGCAGTCCCCTTCAGGGCACTGACCAACAAACAAAGGGGGATTCGGCCATGGCCGATGGCGCGATCGATACACGCACCGCTCGGGTGACCGCGGAAGAAGCATTGCACATGCACGCCAGCGGCCGGCCCGGAAAGCTGGAAACCCGGATCAGCAAGCCGATCACCACCGCACGCGACCTGTCGCTGGCCTATTCGCCCGGCGTCGCCGAACCCTGCCTGCACATCGCCCGCGACCCCTCGCTGGCCTATGACTACACGACGAAGGGCAACATGGTCGCCGTCATTTCCAACGGCACCGCTGTCCTGGGCCTGGGTAACCTCGGCGCCGTCGCGTCCAAGCCGGTGATGGAGGGCAAGGTCGCCCTGTTCAAACGCTTCGCTGATGTCGATGGTATCGATCTCGAGGTCGGCACCGAGGACGTCGAGGAGTTCGTCAACGCCGTCCGCTTCCTCGGTCCGGGCTTCGGCGGCATCAACCTGGAAGACATCAAGGCGCCGGAATGTTTCGTCATCGAGCAGCGCCTGCGGGAGCTGATGGACATTCCGGTGTTCCACGACGACCAGCATGGCACCGCGATCGTCACCGCGGCCGGCCTGATCAATGCCTGCCACCTGACCGGGCGCGAACTGCGGGCCACCAAGCTGGTGGTCAACGGCGCCGGCGCGGCGGCCATCGCCTGCGTGGAACTGCTGAAGGCCATGGGTGTGCGCCCCGACCATGTGATCCTGTGCGACACCAAGGGCGTGGTCTATCAAGGCCGCACCGAAGGTATGAACCAGTGGAAATCCGCCCACGCCGCCAATACCAAGGCCCGCACATTGACGGAGGCGATGGTCGGCACCGACGTGTTCATCGGCTTGTCGGTCAAGGGCGCGCTGACCAGGGAGATGGTCGCCAGCATGGCCGACAAGCCGATCATCTTCGCCATGGCCAACCCCGATCCGGAAATCACCCCGGAGGAAGCCCGCGCCGTCAGTCCCCACGCGATCATCGCCACCGGCCGCAGCGACTACCCCAATCAGGTCAACAACGTCCTGGGCTTCCCCTACATCTTCCGCGGCGCGCTGGACGTGCGCGCCAGCACGATCAACGACACGATGAAGATCGCCGCTGCCGAAGCCTTGGCAAAGCTGGCCCGCGAGGACGTGCCAGACGAAGTCCACTCCGCCTCCGCCGGGCGGCGCCTCGCTTTCGGGCCGGAATATATCATCCCGAACGCGTTCGACCCGCGCCTGATCGCCCGGATTCCACCCGCCGTCGCCAAGGCTGCCATGGATTCCGGCGTCGCGCGCAAGCCGCTGGAGGATCTGCGCCGTTATACTCGCAGTCTATCCGGCCGGCTCGACCCCACCGCCGACGCGCTGGATGCCACCATGGAAACCGTGCGTGAAAACCCCCGCCGGGTGGTGTTCGCCGAGGGCGAGGAGCAGAAGGTCGTGCGCGCTGCCGTCGCGTTCCGCAACGCCGGATACGGCACCCCGATCCTGATCGGGCGCGAGGATCGCGTGCGTAACACCCTGGCAGGTCTCGGCCTCGGCGATATCGAGGGCATCGAGATCCACAACGCCCGCCTGTCCGGCGGCAACGCCAAATACGTCGATTTCCTTTACAAGCGTCTGCAACGCCAGGGCCATCTTCAGCGCGACGTTCAGCGCATGGTGAACCAGGATCGCAACGTCTTCGCCGCCTGCATGGTCGCGACCGGCGATGCCGATGCCATGGTCACCGGCCTGACCCGATCCGCATCGGTCTGCCTGCACGACATCCGCCATGCGATCGCTCCCGCCAATGGCGGCATTGCATTCGGCCTGACCCTGCTGGTCGGCATGCGCGGCAAGACGATTTTCCTGGCCGATTCGCTGGTCAACTTCCGCCCCGACGCCGCCCAACTCGCCGATATCGTCATCGGTGCCGCCGCCGCCGCCCGGCATTTGGGGCATGAGCCGAGGGTCGCGCTGCTGTCGCACTCCACCTTCGGCGATCCGCCGCACGATCGCGCCGTGCCGATGCGCGACGCGGTTGCCATTCTGGATCAGCGCCACGTGGACTTCGAATACGACGGGGAAATGAGCCCGGACGCGGCCCTGGAACCGTCGATCAGGGCGCTGTACCCGTTCTGTAGGTTGACGGGGGATGCCAATGTGCTGGTGGTCCCGGGTTTGCACTCGGCCCATATCGCGGCGCGTCTGGCGCATCACCTGGGGGGAGGAACCACCATCGGGCCGCTGCTGATCGGGATGGAAAAGCCGGTCCAGATCGTGCCGATGGATGCGTCGTCCAGCCAGATCGTTGATATGGCGTGTCTGGCGGCCTATCAGGCTATCACCCAGTAAGCGAACGGCCCCCGGCGTCCCCGGGGGCCGTTGATATCTTTCAGCCATCGATACCTTTTCGGGGAAACAGGCCAATCGCATCGCCGGTCGCGCCTTTCGCCCGGCCGAGGGACTTTCAGCGCTACAATGCCGAACGGATATGTCCCGACAGACCTTTAGCTGCCGGGGCCCACCACCGCGCCGGTACCGATCAGCCCGGCGATTTCCGCTTCGGTGTAGCCAGCTTCCGCCAGGACTTCGCGCGAATGCTCCCCCATCCTTGGCGCCTGGAGGCGAATCCCCGGCCGGTCCCGATCCGGTCCGAACTCGATCGGTAAGGCGGGCAGCCCGACCTTCTTGCCCTCGATGCCGCCGATGCGGGAGATGAAGACATCCAAAAGTCCGCCAGTGGCCAGCAAATGCGGATCGGTGAACAGATCGCCGGGCTGGCCGACCGGTGCCCATGATACGTTCGCGCGTTCACACCGTGCCTCGACCTCGCTCTGGGGGATATCCGCGATCACGGCCTGCAACGCCGGAATCAGCCAGGACCGTTCGGCCAGCCGCATGATGTTGGTGGCCAGGCGCGGGTCGGCCGCCAGTTCCTGAAGCGAGAACTCCTCTACGAAGCGCGTCCATTGCTGGTCAGATGTCACACCGATGAACAACTGGCCGTCATTGGCGGTTTTGAACACCTCATAGATCGCCCACGCGCCACGGCGGGCGGGCATCGGACGGGCTTCCAGGCCGGTGGCGGCCATGCCGGCCATATGGGTGCTCATCAGGAAGGCGGCGCTTTCGAACAGCGCACTGCCGACCCGCTGACCCTTGCCCGTTTGCTCGCGTTCCCGCAGCGCTGCCTGGGCGGCGACGACCCCGAACACCGCGCCCAGTATGTCGATGACCGACGCACCGGCCCGCAGCGGCTGGCCGACCGGGCCGGTCATGAACGCGAGGCCGGTCTGGAACTGGACCACCTCGTCCAGAGCCGGACGGTGTTCGTACGGGCCGGCCAAGTACCCTTTCAGGGCGAGGTAGATCAGCCTCGGATTCAACGGGGCGAGTTGTTCGTATCCGCAGCCCAGGCGTTCCATCGTGCCGGGACCGTAATTCTCCAGCACCAGATCGACCGTCGGAACCAGACGGTGGATAACCGCCTGCCCGTCCGGCTGCTTCAGATCGACCGCCAGGCTGCGCTTGTTGCGGCTGAAGGCGGGGAAGAACCCGGCGGCGAAGCCACCGAGGCCGCGGGTATGGTCGCCTGTCGGCGCCGGCTCCACCTTGATCACGTCGGCGCCGAGTTCGGCGAAGATCAGGCCGGCGGTCGGCCCCATGACGGTGTGGCTGAATTCCAGGACCCGAAGGCCCGCAAGCGGCGTGGCGGACATCAGGCGGCGTTCAGGCCGGAGGCGGCCAATGAATGGTTCATGATCGGTCGTCCTTGAAGGCGTTTCTAGCCGGCAGGAAAGAACTGGTTGGCGGGTTTTGGCAAACCCAGGTTCTCCCGTAGGGTCGCCCCCTCGTATTCGGTGCGGAACAGGCCGCGGCGCTGCAGTTCCGGCACCACCATATCGACGAAGTCGTCCAGTCCGCCTGGAACATAGGGGAACATGATGTTGAAGCCGTCGCATGCGTCGGAAAACAGCCATTCCTCCATCTGATCGGCGATGGTCTTCGGCGTCCCGGTGAACGACAGCCCGCCGTATCCCCCGGCAATCTGCGCCAGTTGCCGCACCGTCAGATTGTCCCGCTGCGCCCGGTCGATCACCCGCTGGCGGCCGCTTTTGCTTTGGTTGGTCTCCGGGATCTCCGGCAACGGGCCATCGAGGTCGAACTTCGAAGCGTCGCAGCCCAGGGCGATGGACAGCGAACCGATGCCGCTGTCGGGGTGAACAAGGCTGTCCAACAGGTCGCGTTTTTGTTGCGCCTCGGCCGCGGTTTCACCGACCACGACCAGCGCGCCGGGCAGGATTTTCAGGTGGTCCCGGTCGCGCCCCAGCGCCTGCATGCGGGATTTGACGTCGGCATAGAAGCGTTGGGCGTCGGCCATCGGCCCGCCGGCGGCGAACACCATCTCGGCGGTTTCGGCGGCGATCTGGCGGCCAGCCTCGGACGCGCCGGCCTGAACGATCACCGGCCAGCCCTGGACCGGGCGGGCGATGTTCAGCGGTCCGCGCACCGAGTAGTGCGGCCCCTTGTGGTTCAGGACGTGCATGCGATCTGGATCGAAGTAGATGCCGCTTTCCACGTCGCGGATGAACGCATCGTCGGCCCAACTGTCCCACAGGCCGGTGACCACGTCGTAGAACTCCCGAGCCCGGAGGTAGCGTTCGCCGTGCTCGACGTGTTCGTCCAGGCCAAAGTTCAGCGCCGCTTCCGGGTTCGACGTGGTCACCAGATTCCAGCCCGCTCGGCCGTTGCTGATGTGGTCCAGCGAAGCGAACTTGCGGGCGATATGGTACGGATCGTTGAATGTGGTCGATGCGGTGGCGATCAGACCCAGCCGTTCGGTGACGACGGCAAGCGCAGGCAGCAGCGTCAGCGGGTCGAACGAGGTGGTCGTTGCGCTGCGCTTCAGGGCGTTCATCGGCATGTTCAGCAGGGCCAGATGGTCGGCCATGAAGAAGGCATCGAACTTGCCGCGTTCCAGCGTCTGCGCGAACCGTGCGATATGGCGAAAGTTGAAGTTGGCGTCGGGATAGGCGCCGGGATACCGCCACCATGCGGTGTGGATGCTGACCGGACGCATGAAGGCGCCCAGGCGCAGTTGTCGCTTTTCGGTCATCTGATAGCTCCTGTTTGGCACAGGGTATCGGCTTGCGCGGCGGTTTCAAAGCCGGCGAACAGGCGACATGCGTTGCTGTCCGGAAAGCGACGCAGTACGGTCGCGGCAGAGGAGACCCCAAATGGCAACCAACACCAATGTCGCACTTCGTCTGGCCGAGGCATTTGCCCGCCACGGCGTTACCGTCGCGTTCGGGCAAAGCCTGCCAAGCGCATTCCACCTCGCGGCGCCGCATGTGGGGATCAAACAGGCGGCCTATCGTCAGGAAAATGCCGGCGGTGCCATGGCCGACGGATACGCCCGGATTTCAGGGCGGGTCGGCGTGGTGACAGCGCAGAACGGACCGGCGGCAACGCTGCTGGTGGCACCGCTGGCCGAGGCGCTGAAGGCGTCGATTCCCATCGTGGCGCTGGTGCAGGAGGTGACGCGGGCAACGACCGACAAGAATGCGTTCCAGGAACTGGACCACCTGAACATGTTCGCCCCGGTGGCGAAATGGGTGCGGCGGATCGATCGGGCGGATCGGCTGGAAGACTACGTGGATATGGCGTTCACCGCCGCGGCCTCCGGACGGCCGGGGCCAGCGGTGATCCTGGTGCCCGCCGACCTGCTGATCGAGGATGCGCCGCCGCCGTCACCGCGCAAGGCTTCTCTCGGAGTCTATCCGCTGGATCGCACACAGGCCGATCCGGCTGTGATCGAGCGTGTGGCGGAGTTGATTGCCGGCGCCCGGAACCCGGTGGTGGTGGCCGGCGGCGGCGTCCATTTGTCGGGGGCGTATGAGGAACTGGCCGCGGTGCGGGATATCGCCCATTTGCCGATCGCGACAACGACGATGGGCAAGGGCACGATCGATGAGGCGCATCCGCTGAGCATCGGGGTCGTCGGCTACGTCATGGGACGCGGTGCCCGCGGCTTCGGCCTGCGCGGACTGATCGAGCGCTCCGACCTCGTGCTGCTGGTGGGGAACCGGACCAACCAGAACGGTACTGACAGTTGGAAGCTGTTCCCGCCCACCGCGACGTTTGTCCATCTGGACACCGATCCGATGGAAATCGGACGAAACTACGAATCCGTCCGCATGCTGGGTGACGCCAAACTGACGCTGGCGGCACTGGCCACCGCCTTGAAGCGCCGCGATCTGCGGGTTCGGCAGACAGCGCGGTCGGCGGTCGAGGCGGAGATCGCCGGTGCGGTCGCGGACTGGCGGCGGACGGTTGCCTCGGTTCGCAGCCGCGATGGCGGCCCGGTGCGGCCGGAGCGGCTTATGGCGGAGTTGGATAAGCGGATGACCACCGAGGACATCGCGGTCGCCGATGCGTCCTATTCCTCGATCTGGATCGTGGGCGGGCTGGAAAGCCGCAAGGCCGGACAGCGGTTTTTGACTCCGCGCGGGATCGCCGGGCTGGGCTGGGGGCTGCCGATGGCGATCGGGGCGCAGTTCGCGGCACCCGGCCGGCGCGTGGTCTGTCTGTGCGGCGACGGTGGCTTCGCCCATAGCTGGGCGGAACTGGAGACGTTGCGGCGGCTGCGCCTGCCGATTACCGTTCTGGTGCTGAACAATGGTATCCTGGGATACCAAAAACACGCCGAGGACGTGATTTTCGGGGAACATACCGATGCTGTTGACTTCGCGGCCGTCGATCATGCCGCCATCGCCAGGGCATGTGGGGTGAACGGCGTTCGGATCGAGCGCGGCGAGGATGTGGGCGCGGCGTTGGATGCGGCTTTCGCGTCGGGTGCGCCAACCCTGATCGACGTCATCACCGATCCGGATGCGAAACCGCCGATCAGCTTCTACGCCGGGCACTATCCGGAGCCGTTTTGATGGACCCGGAGCTTCGGGAGTTCGCGGGACTTATCGAAGCGGCCGACCGGGTCGTGGTGTTCACTGGCGCCGGGATCAGCACGGAATCCGGTATTCCGGATTTTCGCGGTCCCGGCGGAACCTGGACGGCACAGAAGCCCATCGACTTCTCCGACTTCATGCGCTCCGACGAGGCTCGGCGGGAAACCTGGCGGCGGCGATTCGCGATGGAGGCCACACTGCGGCAAGCCGCGCCCAATCGCGGACATCGGGCGGTGGCCGAACTGATCCGAAGCGGAAAAGCCGCTTCGGTGATTACGCAGAACATCGACGGCTTGCATCAGGATTCCGGGATTCCGGATGACCGGGTCATCGAACTGCATGGCAACACGACCTACGCGCACTGCCTGGACTGCGGCACCCGTTACGATATCGAGGCGTTGCGGGTCGATTTCGAACAGGATCGGATCGTGCCGCATTGTGCGTGCGGCGGTTGGGTGAAGACGGCGACGGTTTCGTTCGGGCAGTCGATGCCAGCGAACGAGATGCGGCGGGCAGAGCGTGAAACCCTGCTGGCCGATCTGTTCATTGCGATCGGGTCGTCCCTGGTGGTGTATCCCGCGGCGGCATTTCCGGAGTTGGCGAAGCGCAACGGGGCCGCGCTGGTTATCCTGAATTTACAGCAGACGGGGTTGGACGGGATCGCCGATCTAGTGCTGAACCGGCCCATCGGGGACACTCTGGGTTCGGTTCTGGGCGTGGATTAGCGGCGGTTCGGGCTTTAGGGAGGGCGAGGAGGACAGCGGCGGAAAGGCATCCTTCACTATTCAGTACGATTTTGGCAAATCGAGTACCCGCTCCGCCAGATAGCTCAGGATCAGTTCGCGGCTGACGGGGGCGATGCGGGGAAGCATGCTTTCCCGGAACAGGCGTTCGACGTGGTATTCCTGCGCGTAACCCATACCGCCATGGGTCAGCACCGCTTGTTCGGCCGCCCGGTAACCGGCTTCGGCGGCCAGGTATTTCGCGGCGTTGGCCTCGGCGCCGCACTCGCGGCCGTTGTCGTACAGCCAGGCGGCCTTGAAGGTCAGCAGGTCGGCGGCCTCCAATTCGGCCCAGTTCCGGGCCAGAGGGTGCTGGATTCCCTGGTTCTGACCGATGGGGCGACCGAACACGACTCGTTCCTTGGCATACCTCGTGGCTTTTCTCAGCGCCGCCCGGCCGATGCCCACGGCTTCGGCCGCGATCAGGACACGTTCGGGGTTCAGGCCGTGCAGCAGGGCGCGGAAGCCTTCGCCTTCCTCGCCGATTCGGTCTTCCACCGGGACACGCATATCCTCGAAGAACACCATGTTCGAATCGACGGCGTGACGGCCCATCTTGTGGATCAGGCGGACCTCGGCGTGGGTCTTGTCCAGATCGGTGTAGAACAGCGTCATGCCCTGCGACTTGCGCTTCACCTTATCCAGCGGCGTGGTGCGGGCCAGCAGCAGGATTTTGTTCGCCACCTGAGCGGTCGAGGTCCAGATCTTTGTCCCGTTGATCCGGTAATGATCGCCGTGCCGATCGGCGCGGGTGCTGATCTCTGTCGTATTCAGTCCCGCGTTGGGTTCGGTGACGCCGAAGCAGGATTTGTCCTTGCCCTCGATCAGCGGGGGCAGCATCCGAAGCTTCTGTTCGGGGGTGCCGTAAACCACGACGGGGTTGAGGCCGAAGATGTTGATGTGGATGGCGCTGGCCCCGCTCATGGCCGCGCCGGATTCAGCGACGGCCTGTGCCAGGATCGCCGCTTCGGTAATGCCAAGCCCGGCGCCGCCGTATTCCTCCGGCATCGCGATGCCAAGCCAGTTGCCGGCGGCCATCGCGTCGAAGAATGCATTCGGGAACGTCGCGGTGTTTTCGCGTTCCAGCCAGTAGGAATCGTCGAACCTGGCGCACAGGCGCAGGACCTCGTCGCGGATTTGCTGTTGCGCGTCGGTCAGTGCGAAGTCCATCGGCGGGACCTTTCCAGGCTATATCTTCAGAAGGCGATAGCTTATCCCGACACAAGGATTACGCGAAACCGGTTCCAGGAAGGATAGGACGATGAACCTGTTGGCCAGGATTTTTGGGCGCAAGCCAAGCAACCCGGACGATTGGCTGGAACCGGCCGAACTGGCGGCGTTGCTTAAAAGCAAGACACCGCCGGTCATTGTCGATGTCAGGGGGCCGGGTGAATTTTCCGGGCCGGTTGGACATATCGCTTCGGCACGGAATATTCCATTGAACCAGTTCCCGAATCATATCGCCAAGCTGGTCGCCGAACCGCGAGACCTGGTGCTGGTGTGTCATTCCGACCTGCGATCCGCCTCGGCGGCGAAAATGCTGCGGCGTGCCGGCAGGACGAAGGTCGCGGTTCTGCGCGGCGGCATGATGGGCTGGCGGACCTGATACCGATCTACTCTGCGTTCGGGGCGTCACGCCAGCGGGCCAAACGGGCGTTCAGGGCTTCTTGCTCCGGTCGGGTCAGCTTGCTTTCGGCCTCCCGCGCGATGGCGGCCGCACGGGCGCGCCAGCCGGTGGATTGGGCTTTTTCGCTGGCCAGGGTCAGCCACGCGGCAGCTTCCACCAGATCGTAGGTTCCGTCGATTCCGATCAGGATCTCATACCCCAGCATCCCGGCGGCTTCCGCGTCACCGGCGTGTGCGGCGATCCTGGTCCACCGCAGCATCTGGGTATCGTCCGGTGCGACGCCCTCGCCGTTGGCATAAGCGATGGCGACTTTGCGCGCGGCGGATGCGCTGCCGCGCGTCGCGGCGGCTTTGTAATGAGTGACAGCTTCGCTTGGGCTGCGGGGAGTATCCGCCGAACCTTGCCAATACGCGTCACCCAGCTCTTCCTCGTCTGGCTCAGCGGCCTGTCTCCCGTCCGGACCATCGCGTTGCACGGCTGATTCCTGACCCGGGAGGCAGCCGATCACGACGGTGCCGGATGCCGCGCCACCCGGGGATCGAGGGATCGGGTTGCTCCAGTTCGCACAGCCAGCAACCGGATTCGCGGCGGCCGGTGGGGACGACTGGCCGGAGGACGATGGCGGTGCCGCGGCAACAGCACTCGCCAGTCCGAAGGTAAGCCCAAACATTGCGATACGACACATCTAGCGAAACCCTCACGATTTCGTGCATCTCAGCGCGGATGGCACGAGAAAGTGAAGTTAATTCCGCCACGAATTCGCCATATTTATCAGTTCGTAATAGTATCGTTATTGTTGCGCGACGGCTGCCGACCACGGCGATGCCGCGTCGCTGACTCCGGCGCGGTTTCCGTCCGGATACGATACGATTACGTTCGGGCAGGCGAAATTGATCGGCATGACCCCATGCTCCACGATTTCGGTTGGGCCGTCGGCGATCAGGGCATCCAGCACATCGGTGGGCAGACGGCGATCGGCGGACAGATAGGCGGGGTCGGACACGTCGATCCGGGGAAAATGGGCTGCCTGATCCAGGGTCATGCCAAAATCGGTGACGAACGCCAGCATTTGGGTGACGGCGGCCAGAATCCGCCGTCCGCCAGAGGCACCGGCCGCGAACCAAGGGCGGTCGCCATCGCGCAGTATGATCGGGGACATGTTGGTCAGCGGGCGCTTGCCGCCGGCGATGGAGTTCGGCTGGTTCGGACGCGGATCGAACCACATCACGCCGTTGTTCATCAGGATGCCGGATTTCGGCAGGACGACGCGGCTGCCCATGGACGACAGCAGGGTCGTTGTCATCGCCACCATCGTTCCGTCCTGGTCGATGACGGTCAGATGGGTTGTGCAGGTTTCCGCCGCCAGCGGGTCGGCATCCCCCAGGCCCTCCAGCCGCTCCGTGTAAGCCTGTTTCATGGCGCGCCCGAGTGCGACGTACCAGGCGGCATCCGGTGCGGCGCCGACCGGGACGGCCGCCATCTGGTCCAGAACCCGCATCATGGTGGGTGCGGCGGTCAGGCCGCCGGCCAGTTCAAGCGTGTGGCCGCGCCACTTGTACTGCGTGGCGGGAAGGACGCGGGCGGTACACGACGCGAGGTCGTCAGCCGACAGCACGCCGCCCATATCCTTGACGTCCGCGACGATGGCGGCGGCGATGTCGCCCTCATACTGATCGCGCAGTCCGGCGCGGCTGAGATGCTCCAGCGTGTCAGCCAGGTTGCCGAGGCGGAAAAACCCGGGAGAACCTTGGTAGGGCGCCACCGGCGGCAGGCCATCCGGCAGGTAAATGCGCGCACTTTCGGCATAGCGGCGCAGGACAGAGGCGGATGAACCTACTTTCAGGGTGGTGAACCAGTCCTGCGGCAATCCGCGTTTGGCCAGGGCGATGGCGGGGGCCATGATCTCTGCCAGCGGCAGCTTGCCCCACGTCGCATGCATATGGGCATAGCCGGCGGTCGAGGACGGAATCGCGAAGGACAGCGGGCCGTGAATGTTGGCGTCGCCCTCGACCTCCGGCCAGGCGAACAGGTCTTGCTTCATGCGGCCGGTCAGTGTGAAGGCGGACGGGTTCAGCGCCCGCGGCGCGACGGGGCCGAAATCGACGACCTCGGCCACGGACTGGCCGGCGCGATGAACCAAGGCGAAGCCAATACCGCCTGGACCGGAGTTCCATGGCTCGACCGCCGCGAGGGCCAGGGCAGTGGCGACCGCGGCGTCGATGGCGTTGCCCCCGGCGTCGAGAATCGCGACGCCGGCCTCTGCCGCGCTGCGGACCTGGGAGACGACCATGCCGCGCCGGCCGGTGGCCGACGGCTTGGAGAGTGCCCAGTTTTGGGTGAAATGGGGCGATGGGGTGTAGGTCATCTGCGTTCTCCGGGCTGGCGCGGGTTGGTTGGGGCGATCATAAGCGACAAAATCGCCGCACGGGAAATGGCGGGATCGGACGGATCGCGCTTCGCCCGGGGAAACGGCGGCGATAGAAGGCGGTTGCCGTTTCCAGAAGGTCGCATTGCAATGGCGCCGTCTCGTGCTTCCACCATCTTCCTGCCGTTTGCCCGGGCTGCGGGGCAATTGGACGACCCGGCGTTTTTGGGCGTCGTTATCCGCGGCATCGCTTGGTCGGCGGTCTGTTTCATCGCCCTGGCCGCGGGCGCGATCTGGGCTGTGCACGGGCTGTTCGCGCTGCACGGATGGCTGGCCCGGGGCGGCGATGTCCTGGGGGCGATCGCGGCATCGCTGCTGGCATTCTGGCTGTTTCTGCCGGTGGCCGCGGCGATCGGCTCATTTTATATCGACCGGATCGCCGCGGCGGTGGAGCGGCGGTTTTATCCCTGGTTGCCGCCATCACGTCCAGCGTCGGTGCTGGAGCAGACCCGGGACGGAGTTGCGGTGGGGTTGAAGGTACTGGCACTGAATATCGCCGCACTGCTGCTGGCGGTTATCATCCCCGGTGCCGGCTTGGCTGGGGGATGGCTGGTCTGCGCCTACGCGATCGGACGGGGCTTGTTCGTCGCGGTGGCGATGCGGCGGATGTCGCGCCTTGCCGCGGAGTCGCTGTACCGCCAAAACCGCGGCGCGGTGCTGGCGCAGGGCGCGCTGCTGGCGGCGGCGGCCTATATCCCGCTGCTGAACCTGCTGATCCCGATCCTCGGGACCGCGGCGATGGTCCATACCCTGGATCTGTCCGCGGGCGGCTCGATGGGTTCGACGCCACGACATATCGAGCGATAATCGATGTGAAATCGTATGGATGTGGATAACCTGAACAGAATGTTGTTGGGCATGGACGCGACGTGGTAGTCGGAGTTTCCTCTTTCAGTTTGGTAAAGTGTCTTGTTCAAACGTCGCAAACCCGAGGAGTTCACTCCG
Source organism: Pseudomonadota bacterium (assembly GCA_021805665.1). Taxonomy (GTDB): domain Bacteria; phylum Pseudomonadota; class Alphaproteobacteria; order Acetobacterales; family Acetobacteraceae; genus Rhodopila. Next base: position 32,435 of record JAJZEV010000246.1, read on the forward strand.
GCCGCCGCGGCTGCTCCGCTGCCGGCGGGATTGCCATCGATACCGGCTGAACCCCTGACCGATCATATCTCGGCCGAATCCCGTCCGGTCGCCGCTGCCGCCGCCCAGTCACCGGTGGATAACGGCCTCGGTGTTCCGCCTTTCCGTCCCGCTCCGACCAAGGATGCGCAAACCATGTCACGACCGCCTTTTTCCACTGCACCCGTTACACCTGCCGCACCAGCGGCTCCCGCCCGTCCGGGCGCCACTATGGGCCGCCCGGCCGGACGGGACCCGGCGGAGCGTCGGACGCTTGTTGTCGGGCGCGGCATCAGCGTCCAGGGCACCATTCAGGACGCCGAACGGCTGGTGGTCGAAGGCACCGTCGAAGCGACAATGATCCATGCAACCGAACTTGCCATCGCGCCGGGCGGCATGTTCAAGGGCGAAGTCGAAGTCGAGGACGCTGAAATCGCCGGCACGATCGACGGAACGCTGACCACGCGCGGGAGCTTGGTGGTTCGGGGCAGCGGCCGGGTTCTGGGCACGGCGAAATGCCGGCGCCTGCAGGTCGAGGACGGCGGACAGATCACTGGCCGGATTGAAATGATCACCGACCTGCCGGCCAGCGATATCCCGACCCGCCAGACCATTGAACCGGCGATGTAGCGTTCATTGGCTAAATAGGCCAATTCCTGACCGAAACCGTCCGGCCAAATGCTTGAATGACTCAGGCATTTCGCCGGACGTTTTTTTACGCAATCCCGATACCATCCGGCGGTGCGCAGCGGCTTTTCAGGCTGGTGGCCGGTTTGGCCCCGGTTCGCACCATGTTTGGGGACCGCCACGCCAGTGAGTCCATGGCCTGAGCGGTCGTCACTGAAGACAATATCCAATGGCGGGCGCCGTGCGCTGAGCGAGACGCTTTATTTCGCAATCGACGCTGACTGTAAGGATTGGAGGTCCGGGCCGGAATCGAACCGGCATCCGCGGATTTGCAGTCCGATGCATCACCACTCTGCCACCGGACCCCCGAGCGCAGAGGGGCGTATATGGTTCGGGAGGACCGTCCCGGTCAAGAGTGCATCGACCAGAAATCAGTCCTCGCCCTTTCGGAAAGGTGACTCCCCGGCCAGGGCCGTCATTTCTGCCTCCACCCCCGCCCGTTCTTCCACCAGGAAATCCGCCACCGCCCGGCGCAAACCCGGGTGGGTGATCCAATGTGCGGAATAGGTCGGTTTCGGCAGGTATCCACGCTGGATTTTGTGCCGCCCCTGGGCGCCGGCCTCGACTCGCTTCAAACCATGCTCGATCGCCCAGTCGATCGCCCGGTAATAGCAAAGCTCGAAATGCAGAAACGGCCAGTCGCCGCTACAGCCCCAGTTCCGGCCGTACAAGGCTTCGTCCCCGACCAGATTCAGTGCCCCGGCTACCGGCGTGGTGCCATTCTGCGCATACATCAGCACGACCTTGGCACCGAGCCGCTGACCCAGAAGGGAGAAGAACGACCGGGTGAGGTAGGCGGAGCCCCATTTGCGGTCCACGGTGGACTGATAGAACGCATAGAATGCGTCCCAGTGCCGTTCGGTAATGTCCGCACCGGACAGCGAGTGAAAAGTCAGTCCGGCGGCATTGGCGTCGCGGCGTTCCCGCCGCAGCACCTTGCGTTTGCGCGACGACAATGCGCCCAGAAAGCCCTCGAAATCGCTGTAGCCTTCGTTCTCCCAATGGAACTGCGTGCCGATCCGCTGCAACCAGCCGGCATCGCCCAGACCGGTCCATTCGTCGCGCGTGCAGAACGTGACGTGGACCGATGACAACTTGTGCGATGCGCATGCCTGTTCCAGCGCGCTGGCCATCGCCGCGACCGGAACGCCGCTTCTGGGACGGCGCAACAAGCGCGGACCCGGCACCGGGCTGAACGGCACGGCGGCCTGGAGCTTCGGATAGTAGTCCTTGCCGATCCGTTCCAGCGCGTTCGCCCAGCCGTGATCGAACACGTATTCGCCGTAGCTGTGGGACTTCGCGTACATCGGCACGATGCCGACGATTTCGCCGCCACCCCGGCGCAGGACAGCGTGTTGCGGCAGCCATCCGGTGCGCGAACTGGCCGAACCGCTGTCTTCCATCGCGCTCAGGAAGGCATGGCTGACGAAGGGATTGCCGGTTCCGGCACAGGCGTCCCAGTCCGCCGCGCCGATATCGGCGATTTTGGCATGAAGCGTCAGGGTCAGCGTGGCCGATCCATCTGGCATGGACGATACCCTATTCGATTTCGAACATGCCCTCGACTTCGACGCAGGCATCGGCTGGCAGGGACGGAACGCCGATGGTGCTGCGGGCGTGACGGCCGGCTTCGCCGAATACCGCCACGGCGAGGTCGGAGGCACCGTTCATCACCTGCGCGTGCTGATCGAATTCCGACGGTGCGGCGATGAATCCGCCCAGGCGGACGACGCGCCGCACCCGGTCCAGATCGCCGCCGCAGGCCGCCTTCAGGTGTACCAGCACATTGATGAAGCATAGCCGGGCGGCCTCTTTGCCCTGGTCGAGGGATACGCCCCAGGACACTTTTCCGGTGATCGCCACCTTGCCGTCGATTGCCGGGATCTGGCCGGATACCACGACCAGATTGCCGGTCACGACATAGGGCACGTAATTTGCCAGCGGCTGCATCGGCAGTGGCAGGGTGATCCCCAGTTCCGCCAGTTTAGCCTCGATCTGCCCGGCCATGCCTTCGATCCTTCAAATTGCGTGCGATGCAATATAAACCAGGATCGACGGCGCCAAAAGGGCACGGTCGAAGCACCTCCGGGGAATACTGGAATATATTAAAATTTATTTCATTTTAGTGCCGAATTCGGCCGGCGGTATTGTCCGCCCGGCCCGATGGAAGCGTAAGGCGTCGCGGGCGGACTAGATCATAGTTATAATTAAAAACGTCTTTCATGCCGATGCGCACCAGAAAAAACGCCGCTGTTGCGGCAGTTTTGTTCGTAACGAATCTTTGGAAAACCTAACATGCGCAATCCGCCGATGGTTTGCGACGCCCTGTCTGACCTGTAGCCGTTTGCCCGGGTTCGCGGAAACGCTGTTTCCGGCCCTGCTGAACTACCAGGCTTGAGCGCCGATAGTATATTTTCGGACATGTTGCCCCTATGCCCTTGATGCTTTCGCTCTGCTACAGATTTAGTGAGATGACGATTCTATCATAAAAGGGGAACCGGCCGTGCTGTCCGTTCGAAACGCGCTTCCGCTCGGCGTCGCATGTCTTCTGGGCGGTTGCATGGCCGAATCGGCCCCGGGGCCAATGATCGTGGTCTTGCCCGCAGCCGGCAGGGACATCGCGACGTTTCAGCAGGACGATGCGATTTGTCTGCGTCATGCCATGGACCACACTGCCTATGATGCCCCCCTGCCTGCCCCGGGGGCTGCCGTCGGTGGGGGCGTCCAGCCGCCGGGTGCGGCCACTGCCCCTTCAGGACCAGCCGTTTCCGCGACGCCGCCGCAAACCGATGGTGGGCAACCGGGCCCACCGCCAGACGAGATGGCCTATGCCCAGTGCATGGCAGCCAGGGGCGACACCGTCAAATTGGAGGCTCCGCCGCCTGATGATTCCGCCGGTTATGGGTATGCGTATGCCGACCCGGACAGCGGGGACTATCCATATAGTTCGGTCTATCCATATAGCGTGGGCTATCCGTTCGCGTTCAGCGCGCCATACACCCTGGGGTATCCATACGGATATGGATACGGTTACCCGGGCCTATATATGGCCGACGGCTTTTACGGCGGCTTCGGTTGGTACGGCGGTGGCGGTGGCTGGTACCGCAACCGCTTTGCCAGGGGCGGCCGCGCTGGCCGCGGCGGGCACGGTGGCGGCGGCGGTCATGGGGGCGGCGGAGGCGGGCACCATTAGGCCTGCCGCGACACCACCCGCAGCCCGCGGCGGCGCGCCCGGGGGGAGGCTTCGTCCGGCAGTTCCAGCGGCAGCAATGGCGACTGGTCGCGCGCGCCTTGCCCCACCGTGTCGGCGTCCTCGATTTCCGCTTCGGGGATATCGTGGCGACCGAGGTAGTTCGCCGCCAGATGGCGGAACGTATAATCCAGCAACGACGTTGCCGCATGCACCGCCGGATCGCCTTCGACTGTGCCTGCCGGCCCGAAGCGGGTGAACGTAAACGCCTCCACGAACCGCTCCAGCGGCACGCCGTGTTGCAGTCCCAGGCTGACGGCATGGGCGAAGTTGTCCATCAGCCCGCGGAACGCGGCGCCTTCCTTGTGCAGTGCCACGACGACTTCCCCCAGCGATCCGTCGTCGTATTCGCCGGTGCGCACGAACAGCTTGTGCCCGCCGACCGATGCCTTCTGGGTATAGCCGCTGCGCCGCCCGGGCAGCTCTCGGCGACGGGCGGGGGCCGCCTGCACCGCCAGGGGCACCGGACGCGGCGGCATCGCATGCATGAACGGCGCGACCGCATCGTGCATCGCGGCATGGGCGGCGGCACCGTGCAGGGGGATGGGGCTTCCGCCGGCCAAGGCCGCGGCCAGGGCTTCCTCGGCGGTGATGCCGCTGACCCCCAGCCACGCGCGTGCGGCGCGGGTCAGCCCGCCGGCATGGCCGATGGCGGAGAACGCAGGGGCGATACCCCCGGTTTCGCAGCCCAGCAGTGCCTCGGCCAAACCCGGCCGGCCGATCGCCGTGGTGGCGCGATGGCGCAAGCCCTCGACCGCCGCCGCGGCCTGACGGGCGGCGCGGGCGGCTTCGGTCAGTCCGCGCATGGCAGCCCGGGCCGGCGGTGTCGGCCAGTCGAACGCTGCCGGGCGCATTGGGCCACCCAGCCGTCCGATACGTCCGGACGCGGCGTCGGCCCGTCCGCGCAGGATAACCGCCAGGCAGCGGGCGATGTCACGCGCGCCGTCGGATGCGTAGTCGATCCCAAGCGCGGCCAGCAACCCGGCCAGATCGGCCATTCCCACATCGATGTCGCGCGCCGATGGCGCGGCGAAATGCAGGGCGATCACCGCCGTATCGACCGCTTCCGCGAAATCGGCCAGGTCGAACTGACCGTCGCTGTCCAGAAATGCCGGCAGGTTCAGCACGAAGCCGGGGGTGGTTTCCGCATCCATAGCCCATACCGGGTCGGTTGGGGCGCCGCGCCGCAGCAGCAGCAGACGGTGCAGACGGTCGGCCAGGGGCAGATCCAGCCCGGCGTTCTCGGCACAAGCGGCGATCGGGGCGATCCAGCCGTGGGCGGCACCGGCCAGGGTGACCGGCCCCTTGCCGGGGGCCAGTGCCGCCAGTGCGGCGGCGGCCGAATCGTCCCACGATGCGGGCAGGGTGATCGCGCGCGGGGCGCTGTCAGGATCGGGCGACGCGTCGGTTCGGCGCATCCGCACGCCGTGCCAAGTCCGGTGAGGCGATATCCGAGAGGTCTTCATGCGAAAGATGTTATGGGACTCGGTATCGGTCTGGTAGCCTATTTTGTGTCAGTTATCCCCATTGGGCCCAAAATGTTGGGGATAACTTCGGCGAACCGAAAAAATGCGGTGCAATGGATCGGACACGGCCGCAATGCACCGCGGTGGCTGGACCAAACCGGCGGGGCTGCGTATATGTCGTCCCATGAATATCGGAACATGGCTTTTCACCAAGCTCAAGGGTCGTCAGATCGGTAGCGACGCGGTGGGCAATTTGTATTTCGAGGAAAAGCGCCAGCGCCCTGGCAGCCAGCGCAACCGGCGCTGGGTGTCCTATGCCGGCGCCGCGGAGGCCAGCGCGGTTCCTCCGGAATGGCACGCATGGTTGCATTACACCACCGATGCGCCGCTGCCGGACACTGGCCGCAAGCCTTGGCAGAAGCCGCATTTGGCGAACGCAACCGGCACCGCACTCAGCTATCGCCCGCCCGGTCATGACTACCAGGGGGGCCATCGCGCCAGGGCCGCGGGCGATTACGAAGCCTGGACACCGAGCTAGTCACGCGATGTCTCGCCATGGCGTAGCGGAGACCGTGACCGGGGCGGCTGTTCTGGTCGTGGCCATGGCTTTTCTTGGATATGCGGTCGCGCATTCCGGCCGATCTTCCGGTGCCGGCTATCCGCTGACGGCCCAGTTCGACCATATCGACGGCCTGAATGTTGGCGGGGATGTGCGCATCGCGGGCGTCAAGATTGGTACCGTGACCGATGAGCGCATCGATCCCAAGACATTCAATGCCGTGGTGACCATGACGGTTCGCGACGACCTGCGGCTTCCGAAGGACACCGGCGCGGCCATCACCAGCGAGAGCCTGCTGGGTGGCAAGTACATTTCGCTGTCCCCGGGCGGGTCGGAGACAGACCTGCGACCGAACCAGCGAATTACGATTACGCAGTCGTCGATCAGCCTGGAAGACCTGTTGGGCAAGTTCATCTTCAGTGTCACCAGCCTGAACGGGTCGAAAGACGGCAAGGACGGCGGCGATCAGCCCAAGAACGGCGACGCGGGGGCGGGTGGCGGTGCTTTGCCGCCGCTGGGAAAGTGATTCCGCCGCCCCCGGGTCATTGGCCGGGCCTGGACGGTAACGCGGTCGGTTGCCGCGAAAAGCTGAAGATGCTGACCGAAAATTACCAGGAACTGTCGCAAGTGCTGCAGGATGCGTTCGAGGATGCGGTGCTGATGGGCGTCAATGAAGATGCCATGCGCCAGATTCTGGCCGATGTCGTGGCCGGTCTGGTTTCGCCGCGTCGGCCCGCCGGATGAGGCCGTTGTGGTTGGCCCTGATTGGGCTGACGATCGGTGCCCCGGCTTGGGCCCAACGTCCGCCCGGCGATGCCGCACCGCTGCAGCAGCAGTGGCAGCAGGACGGGGCGCCCCCGGTGCAACAGGCGCCGCTGCCGCCGTTGACCGGCGACCAGCAGTCCGCGCCCGGCGTCGCGCCGACTCCCGCGCCCGCCGGCCCGGCGACGATGGAGGCGCCAAGTGTCTGGGTTCCGGCTAAGATTGCCAAGGTGCGGGCGCTGGACAAGGTCGATGCCCAGACGGAAACCCTGACGATCGCGGTCGGCCAGTCTGTCGTGTTCGGTTCCCTGACGATTGCTGTCAAGGCCTGCGTCGTACGGCCGCCGGACCAGCCCGCCGATGCCGCCGCCTACCTGACCGTTACCGACAGTCATCCAGACGCCCCTGACTTTGCCGGCTGGATGCTGAAAAACGAACCTTCGGTGTCCATGATGCAGCATCCGATCTACGATCTTAGCGTGGCTGGCTGCGGTTAGGCCATGGACCCGCTGCCCCCCTTCCACCGCGCCGCGCTGCTGTTGGATATGGACGGCACCCTGATCGATCTGGCCGCCACGCCCGATGCCGTGGTCGTCCCGCCCGGCTTAACGGCAACACTGGCACGCCTGCGCGACAGTCTTGGCGGCGCCCTGGCTATTGTCTCTGGCCGTCAGGTGGATACGATCGACCGTCTTTTGGGCGACGCGCCCGGTGCCGTGGCCGGGGAGCATGGCGGCGCCATCCGGCACCGAAGGGGCGAGGCTATCGAGCGCCCCGACCTGCCGTCCCCTCCCGAGTCATGGCTTCAGGCCGCCGAGGCCGCGGTCAGCCGCTATCCCGGCGCTTTGCTGGAACGCAAAGCCCGCGGCTTCGCCCTGCATTTCCGTCAGGCCCAAGCCGCCGGGGATGAGTTTCACGCCCTGTTGGCCGGTTTGGTGAACAGCCGTCCGGGCTTCGAACTGCATCCGGCGCATATGCTGTGGGAGATTCGGCCGCTGGGTGCCGATAAGGGCAGGGCGGTGACCGCGCTTATGCAGCGTCCGCCTTTCGCCGGCCGGTTGCCGGTCTTTATCGGCGACGACGTAACCGATGAAGACGGCATGCGCGAGGCCCGCAAATGCGGCGGTGCCGGCTACAGGGTCGATGCCGTATTCCGCGATCCGGATGGCGTCCGGGCATGGCTGCAACGATCCGCGGCGCGTGGGGATTGGGAGGCTTTACCGTGAAACTCCAGGATTTCGATGCGCTGTCGTTCGATTGCTACGGTACGTTGATCGACTGGGAGAGCGGGATTTGGACCGCACTGCAGCCGTTGGTCCGGCGGTCGCGCATCGCCGTATCGCGCGATCCCGCCTTGGAGGCCTTCGCCCTCCTGGAAGCTCGGCAACAGGAAGCAACGCCCGATATGGCGTATCCCGACGTGCTGGCGGCGGTGCATCGGCAACTCGCCGCCGAGTGGAATGTCGAGGCCGATCCGGCGGAGGATGCCGCGTTCGGCGGCTCGATCGCGGCATGGCCGCCGTTTCCGGATACGGTCGAGGCGTTGCGATACCTGAAGCGGCATTTCCATCTGGCGATCTTGTCGAACGTGGATCGGTCCAGTTTCCAGGCGACCAACCGGACGCTGGGCGTGGCGTTCGATGCGATCTACACCGCGCAGGATATCGGGTCCTATAAGCCTGATCGGCGGAATTTCGCTTATCTGATCGACCGGATGGCACAGCAGGGCGTGCCGAAGGGGAAAGTCCTGCACGTCGCGCAAAGCCTGTTCCACGATCATGTTCCGGCACAGGCCATCGGCCTGGCCTCCGCCTGGATCGACCGCCGGCACGAAACCGGCGGGTCTGGCGCGACAGCCCCCGTCGCGGCCGGCGTGCATTACGACTTCCGGTTCGTCAGCCTCGGCGCGTTGGCGGAGGCGCACCGGTCGGGCACAGACGTTGGTTGACAGGGCGTTACCGCGTGTGCATTTCATAAAACATGCTTAATTCATCTCGCCCGATTGTTGCCGCTCGCCGACGCCGCCGTTCTTTGACGGGGGTGTGGAGTCCGCGCGCGCGATAACCGAGTCTTTGGATCCAACACAAAAGCCCCCGTCGGATGCGACGGGGGCTTTTGTGTTTTCAGCGTTCTCGTCGCTCCGGCACCAACCATCAAGGAGCATACGATGACCGCCATAAGTCCTGCCGTCATGGATATCGTCAGCCGGCCGCCCATTGTCTTCGTGCAGGGCAAAGGGGCCTGGCTGACCGACAGCCAGGGCCATACCTATCTGGATTTCATCCAAGGCTGGGCTGTCAACACGCTGGGGCATTCACCGAGGCCGATCCTGGACGCATTGGCGTCGCAGGCCGAACGGCTGATCAATTGCAGCCCGGCGTTCTACAACGACCGGATGATCCGTCTGTCGGAGGTGCTGGCGCACCACAGCGGCCTGCACCAGGTATTCCTCGCCAACAGCGGGGCGGAAGCGAACGAAGGCGCGATCAAGCTCGCCCGCAAATGGGGCGCGAAACACCGTGGCGGGACGTTCGAAATCGTCACCATGGACCATGGCTTCCATGGCCGCACGCTGGCGACGATGTCCGCATCCGGTAAGCCGCAATGGGAGGCGCTGTTCGAACCGAAGGTTTCCGGCTTCGTCAAAGTTCCGCTGAACGATATCGAAGCGGTGGCCGCTGCGATGACCGACAGAACCGCCGCGGTGATGTTGGAGGCGATCCAGGGCGAGGCCGGCGTCTTCGGAGCAACCGACGGCTACCTGAGGGATTTGCGCGCCTTGACCCGGGATCGGGGCGTGTTGTTGATCCTGGACGAGATCCAGACCGGAATTGGCAGAACCGGCCGGATGTTCGGGTTCCAGCATGCCGGGGTGACTCCCGATATCATGACTCTCGCCAAGGGGCTGGGCGGCGGGGTGCCGCTGGCCGCATTGGTCGCGCAACAGGACGCCTGCTGTTTCGATTACGGCGACCAGGGCGGCACATTCTGCGGCAACCCGCTGATGGCCGCTGTCGGGTGCGCGGTGCTGGAGCAGGTCTCCGAACCCGGGTTTCTGGATCGGGTGGTGCGGGCCGGCCGGGTTCTGACGGATCGGCTGCTGACTTTGTCGGCGAAGCACGGGTGCGGCGAGGTTCGGGGCAGGGGCTTGCTGCTGGCGCTCGATCTTGGCCGCCCTGTTGCCGCGAAAGTTGCCGCGTCGGCGCTTGAGCGCGGGCTGTTGGTGAACGCGCCGCGGCCGGATTCGTTGCGGTTCATGCCGGCGCTGAATGTTACCGGTGCCGAGATCGACCGGATGGCCGAAATCCTCGATTCTGCGCTGGCTACAGGAATTTAAGCGCCAGGAATCCGCCCAGAATGCCGACAGCCAGGGCGCTGGTGACCAGCGTCAACCGGCGTTCGATAAACACCCGCACCGAATCGCCGAAGAAATGGAGCAGGGTGGCGAGCAGGAAGAACCTGGCGCCGCGCGTCACCAAGCTGGCCAGCATGAACCACGCGAAATCGAAGCGCGCGGCGCCCGCGGCGATGGTGACGATTTTGTAGGGGATCGGCGTCAGGCCTTTGATCAGGACGATCCACAGGCCGTATTCCTGAAATTTGGCCTGGAACGCGGCGTAGGCTGCACCGTATCCGTACAAGCGCAGCAGCGGCTGGGCGATCCGATCGAACACGGCGAAACCGATCAGGTATCCCAGCGCCCCCCCGCACACGCTGGCGGCGGTGCAGATCGCGGCGTATTTCCAGGCCGACCGCGGTTTCGCCAGCGCCATCGGCACCAGCAGCGCATCCGGTGGGATCGGGAAGAAACTGCTCTCTGCAAAGGCAATCGCCGCCAGCCACCAGGCGGCGTTGCGGGACGAGGCCAATACCATGACGCGGATGTAGAGGGATCGGAGCATGCCTCACCCTGTAGCAGACCCCGCCGCTCTGGTCACCCTGGATGCATCATTCTATCGTGACCGCAAGCCGATAAGGAGACGTTCCGAAATGACCACGACCACCGTTGCGCGCCTGCTGGCCGACAGCCTGGAAGCCCACGATGTGGACCAGATTTTCTGCGTCCCCGGGGAAAGCTATGTCGGCCTGACCAGCGTGCTGACCGAACGGAACTCGATCCGGATGATCGTGTGCCGGCATGAGGGCGGGGCGGGCTTCATGGCGGTGGCGGATGGCCGGCTGCGGAACCGGGCGGGGGTGTGCATTGTCTCGCGCGGTCCCGGGTTGTCCAACGCGATGGTGTCGCTGCACTCGGCGTTCCATGACGCGACCCCGATGGTGATGCTGGTGGGGCAGGTGGAGCGCAAGGATTTCGGGCGTCTGGCCTTGCAGGAACAGAATTAC
>JAJZEV010000160.1 GCA_021805665.1 Pseudomonadota bacterium
CAGCCGGCAAAGCCGAAATTCGCCGTGGTGCATGCCTTTTCCACCCACAACCTTTTGCTGCGCTACTGGCTGGCGTCCGGTGGTGCCGACCCGGATCGCGATATCGAAACGGTGGTGATCCCGCCGGAAAACGTGGTGGACGCGCTGGCAAACGGCACCATCGCCGGGTTCTGCGCGGGTGCGCCGTGGGGCGACGTGGCCGAACGGCGCGGCGCGGGACGGATCGCGATCGGAACATCGGCGATCTGGCCGTTCCATCCGGAAAAATGCCTGTGCGTCAGGGAAGCCTGGGCGCAAGGCAATCCCGGCCTGCTGCAACATCTGCTCGGCGCGCTGCTGTTGGCCCAGAGCCGCTGCGATCTGCCGGCGGAATCGGCCGGAATTGCCGCGCTTCTGGCCGACCCGAACGGGCTGGGATTGCCGGAGGACGCCAGTCGCGCGGCTCTGCCCGGTGGTTCCGGGGCGGAGCTGATACGGTTTTACAACCGGGAGGCTTGGTTTCCCGCGCGCGCCCACGCGTTGTGGTTTCTGGGTCAGATGCGGCGCTGGGGATGGCTGGCGGACGGGACGGATATCGAAGGACTGGCGGCGCAGGTTTATCGTCCGGATCTGCTGGCCCCGGCGGTGATCGCGGAAGAGGTTTATCGGGCATCGGACCTTCCTGCATTAGAGGGTGCGGCGATGCTGCCAATGCTCAACGAAGATGCGTTTTTGTCCAAATTTCCCACCGGCAAGTAGGCATGCCGCCGGATACAATCCCGTAAATAGTGCAAAATGCCTGATTCAGGGCAATTGATGCATAATTTTTGCCCTATCGTGCCTACCAGACCAGATGAAACCTTAAGCATATCCCCATCGGCCGCTTGGCACCGATCTTGCTGTGTCAGATCGCGGAGCCTTTGAACTCCGCGGACTTGCCCAACGAGGGGCTCGCACCGATCCCGAAGCGCCAGCGCTTCACGCTATCGACCGGCAGGCCAACGACGGCTTGCCTTCGCGAGTGATCCACCATGCACAAGGGCTTCCTGAAGGCCGGACATCTGCCGACCTTGTTCGCTTCCTTCCTGTATTTCGATCTCAGTTTCATGGTTTGGGTGCTGCTTGGCCCGCTAGGTGTGGCCATTGCTAAAACCCTGCACCTGGATGCCGGCCATAAGGGCCTGATGGTCGCCATCCCGGTTCTGGCCGGCGCCGCGCTGCGCGTGGTCCTCGGACTGCTGGTCGATCGCTACAAGGCCAGGCGTGTCGGCATCGGCGCCCAGATCGTTGTGATCGCCGGACTGCTCGCCGCCCGGGTCATCGGGATCGACAGCTTCGCCGGAATACTGATGCTGGGATGCGTCCTGGGTCTCGCGGGCGCCTCGTTCGCCGTGGCGCTGCCGCTGGCCTCCGCCTGGTACGGGCCGGAACATCAGGGCATGGCCTTGGGCATCGCTGGCGCGGGTAATTCCGGAACGGTGCTGGCCGCGCTGTTCGCCCCTGCCCTGGCCATCGCCGTGGGCTGGCAAAACGTCGTCGGTCTGGCCGCGATCCCGCTGATCCTGGCGCTGGCGGTGTTCATCGCCGCGGCCAAGGACAGCCCGAACACACCGGCGCCGAAGCCGCTGGCCGCCTACTTCGCCCTGTTGAAAGAGGGCGATTGCTGGTGGTTCATGTTCTTCTACAGCGTAACTTTCGGCGGCTTCGTCGGGCTGGCATCGTCTCTGACCATCTACTTCAACGACACTTACGGCCTGTCCCCGGTGGTTGCCGGCTACTGCACAGCTGCGATCGTATGTGTCGGCTCTCTGGTGCGCCCGATGGGCGGCGCGGTGGCCGATCGCGTGGGCGGGGTGCGGGCGCTGGTCGTACTCTACACCATCGCCGCGGCCGCGTTCGCCACGATTTCCACCGGCCTGTCCACGATCTATCTGGCGATGCCGGTGTTCATCGTCGGCATGCTGGCCCTGGGCATGGGCAACGGGTCGGTGTTCCAGTTGGTGCCGCAGCGCTTCAAGAAAGAAATCGGCGTCATGACCGGCCTTGTCGGCATGAGCGGCGGTGTCGGCGGGTTCTACCTCGCCTCCAGCCTTGGTTACTCCAAGCAACTGACCGGCAGCTACGGCCCGGGGTTCCTGGTGTTCGCGATGCTGGCGAGCCTGGCATTGGTCGGAATCAGCGGGGTGCGCCGCCGTTGGCGGACGACCTGGGGCCAGCTTTACGGCGCGGCACGCGTTTAACAGGGGTTTGTAGCATGAACATGATCGCTCCTCGTCGTTCCAGGCTGGTACTGGTCGGGAACGGAATGGCCGGTGTGCGCGCGCTGGAGGAAATCCTTAGCCGCGCCCCGCATGAATTCTCCATCACCGTGTTCGGTTCGGAGCCGCACGGTAACTACAACCGCATCATGCTGTCGCCCGTCCTGGCCGGCGAGAAGACGTTCGAAGCGATCACGACCCATCCAAAGTCGTGGTACAGCGAAAACGCCATCGAGCTGATCGCCGGGGAGGCCGTGATCGCCATCGACCGCGACGCGAAAACCGTGACCGGCGAACTGGGAACCACGCGGCCCTACGATGTGCTGCTGCTGGCAACAGGGTCGAACCCCGTGATCATCCCGCTGCCGGGACACAAACTGCCCGGCGTGATCGGCTTCCGCGACATCGCCGATGTCGAAACGATGATCGCCGCCAGTCAATCGGGCAAACATGCCGTCGTCATCGGCGGCGGCCTGCTGGGCCTGGAAGCGGCCAACGGCCTGGCTCGTAACGGCATGGACACCACCGTGCTGCACATCATGCCCACACTGATGGAACGCCAGTTGGACCCGGTATCGGCCGGCCTGCTGAAGGCCGACCTGGAAACACGCGGCCTGAAGGTCATCACCGAGGCCAACACCAAGGCGATCCTGGGCGAGGACCGGGCCCGGGGCGTGACACTGGCCGACGGAACCGAACTGCCGGCGGACATCGTGGTGATGGCGGCGGGCATCCGCCCCAACATCGCCCTGGCGAAGGAAGCCGGTCTGGCTTGCGGGCGCGGTATCCAGGTCGATGACGGCATGACCACCAGCGACCCCGCCATCTTCGCGGTTGGCGAGTGCGTGGAACATCGCGGCGCGCTGTTCGGCCTGGTCGCCCCGCTGTGGGACATGGCCAAGGTGCTGGCAGACCGGGTCACCAAAACGGCGGCCACCGACTATGTGCCCGCCGTCACCGGCACCCGGTTGAAGGTCACCGGGATCGACATGTTCTCGGCCGGCGATTTCATGGGCGACGGGAACACCGACGACGTCGTGTTCCGCGACGCCGCCCGCGGCGTCCACAAGAAGCTGGTCATCCGCGATGACAAGCTGATCGGCGCCGTGCTCTACGGCGAGGCCCGCGACAGCGCCTGGTATTTCGACATGATCCGTACCGGTGCCGACATCTCGGCGCTGCGCGATACGCTGGTGTTCGGCCCGTCGGTCGGCGGCGGGGAGGCGGCCGGTGTCGAAACCCTGCCCGACACCGCGGAAATCTGCGGCTGCAACGGCGTCAGCAAAGGCACGATCCTGGAAGCGATCGGCAAGCACAAACTGACCACGGTGGATCAGGTGCGCGCCCGCACCAAGGCATCGGCATCCTGCGGAAGCTGCACCTGCCAGGTCGAGGGGCTGCTGGCCTTCGCCCTCGGCGGCGACTACGACGCCACGCCGAAGATCAAGGCAGTCTGCAAATGCACCGCCGCCGGACACGATGCGGTGCGGGCCGCGATCATGGACAAAAAACTGAAATCCATCCCGGCGGTGATGCGGGCCATGGGCTGGACGACCCCGGATGGCTGCGCGAGCTGCCGCCCGGCGTTGAACTACTATCTGCTGTGCGCCTGGCCCGGTGAGTATGCAGACGACTCCCGCTCCCGCTTCGTGAATGAGCGGATGCACGCCAACATCCAGAAGGACGGCACCTATTCGGTGGTGCCGCGCATGTGGGGCGGGGTCACGACCGCTGCCGAACTGCGCGCGATCGCCGATGTGGTGGACAAGCACCGGATCCCGACCGTGAAGGTGACCGGCGGTCAGCGCATCGATCTGCTGGGCGTGCGCAAGGAGCAGTTGCCGGAGGTCTGGCGCGATCTGAACGCCGCCGGGATGGTGTCGGGCCACGCCTACGGCAAGGCGCTGCGCACCGTGAAAACCTGTGTCGGGTCGGAATGGTGCCGCTTCGGCACGCAGGATTCCACCGCGATGGGCATTGCGCTGGAGCGGATGACCTGGGGCTCCTGGACGCCCCACAAGACCAAAATGGCGGTCTCCGGCTGCCCGCGGAACTGCGCCGAAGCCACTATCAAGGATTTCGGCGTGATCGCCACCGAAGCCGGCTGGGACCTGTATGTCGGCGGCAATGGCGGGATCAAGGTGCGGGTGACCGACCTGCTGGCCAAGGTCGCCACCGAGGATGAGGTGCTGGAATACGCCGCGGCGTTCATGCAGCTCTATCGCGAGGAGGCGTGGTACCTGGAACGCACCGCACCCTGGGTGGAACGTGTCGGCATCGACACCGTCCGCGCCCGCCTGAGCGATGCCGGCGGCCGCAAACTGCTGCAACAGCGCTTCCAGGAGAGCCAGCACCACGCGCAGACCGACCCCTGGGCGGAACGCGCGGCGGGTGCCGAGGCGCACGAATTCCATGCCCTCGCGACGGTGGAGTAGGCCCGATGGATGGATCGATGTTGGTGTGGATGGATATCGGACACCTGAACGACATTCCCCGCCCCGGCTCGCGCGTCGTCACGACGCCGGGGATCGATATCGCCGTGTTCCGCACCGCCGACGATCGTGTGTTCGCCTTGCATGACAGATGCCCGCACAAAGCCGGAAAACTGTCGCAAGGAATCGTGCACGGCGACAGCGTCACCTGCCCCCTGCACAACTGGGTCATCGGACTGGAGGACGGTCAGGCGAAGGAACCCGACGAAGGCTGCTCACGCACCGTGCCGGTGCGGCTGGAGGACGGGCGTATCCTGCTGGCGGTGGGCGGGGCATGAGCGCCCCGGTCCACACCACCTGCCCGTATTGCGGGGTCGGGTGCGGTGTGGTCGCCCAGCGCAATAATCAGCCGGACGAACCGATCAAGGCGGATACCCTGCATCCGGCCAATCGCGGCCGGCTGTGTTCCAAGGGCGCGGCGCTGGGTACCACGCTGGATAACAGCACCCGGCTGACCGAACCGATGCTGTTCGGCCGCCAGGCTGGCTGGGATGAGGCGCTGCAAACGGTCGCCGACCGGTTCGCCGCGACCATCGCCGAACATGGTCCGGACAGCGTGGCGTTCTACGTCTCCGGCCAATGCCTGACCGAGGATTACTACGTCGCCAACAAGCTGATGAAGGGCTTCATCGGCAGTGCCAACATCGATACGAATTCACGGCTGTGCATGGCGTCCTCGGTCGCCGGCCATGTCCGGGCGTTCGGTGAGGACGTGGTCCCCGGCATTTACGAGGACTGGGAGGAAGCCGATTTGGTGGTGCTGGTCGGCAGCAACGCGGCCTGGTGCCATCCGGTCCTGCATCAGCGACTGCAGGGCGCCCGCGCCGCACACGGAACCAAAGTCGTGGTACTGGACCCAAGGCGCACCGCAACGGCCGACGCCGCGGACCTGCACATCCCCCTCGCGCCCGGCACCGACGTGGCGTTGTTCAACGGATTGCTGGCATATCTGCAACAGGCCGGCAAGATCGATCGCACCTGGGTCGAACGCCACACGGTCGGGTTGGCCGAGGCCCTGACCGCCGCCAGCGAGATGCCCGGCACGGATGTCACCCTAACGGCCACCAAAACCGCCACAAACGACGCATACGCCGTCGCGCGGGAAAACGGCGCGGCAGGCCCCAACACCGCCATGACCCGGGGTTCGGTGGCCGCCCAAACCAGGTCCGAGGGCCAACCATCCCCCATCCCGACACTGGACCAGATCGCCGCCGAATGCGGCGTGGACCCGGAAGTCCTAGAAACCTTCTACGATATGTTCGCCCGGACCGACCGGGTGATGACGGTCTATTCCCAAGGCGTAAACCAGTCCTCCACCGGCACCGACAAAGTCAACGCCATCATTAACTGCCATCTGGCAACCGGCCGGATCGGCCGCCCCGGCACCGGACCGTTCTCGGTCACCGGCCAGCCCAACGCCATGGGCGGACGCGAAGTCGGCGGCCTTGCCAACCAGCTCGCCGCGCACATGCAATTCAACGATCCCGCCGATCGCGCCGCCCTCCAGGCGTTCTGGGGCGCACCGGCGCTGGCTCCGAAGCCGGGCCTCAAGGCGGTCGAGCTGTTCGAGGCGGTGCTGGATGGACGCATCAAAGCCCTGTGGATCGTCGCCACCAACCCGGCCGCCAGCCTGCCGCGCGCCGATCGCGTCCGCGCCGCCCTGGCGGCCTGCCCGTTCGTCGTGGTGTCCGATTGCTGGCCGACCGATACCTCCGCGCTTGCCCATGTCGTGCTGCCAGCCGCCGGGTGGGGCGAAAAGGACGGCACCGTCACCAATTCGGAACGCCGCATTTCCCGCCAGCGCCCGTTCCGCGATGCCCCCGGCCAGGCACGCCCGGACTGGTGGCAGTTCGCCGAAGTCGGGCGCCGCATGGGCTGGGCCGATGCCTTCGCCTGGGAAACCCCCGCGGCCATCTTCCGCGAACACGCCGCGCTGTCCGGCCACGCCAACAACGGCCGGCGCGTGTTCGACATCGGCGCGATGGCGGACCTGGACGATGCCGGGTTCGAAGCGATGCAGCCGTTCCGCTGGCCGCTGCCGGCCGGGGCATCCAACGAAGCCGGCCGCCTGTTCGCCCAAGGCGGCTTCCCCACCCCCGACGGCAAGGCGCGCTTCGTGCCGACGCGCTACCAGGACCCGCCCCGGGCGACCAAAAAAGGCGCGCTGCTGAATACCGGGCGGGTGCGCGACCAGTGGCACACCATGACACGAACCGGGTTGGCGTCCTCGTTGATGAGCCACACACCGGAACCGATGCTGACCATCCATCCCGCCGACGCCGCCGCGGCGGGAATTGCCCAAGGCGATCTGACCCGCATCGCGACCGCGGACGGCGAAGTCCTGCTGCGCGCCGATCTGCGCCATACCCAGCGCCACGGCGAGGTCTTCGCCCCGATGCACTGGACCGACCAGTTCGCCTCCGCCGGCCCCATCGCCAGGATTGTCACCGCCAAGGTGGACCCGATCTCCGGCCAGCCGGAAATGAAGGCAACACCCGTGACGGTTGCCCCGGCCGACGTGTTCTTCCACGGCCTGCTGCTGCGCCGCACCGGCGGCAAGCTGCCAAACGCCGACACCTGCCACTGGGTCCGCGTTCCGGTCAGCGAGGGCCAGATGTACCGTCTGGCCGGACTCGTCCCGATGCCCGCCGGCCAGGATCTCGTGCAGTTCGCCTCGGCCTTGCTGGACGTGCAAGCCGGCGCGGAATGGCTGGAAGTCGCCGACAAGCGCCGTGGCATATTGCGTGTCGCCGCCGTGTTCGACGGCGCACTGGAGGCTTGTCTGTTCCTGGCCCGCGACCCCAGCCTGTTACCCAACGAGGCCGCGATCGTCCCAATGCTCGGTGCGCCAGTCCCGGACTCCGCCCGGCCCAAAATCCTGGCCGGGCGAATGTACGACGCCACGGCCGCCGAGGGGCCGAAAGTCTGCGCCTGTTTCGGCATCACCCGCGACGCAGTGCGCCACGCCGTCGCCACCCATCGGCTAAGCAGCACGCAGCAGATCGGCGTGCTGCTGCGCGCCGGCACCAATTGCGGTTCCTGCATTCCAGAACTCGAGGAGATCCTGCGCGATGTTCGTGTCCCCGCGGAATAACCAGACCGGCGGCGCGACCCTGGTCGGCGCCGGCCCCGGCGATCCCGAGCTTCTGACGCTGAAGGCGGTGAAAGCGATCCAACGCGCCGACGCGGTGCTGTACGATGCGCTGATCGACCCCTCGATCCTGGATCTGGCCCGCCCCGGCGCCCGCCGGATCGATGTGGGCAAACGCTGCGGCCGGCATGCCATGAACCAGGCGGCGATCAACGCGCTGATCGTGTCGCTGGCCCAATCCGGCGCGCATGTCGTGCGGCTGAAAGGCGGCGATCCGTTCGTGTTCGGACGCGGCGGGGAGGAACTCGACAGCCTGCGCGCCGCCGGCGTGCCGGTGGAGGTGGTCCCCGGTGTAACCGCGGCCTGCGCGGCCGCGGCGGGCCTGCAAATTCCCCTGACCCACCGCGATACCGCCCGATCCCTGCATTTCGTCACCGGGCACGGCAGCGACGGCCGGGTTCCGGCGCATGACTGGCGTGCCCTGGTCGCCAGCGGGGGCACGATCGCGGCCTATATGGCCAGCAAAACCCTGCGCCAGTTCGCCCTGAGCCTGATCGAGGCGGGACTTGCGGCATCGACCCCGGCCGTCGCCGTGGAAAACGCCTCCCGCCCCAACGAGGTGCATCTGCATGCCACACTGGCCACCCTGGCGGACCGGTTGGACGCCCATGACCCGGACGGTCCAACCATGGTGCTGATCGGTTCGGTGGTCGCCCTGTCCCGCGTTCTGCAACCGCCCACCCGGATCGCGGCCTAAACAACCGCCATGCGGTTCCAGGCATCCAGCGCGGCGATTTTATACGCCTCGGCCAGTGTGGGATAATTGAACGTATTTTCGATGAAGTAATCCAGCGTGCCATGCAGGTTCAGCACCGCCTGACCGATGTGAACCAGCTCCGTGGCCCCTTCCCCGACGATATGAACCCCCAGAAGGCGGCGGGTCTTTAACGAGAAGATCATCTTCATCATGCCATGGTTCAAACCCATGATATGGCCGCGCGACGTCTCCCGAAACCGGGCGATCCCGCATTCATAGGGGATGCCGCGACGGCGGACCTCTTCCTCGCTCATGCCCACTGTGGAGATTTCCGGCACTGCGTAGATGCCGTAGGGGAAGTAATCCGGCGCCGGGGGCATGGCGATATTGAACGCATGACAGGCGGCGATGCGTCCTTGCTCCATCGATGTGGATGCCAGACTTGGAAATCCGATTGCATCGCCAGCGGAATAAATATGCGGCACCGCTGTTTGGAACGTCGCCGGATCGACCTTCAACCGCCCGCGTTCGTCGGCTTTCAGCCCGCAGGAGTCCAAATTCAACGTATCCGTCGCGCCAACGCGCCCAGCGGCATACAACAGCATCTCCGACCGGATACGCCGGCCGTTTTCCAGGACGGTAACCGGCCAGTCGTTCTCGAATTCGATCTTCGCCACCTTCGCGCCGAACCGAATCGCCATGCCGCGGTCGCGAAGCTGATGCGTAAAATCCTCGATCAGTTCGTGGTCGATGAAATCCAGCAGGCTGTCCCGGGATTCGATCAGCGCGACACTGACGTCCAACGCGCTGAAAATGGTGGCATATTCCACCCCGATCACCCCTCCGCCCACCACGGTCAGGCTGCGCGGCAGCCGGGGGACCTCCACGATTTCATCGCTGTCCAGCACGTTGACCCCGTTGAACGGAACGTCGGCCGGCCGGTACGGGCGGGTGCCGACAGCGATCATGATCTTGTCGCCGGCAACGATACGAACATCGCCGTCGTTCAGGGTAATCTCGACCGTGTTGGGATCCAGGAATCGCCCCGTCCCATTCATGGTCTGGACTTTATTGCGGGCGAACTGATGCTCCAGCACATCGACCTCATGATCCAGGGTCATGTGCAGCCGGGCCATCAGATCCTTGGCCTGGATGTCCTTCTTCACCCGATACGCACTGCCGTAGAACCCGCGCTCGCGCCATCCGGTCAGGTTCAGCACCGTCTCCCGCAGCGTTTTCGACGGGATGGTGCCGGTATGAACCGAAACCCCGCCAACGCGGCGGCCCTTTTCGATGACCAGCACCGCGTGCCCAAGTTTTGCCGCCTGGATCGCCGCTCGGCGTCCGGCCGGCCCACTGCCGATAACGATAAAATCATACCGTGTCATAACGGCATGTTGCACTGCAAAATACGACGGACGCCAGACGCATTTGGGCAAGCTGGAAAAAAAACCGCCTCGGGCCCCGCCCCAAGCCCGCGGCGCAGCGCCAACCGAGGCATGGTTTCATGGGACCGGAACCCCAGCGCCACCCTTCGCGCTCTTGCCAACCAGTCATCCCGGCCAACATCGGCTCCGGCGTCCAATCAGCGCACCAAACGGGCACTTTTTAGGGCCTGTCGTCATTTTAGGCGAAACCACAGCCAAACGGACGCTGTGAAACCCGAAAGTTAACTTCGCATAATGATCGGGGCTTCTGCAAAGCCGCCATTGTTCCGTCATCCAGACTTGCTGGCAGGCTCTACGATTCCCCGTCGTCCAGGGCCGACGGTTCCTCCAGCGTCGCATCCTCGGAGTAATCGCTGGCAATCTCGGTATCCAGGATCAGCACATTGCCGCGATCCAGGCGCAGCATATCCCACTGCGTGATCCAGCCCTTGATGTATTGGCGCATCGTCCGCGAACTGGTGCGATCCGGCGGTGGCAGCGGCGGCGCCGGCCAGTCATACGCCGTGCGATACAGACGCAGCAACTTGTCATGGCAGGCGGACAACTCGTTCAGACCCGGCGGCAGCAGGCGGTGCTCCAGCACCGTGCGTTCGATGTGGCGGATCGCGGCGGTGGCCATCGCCGCCTCCGCCGCGCGCCCCTTCAGCGCCAGCCGCTCCGGCAGTTTGTCGCTGTCCTGACGGGCGCCGATCACCGCCGCAACGAAATCGTCGGTGATGGCATAGGCGACGACCACCCCCGGGAACCGCGCCGTCCCGTTCAGTCCAAGCCACCTGCCCAGCCACGCATAGGACATCGCCCGCTGCAACGGCGTATAGCGCCCGATAAGTTCCACCTCATCCAGCAGAATGCACCACCCGCCATACCCCGCCGCTCGGAATAATAGCGAAATGAAACGAATAAGTTGCTCCGCCGCCTCGGCCGCGGCCACGGGTTTCAGCGCGAAAACCCTGCCCGCGCCGGCCGCGGACAGCGCCTGGCGGATGGCCGGGGTGCTGACCTTGATGCCAGACCACAACCGAGCGATGCGGCGCAGCATATCGGGCGGAGTGGCGGCGCGGCGGACCAGGAAAAGGGAGGCAGCAAAAATCGGTGCAAAGCCGGACCCGGGCGCGCGGACCTCGTTCTCTAATGCGTCAAGCGTCTCCGGCTGTTCCCGCAGGATCGCGATACAGGCCGCGATCGGATCGTCCGGGCGATCCGGCAACGCGGCCTCCCGCAACGCGGCGGACAACACATGGGCCGGATGCGACAGCGGCGTTTCCTTGCTGACAGCAACGCGGCTGACCACAAAACCCTGCAAACGCGCCACTTCAGCCAGATAACCCAGCAGATGCGACTTTCCGGCACCGAAACCGCCCGCCAAGCCGATACCGGACGCGGCATGGCCCGCGCGCGCCGGGATCTCATCCGGCCACGCCGCCGCCAATGCGGCCTCGAACCTGTTCTCTATACTGCTTTGTTCAGTGCCCATCTGACGGATCGCGGCTCGGTTCGGCACCCCGGCCCGCAACGCCTCTATTGCCCTGCGCGCTTCCAGGGTCATGGCGCCAGCCACACCATCGGGGCCACCGGATTCTGCCGGTCGCCCGGCCGCACATCCGGCCAGACCCGCATCTGCAACGCCGCATACTGCGACAATGTGCGTCTGGGATCGCCCGTGACGAGTTCGGCATCGCCCAGCACGGCCACGAACAGGCCCGGAAGTTGCTCTGCGTCGTCGATGATTTCTCGCAAAATCTCATAACAATCCATCGTCGCGGCGGCCGAATAGCGCAACGCCCCATCTGCGCCCCCGGCACGGGACAGCGGCCGGATATTCAGCACCAGTAAAAGCCCCGCGACCCCGGCCTTGCGCAGAAAGTGACACAGCGACGTCAGCATCGCCCGCGCATTGGTCCGGGAGATCCGCACAGAG
>JAJZEV010000066.1 GCA_021805665.1 Pseudomonadota bacterium
GTCACGCCGCTCGCCAGACATCCATCGGCCATCGCATGAAAGACGGCGGCGCCCGTCGAAGGGGCGCCGCCGCCATCGATCAGGCCGCGATCTGCTGGTGCGCCGGCACGGTCAGGTTGAAAAACCGGGCCGCGTTCAGTCCCAGGATCTTCGCCCGCTGCACGTCGTTCAACTCCGGCATCGTCCGTTCGATTGCCTCGGCGGAGTGCGGCCAGGTGCCTTCGTGATGCGGATAATCGTTCGCCCAGGCGAAGTTATCCATCAGCCCGAACCGTTCCGCCGAATACAGGCCGACCGGGTCCTCCTGGAACGTCGCCAGCCCGTGCGCCTTGAAGTAGTCGCTGGGCAGGCCCTGCAACTTCGGACGCACCCACATGTGGTGCTTGCGATACGCCTCATCCATCGCGGTCAGCAGCCAGGCAACCCAGCCGATCCCGGCCTCGATCGTGGCGAACCGCAGGCCCTTGAAGCGTTCCAGCACGCCGGACGCACACAAATTGGCCACCGGCTCGATGGTCGGCGCCAGCGAGTGGGTAACGTAGTTCACCACCGCCCCGCCATTCCCCCGTGACGCCCGCGGATCGCGGCCGGTGGAGACATGGAAGGTCATCGGCAGGCCGGCTTCTTCGATCAGCCGCCACATCGGGTCGAAATGCGGCAGGTTGTAGTTGACGTGATCGACATCGTGTCCGCCCCAAACCGGTTTGCACGGCAGCGACAGCGCGCGGAAACCGATCTTGGCCACACGCTCGATTTCCGCCATCGCGCTGTCCAAATCGCCCGTGGCGATCGACGCCACCGGCAGCATCGACTCCGGATGCGGGCCGAACTGCTCCCACGCCCAGTCGTTCCACACCCGGCACTGCGCGTTGGCGAACACCGGATCGGGCGTTGCCCACATCGCCAGACCTTTGTTCGGAAAGATGATTTCCACATCCACCCCGTCGGCGCGGTTGTCGCGGATGCGGTCCTGCACGTCGGCCCCGGCTTTGGAGCGGACCCAGTCCTCGCCCTCGAAGCTCATGACGCGGACGCGATCGGGGCGGTAACCTTCGCAGTAGCGCCATTGTACGCCCTGATCGTCGGTGATGATGCGGGGCACGCGGTCGCGGTATTTCTCCTCGATCCGCTTTTCCCACAGGTCCGGCGGTTCGTTCGCGTGGCTGTCGGTGGACACCATGAAGTACTTCTTGGGGTCGCCGACCCTGGCGGTGCGATCCCAGCCGGAGTGGCCGGGTGTTTCCAAACGCCACAGATTCGGGGCGTTGATGGGGATTTCGTTCATAATTCACTCCCTGTGCGGTTGTTATCGATTGGGTTACCCGGCAGTAGTGCAATAGAACCACAGAGTAGAAAGCAAGGGAATAGCGACGCGGTCTATCCCGGTTTGCCGCCGCTGCCGACCAGATCCCGCCGGTCGATGCGCCTTAGCGATGTCGCCAGACGCAGTTCGTCCAGCCTGATGGCCTCGATCGTCGTTTGGGTGAACCGGACATGGTCGGCGGCGGCCTGTTCCGCGGCCGGCGGATCGCCCGCCAAAACGGCGGCCCCGATCGCCAGGTGTTGTTCCAGCAGCGTGGCGCGCACCCCGGTGCGGCGATACAGTTGTTCGCGATTGTAGAAGATATTCTTCCTCATCAAGTCTGCCAGAACGCCCATGATGTGAACCAGCAGTACATTGTGCGCGGCTTCATAGACCAGGCCATGCAGGGTCACGTCGCAGTCGGCTTCGTCGGCCGGGTCGTCAGACCGGTGGGCGATCCGCATCCGGTCCAGGCAATCGCGGATCGCGGCCTTGTCCACCTCGGTCGATCGCTGGGCAGCGAGCGCGGACGCACGCGGTTCCACCGCCAGCCGGTATTCGAAATAATCGGCGGCGACCCGTTCGTCGTCGGCCAGCAGCGCGGCCAGCGGGTCGCTCAGCCGGTTCAGAAACCGGGCTACCGCCGTGCCGGATCGGCCGGACACCAGCAGGCCCTTTTGCTCCAGGATCGCCAGACCTTCCCGCAGCGAGGGGCGGGAGACGCCCAGCGTCTCCGCCAGTTCGCGTTCTGGGTTCAGTTTTTCGCCCGGCCGTAGCACGCCTTCCAGAATCATGGTCTGAATACGGTCGGCGATGGTGTCGGCAAGGCGGACGGGCTTGATGTGTTCGGTCAACGGTCGTCTCCGTCGGCGGTCCTGGCGGTGCATGAAACTGATCCGATCCGCGAAATCGGTCAATAAATGAGAAATGATGGCATCTGGTAAAAACTTATTGCCAAAATTGGTGGGGTAATAATACATACCGGCGGGTCAAGCCGAACCGAAGGGCCCGACCAGGACAATATCCCGCGAAAAGGGGGGAGGAACGCCGTGTCCAGCGCTGCCGCCGATGCTCCGCGCGTCGGGCTTTTCGTCACCTGCCTGGTCGATTCGATACGGCCAAGCATCGGATTCGCGGCCATTGCCCTGCTGGAAGCGGCCGGGTGCCGTGTCGATATCCCACGTCGGCAGACCTGTTGCGGCCAGCCGGCGCTGAATTCCGGCGATCGCGACGGTGCTGCCAGCATCGCCCAGCACACCATTGCGCTGCTGGAGCCCTACGACCATGTCGTGGTTCCATCCGGATCCTGCGCCGCGACCATCCGGGTGCATTATCCCGAACTGTTCGAACCCGGAACCGCATGGCACGCCAGGGCCGTCTCCGTCGCCAATCGCACCTATGAACTTCTCAGCTACCTGTCCGATATCCGCCGCTGGGTGCCCGAAGGTGTCGGGATGGCAGCCATTGCCACCTACCACGACAGTTGTTCCGGGCTGCGGGAACTGGGGATCGAAGCCCAGCCGCGCCGGCTGCTAGCCGGGGTCGCCGGCCTGTCGCTGCGCAAGCTGGAAGGCAGCGACACCTGCTGCGGCTTCGGCGGCACGTTTTGCGTGAAATATCCAGCCATTTCCAATGCCATCGTCGAGGAAAAGGCAGCACATATCGAAGCGGCCGGGGCAGACATCCTGCTCGGCGGCGACCTCGGTTGCCTGATGAACATGGCCGGCAAGCTGCATCGGCAAGGGTCGCGGGTTCGGGCTTATCACGCCGCCGAAGTCCTCGCCGGCATGGCCGGCGGCCCGGCGATCGGCGGATGACCACCACCGCATTCACCGTGCGGGCGGATCGGGCGCTGGCCGATCCCCAACTGAAGCTGGCGATCGAGCGCACCACCGGCACGGCCCGCACCAAGCGCGCAGCCGCCGTCGCTGCCTGGCCGGAGTTTGCCGCCGCCCGGATGCTGGGAAAGGACATCAAGGACCACGTCATCGCCCATCTGGGACACTATCTGGCGGAGTTCGAACGCAACGCCCTTGCCTCCGGCGCCAAGGTCCATTGGGCTCGGAATGCCCGGGAGGCCTGCGACATCGTCGTTTCGATCTGCCGCGATGCCGGCGCGCGCAGCGTCACCAGGGCCAAGTCGATGCTCGGCGAGGAGATCGGCCTGCCGCACGCGCTGGCGGATGCCGGGATCGAGCGTGTGGAGACCGACCTCGCGGAGCATATCATCCAGCTTGCCGGCGATCCGCCGTCGCATATCGTTTGGCCGGCCCTGCACAAGACCCGCGAGCAGGTGGGCGAGCTGTTTCGCGCGCATCACCGCGATCCCGGTGCCATGGCGACGGTGGAGGCGATGGTCGCCAGTGCCCGACGGCATCTGCGCGGCCGGTTCATGGCAGCCGACGTGGGCATTTCCGGCGCCAATTTTCTGATCGCCGACAGCGGCGCGGTCTGCACCGTGACCAACGAGGGCAATGCGGAACTGACCACGACTCCGCCGCGTGTGCATATTGTCACCGCCGGGATCGAGAAGCTGGTGCCCTCGACCGCGCATGCCATGAGCTTGCTGCGGCTGCTGGTGCGATCCGCCACCGGGGCGGAGTTGACGCAGTACACCACGTTTCACCGCGGCCCCAAGCGGGCGGGCGACCCGGATGGCCCCAGCGAATTCCATATCGTGCTGGTCGATAACGGCCGGACCCGGATGTTGACCGACGGGCTGGCCGACATGCTGCGCTGCCTGCGCTGCGGTGCCTGCCTGAATCATTGCGTCGTGTTCCGCCAGATCGGCGGCCATGCCTATGGCGGCACCTACCCCGGCCCGATGGGGGCGGTGTTGACCCCGGTGCTGGACGGTCTGCCGCTATCGCAGGATCTGCCGCGCGCCTGCACCTTGAACGGCCAGTGTCAGGAGGTCTGTCCGGTCGCGATCCCGCTGCCGACGCTGCTGCGCGGCTGGCGCGACCGTTCCTGGCGGGAGGGGTTGGAACCGGTTTCGGTGCGGGGATTTTTAGGGATATGGCGCTTTCTGGTGCTGCATCCGGCACTGTATCGTCTGGCGACCGCGGCGGCCCTGCCGGCGATGCGTCTGTTCGGACGCGGCGGCTGGATCGGCTGGATGCCGCTGGCCGGCGGCTGGACACGCCACCGCGACCTGCCGCAACCGTCCGGCCGGAGTTTCATGGCGCAAACCCGGAACCGGAAGCCATCGGCATGAGCGGCGCCCGCAACGAGATCCTGGCGGCAGCCGGGGGGGCTTCCACCGATCCGGCCGCTATTGCCGCTGCGGCGGCCCGACTGCTGGACCGGGTGCCCGGACTTCGCCCCGACCGGGTCTCCGGCCGGCCGGCGGACGCATTCCTGCTTCGGGCTAGCTCGCCCGCCATGGGCGCCACCGCCGAACGCGTGGCCTCGCTGGCCGATTTCCCCGCCGCGGTACGGCGCTATCTGGCGGCTTGGACCTTGGCCCCGGCATTGGCCCTGCAACCGCACCCCGCACTGCGGGCGCTGGATTGGACCGGTATCGAGATCCATGAGGCGATCGGCCTGGATGAGCCTGTCGCGGCGGGTCTGGCGCTGGGCGGGATCGCGGAAACCGGGTCATTGGTGTTTCATTCCGGCCCTGACGCGCCGACGCTGTTCGGCTTCCTGCCGGTGCATCATATCGTCGCGGTGGAAGCCGATCGGATCTGGCCGTGGCTGGAAGATTACGCCGCGGCCTTCGCACCGGCGTCGCAGCCGCGCAACGTCAACCTGATTACCGGTGCCAGCGGCACCACCGACATCGAGGGCGCGCTGGTGCGCGGCGCCCACGGACCCGGACATCTGCATATCGTCCTGGTCGATCCCGATCCAGCGCCGCCGCATCCGGACTTCCCCGCAACGACAATCGCAAAGAGCATATAATGTTCCAACAACTCCTGACGCCGGTCGGCGACAGTCTTGCATCCTCCTTTTTGGTGGCGGTTCTGCCGATCCTGGCCGTGCTGATTCTGTTGGGCCTGTTCCGCAGGCCGGCGTGGCAGGCTGCGCTTGCCGGCCTGGCCGTGGCGCTGGCCGTGGCGATCGGGGTCTGGCAAATGCCCGCGGCGCTGGCATTCGACTCGGTTGCCAACGGCGCGGTCTTCGCGTTGTGGCCTGTGATGTGGATCGTGGTGAACGCGTTGCTGCTGTACAATATCGCGGTGCGGTCGGGGCGGTTCGAAGCGTTCCGCGTCTGGGTCATCAACCACCTGCCGAACGACCGGCGGGTGGTGCTGGTGGTGATCGGGTTCTGTTTCGGGGCGTTGCTGGAAGGCGTCGCCGGGTTTGGCACGCCGGTGGCGATCACCAGCTCGCTGCTGATCATGGTCGGCTTTCCCCCGTTGGAAGCATTGGTGTTCGTGTTGATCTTCAACACCGCCCCGGTCGCGTTCGGGGCGCTGGGCGCGCCCGTCACGGTGCTGGGCGCGGTCACCGGGCTGCCGGCGACGGCACTGGCCGCGATGATCGGGCGTCAGCTTCCGATCATGGCTTTCATCCTGCCGTTCTACGTTATCGGGCTGTATGGTGGCCGGCGCTCGATCCGAGCGCTGTGGCCGATGCTGCTGGTCGCGGGCGGCAGCTTCGCGGCCTCGCAGTTTGTTGCCTCCAACCTGCTGGACTATGCACTGACCGACGTTCTGGCATCGTTGGGGTCGCTGATCTGCACCCTGCTGTTCCTGCAGGTCTGGCGTCCGGCACCCGACGCGGAGTTCGCCATCACAAGCACGGTCCTGCCCAAAACGCGTTCGGCCGGTGCCGTTGCGCCGTGGCAAGGCTGGCTGCCTTGGCTGCTGGTTTCGGCGCTGGTGATTGTCTGGACGCATTTCAAATGGTTCGCGATCGGTCAGGAGTCGATCCAATGGCCGGGGCTGCATAATGCCATCGCCATCACGCTGTATGGCAACAAGCCCTATGGCGCGGTCTGGGTATTCCAGCCGCTTGGCACCGGCACCGCGATCCTGCTGGCGGCGATCGCCACGGCGGCGATCGTCAGGCTGTCGCCCGCCGCCTTTTTCGGTTGCGTCGCCGAAACGGTAAGGCAGGCCTGGATCGCGGTGGTAACGGTCATGCTGATCGTGGGGCTTGCCTATGTGATGAACTACTCCGGCATGGCTTACACCCTTGGACAGGCGGTTGCCTCGACCGGTCACTTGTTCGTCTTTCTGTCGCCCTTCCTGGGATGGATCGCGGTCATGCTGTCGGGCAGCGACACATCGGGCAACGCCCTGTTCGGCAATCTTCAGGTGGTCGCCGCCCGGCAGCTCAACCTCAATCCGGTGCTGTTCGCTGCCACCAATTCCTCGGGCGGTGTGATGGGCAAGATGATCTCGCCGCAGAATATCGCGACGGGCGTGTCGGTGACGAACCTGAAAGGCCAGGAGGGCGTGGTGTTCGCCCGGACCTTCGTCCACAGCGTCGTGCTGACGCTGCTGCTGGGCGTGCTGGTCGCGGTGCAGCAGTTCGTCATCCCGTGGATCATTCCGGTCGTCGGCGCCGGTTAGCAACGGCAAGGGGGCGTTCGATTGACGTCCCCGCCCGCGCCGCTGTTCAGTAATTTCCCTCGGTTGCATCCGCATGCGCCATATGCAATGCCGCCGTTAAGCTAACCAGAGGAAGGGCCATAGATATGCAGCGCGAAGTTTACATCGTCTCCGGCGTTCGCACCGCCATCGGCGATTTCGGCGGCAGCCTGAAAGATATTCCGCCCACCGAACTCGGCGCCCAAGTCGCCAGGGAAGCGCTGTCGCGCGCCAATGTCGATGGAGCCGAGGTCGGGCACGTCGTGTTCGGCAACGTGATCCATACCGAGTCGAAGGACATGTATCTGGCGCGCGTCGCCGCGGTGAACGCCGGTATCAGCCAGGACGCGCCGGCACTGACGCTGAACCGGCTGTGCGGTTCGGGCCTTCAGGCTATTATTTCGGCTGCCCAGGCGGTGACGCTGGGGGATGCCGACATCGCCGTGGCCGGCGGGGCGGAAAGCATGAGCCGAGCGGCATATCTGGCCCCGGGGATGCGTTGGGGCGCCCGGATGGGCGATAGTGCGATGATCGACATGATGACCGCGGCGCTGCACGACCCGTTCCACAACATCCACATGGGCGTGACGGCGGAAAACCTAGCCGAATCGCATCAGGTGACCCGGGCGCAGCAAGACGATCTGGCGCTGCTGTCGCATCGGCGCGCGGCGCATGCGATCGCGGATGGGCGGTTCAAAAGCCAGATCCTGCCGGTCACGCTAAAGACCCGCAAGGGCGAGACAGTATTCGACACCGACGAGCATGTTCGCGCCGACGCGAAAGCCGAGGATTTCGCGAAGTTGCGGCCGGTGTTCAAGAAAGACGGGTCGGTGACCGCCGGCAATGCGTCGGGCATCAACGATGGCGCGTCCGCCGTGGTGCTGATGGACGGCGACACCGTGGCGAAACGTGGTGCGACCCCGATGGGCCGCTTGGTGGCCTATGCCCACGCCGGCGTCGATCCCCGGATCATGGGTATCGGGCCGGTTCCGGCATCGCGCGCCGCGCTGAAGCGGGCAGGGCTGTCGCTGGACCAGATGGACGTGATCGAGTCCAACGAGGCATTTGCCGCGCAGGCGTGCGCGGTGGCCAAGGACCTCGGGTTCGATCCCGACAAGGTCAATCCGAACGGTTCGGGGATTTCGCTGGGGCACCCGGTCGGTGCTACCGGGTCGATTCTGACGGTCAAGGCGCTGTACGAGCTTGCCCGGATCGGTGGCCGTTATGCGCTGGTGACAATGTGCATCGGCGGCGGTCAGGGGATCGCGGCGATTTACGAGCGGGTTCAATAAGTTCCCCGCGAACGGGTCCGAACCGGGTCGATTGTCCGGTCCGGACCTGTCGGCTAATTGCTTTCGATCGGCACCACCTGCGGCGTGAAGAAGTACCCGCCGTAACGAACCGTCTTGATGAACGACGGATCTTTCATATTCGTTTCGATCTTGCGTCGTAGCCGGCTGATCTGCACGTCGATGCTGCGGTCGAACACCGCCGCCGCGCGGCCGTGCAGCAGCTCCAGCAAGTCGTCCCGCGACAGTACTTTGCGCGAATTCTGACAGAAAATGGACAGGATATTGAACTCCCCGCTGGTCAGGGAGCGTGGCGTGCCATCGGGGGCGAACAACTGCCGGCGGGCCATATCCAGCCTCCAGCCCTCGAACATCAGGGTTCCCGGAAGCGGGGCGGCCGGTGCCTGAATGCCCGCGCTGCGGCGCATGACCGCGCGCACCCGGGCGACCAGTTCGCGGGGATTGAATGGTTTCGGCAGGTAATCGTCCGCGCCGAGTTCCAGCCCGACGATCCGATCGGTTTCGCTGCCGCGTCCGGTTACCATGATGATGGGAACAGAGGATTTTCCACGAAGGCGCCGGCAGATGCTCAATCCGTCCTCGCCTGGCAGGCCGACGTCCAGGATGACGCAATCGATCTTGCTGCCTGACATCACGCGGTCCAGATCGCGGCCGCTGCGTGCGGCCATCACTTCGAACCCATGCTCTGTCATATAGCTTGTAACCATCCGGCTGATTTCCGGATCGTCTTCGACAACCGCGATGCGGGATAAGGAATCCATGGCCCACCTTTCGCGGCGGACACTGGCACCGCGCGCCGTTCGCAAACAAGTGTAACTTGCGTTTGGACACAAATTGACATGTTCGAATTTCGCATCGCGTCTGACCGTGGCCGTTGGGGTAGCCCTCTGGCTACCGATGGGTATAATCCCCCTGGTCAACACCGGGTCGCCATTCCGGGCGGCCGCATGGGGGAGTGAAGCATGAGTTTAAAAGGTGCGGCCTATATCGCCGGAGCGTGGGAACATCCCACCCGTAAGGCGCCCGACAAGTCCATCGCGCTGCTGCACGCGGAATGTGCCAAGGGTGCTTTGGAAGACGCGGGCCTGACCAAGGACGACGTGGACGGCTATTTCTGCGCGGGCGACGCCCCGGGCGGCCTGGGTCCGTTGTCGATGGTCGATTACATGAACCTGAAGTGCCGTCATGTGGACAGCACCGACGTCGGCGGGTCTTCTTATCAGGTGGCCGTGGGTCACGCGATGGAGGCGATCGCCGCCGGCCGTTGCAACGTGGCGCTGATCACGCTGTCCGGCCGTCCGCGCAGCGAAGGCCAGGCGACCGGCACCGCGCCGCGCCCGGGTAACCCCGCCGCGCCGGAAATGCAGTTCGAATACCCGTACGGGCCGGCCACGGCGAATCTGTACGGCATGTGCGCCGCCCGCCACATGTACGAATACGGCACCACCAGCGAACAGCTCGCCTGGATCAAGGTCGCCGCGTCGCATCATGCACAATACAACCCGAACGCCATGCTGCGCGACGTGGTCACGGTGGAAGACGTCGTCAACTCGCCGATGGTGTCCACCCCGCTGCACCGCCTGGATTGCTGCGTCATCAGCGACGGCGGCGGCGCATTGATCCTGACCAAGCCGGAAATCGCCAAGAGCCTGAAGCGGCCGCTGGTGAAAGTCATCGGCGTCGGCGAATCCCCCAAGCATCAAGCCGGCGGCGACATCGACCTGACCTATACCGCCGCCCGCTGGTCCGGGCCGCCGGCCTGGGCGATGGCCGGCATCAAGCCGTCCGACATCAAATACGCCAGCATCTACGACAGCTTCACCATCACCGTGCTGATGCAGCTGGAAGACCTGGGCTTCTGCGAAAAGGGCCAGGGCGGCAAGTTCGTCGCCGACGGCAACCTTATCTCCGGCGTCGGCAAGCTGCCGTTCAACACCGATGGCGGCGGATTGTGCTCCAACCACCCGGCCAACCGTGGCGGCATCACCAAGATCATCGAGGCGGTGCGCCAGCTTCGCGGCGAAGCGCATCCTTCTGTTCAAGTCCCCAACTGCGATCTGGCGATCGCGCACGGCACCGGCGGCGCACTCGGCACGCGCCATTGCGGCAGCACCGTGATCCTGGAACGGGAGTAATCGACATGGCTTACACGGCAAGAAAAATCCCGTTCGTCGGCACGCCCGACACCAACCCCGAAACCAAGCCCTTCTTCCAGGGCGCGGATGCCGGCAAGCTGATGGTGCGCCGCTGCACAAGCTGCAAGAAGACGCATTACTATCCGCGTGAACTCTGCCCGTTCTGCTTCGGCGCCTGCGAATGGCACGAAGCCTCGGGCAAGGCGAAGATCTATACGTTCAGCGTGATGGAACGGGCCAACCCCCCGTATGCCATCGGCTACGTCACGCTGGAGGAAGGCCCCAGCGTGCTGACCAACTTCGTCGATTGCGACTTCAAAGCCTTGAAGATCGGTCAGGATGTGAAGGTGACGTTCGTTAAGACGGAAGACGGCGGGCCGTCCCTGCCGTTCTTCGCGCCAGCCTGAACCCGGCGTATCGACTGTCGGATGCGGCGCCGGTCATCGATGGCCGGCGCCGTTTTCGTTTCTGGAGCAGTTGCCCGAACGCGGGCAACCGCGGGATGCAGCCAACGCTATCGCGGAACATCGCCCTGAAGCATGACCCGGTATAAATACCGCGTCTGTTCCATATCGTAATCACCGTTGGCCTTATGTAATAAAAACCGGTTGTCCCAGATCGCCAGATCCCCCGGCCGCCATTCGTGCCGGTACTGGAACCGCTCCGCCGTCGCATGGTCCAGCAGTTCGTCCAGCAGCGGCAGCGCCTCGCGGTGGTCCATCCCCACGATCCCCTCGATCCGAATCGGGTTGATATACAAGGACTTCCGCCCACTGTCCGGATGCGTCCGCACCAGCGGGTGCAGCACCGCAGTCGGCACGCGTTCTTTGTTCGCCTCCGACAATCCCATCAGTTTTCGGGTGCTGTGGCTGCTCTGGTAAACCTGGATCGCGAGCCGGCCGGCGACCCGCTGTCGCATGGCCGGCGCCAGCGCCTCATACGCCGCCGCCATGTTGGCGAACTGCGTGTCGCCGCCGCGATCCGGCAGCGTCACCGCATGCAGCACCGTCGCTTTCGGCGGGCGCACGTCGTTGGAATGATCGGTGTGCCAACCCTCCCCGGGAATATAGCGCGTCCCGTCGGGGAACCGGTCCTGGTTGGAGATGTAATGAATCTCCGGGCAATCCGGCAGTGCGAAGCGGGTGTTGTGCTGCTGGAACACAGGCCCGAACACCTGCACCGCATCCAGCATCTGGTCCGGCGTCAGTTGCTGGCCGCGGATCGCCAGGACCCCGTGTTTCACGAACGCCCGGTTCAGGGCCTCGGCCGCCTCCGCCGCGACAGGCCGAGCGAGGTCGATCCCGACCACCTCCGCGCCGGTGTGATCGGTCATGGGCCTGATTTCCATCGCCGCTGTCCTCCTGGCTTTTCGCCACGCTAACCCGGGCTGCTGTTCACGTCACGGTTTGGCGCCCTTGATCCGTGCCGAAACGGCCCCTGATCGGTCCCGGAGGTGCCGCATGGCCTGGACCAACGAAGACCGAAACTGGATGCACCGAGCGATCGCGCTGGCTCGGGAAGGCGAGGCAACGGAGGGGATGAATCCGATCGGCTGCGTCATCGTCCGCGATGGAAA
>JAJZEV010000023.1 GCA_021805665.1 Pseudomonadota bacterium
GGCGATACCGTCCATTTCCGGCATCATCACGTCCATCAGCACCAGGTCGTATCGCTCCGAACGCAAGGCGTCCAGCACATCCAGTCCGTTGCCGGCCACGTCGGCGCGATGCCCGAGCTGGCCCAACATGGCCAGGGCGACGAGACGGTTGGTGGCGTTATCCTCGGCCAGCAGGATGCGCAGCGGCGCATCGGCGGCGGGTTCGGGCGGCGCGACGGCGGTGCCCGGTTGGTTCTGGCTCGCGGCCAGCCGCAGCGGGACATCGAACCGGAAGGTACTACCGAGCCCCGGCTTGCTTTCCACCGCGATCGTGCCGCCCATCAGTTCGACCAGCCGGCGGCAGATCGCCAGCCCCAGCCCGCTGCCGCCGAACCGGCGGGAGATCGAGCCGTCCATCTGGGTAAACTCCTGGAACATCCGCTCGATGGCTTCGGGTATGATGCCGATGCCGCTGTCGGCGACGCTGAACAGCAGCCTTACCCGGCCGTCGCCGTCCGGTTCATGCGCCATGGTCAGGGCGATCCAGCCGCGGTCTGTGAATTTGACCGCGTTGCCGATCAGGTTGAGCAGGATTTGCCGCAGGCGTCCGGGGTCGCCGCCGACTGCTTCGGGCATGCCGTCCGCCGCGAAACCGGTCAGGCGCAGGCCCTTGCCGGCGGCCTGGGTCATGAACATGCCCACCACGCCCCGCATCAACGCGCGTGGATCGAACACCGCGTCCTCCAGATCCACCCGTTGGGCCTCCAGGCGGGAGAAATCCAGGATGTCGTTGATCAGTTGCAGCAAATGGTCGCCGGACTGGCGGATCACCTGCACATAATCGCGTTGCGCGGGCCCCAGGTCCATCCCCTCCAGCAGGCCGGCGACGCCGATCACGCCGTTCAGCGGGGTGCGGATTTCATGGCTCATCACCGCCAGGAATTCCGATCTGGCCCGGGCCGCGGCCTCCGCCGCGTCACGCGCCGCGGCCAGATCGCGCGCCGCGTGTTCCTGTTCGGTGATGTCGGTGTATGTGCGCACCGCCAGACCGGTATCCACCACCTTGGTGCGGACTTCCAGCACCGTGCCGTCGCGGCGTGTCCTCCGATAGACGCTGGTGCCGCCCTCGATACCGCCCGACTCCGCAAGGCGGCGGACATCGGCGGATTCAGGAGCAGAGAACTCCCCCGACCCGAGCTGCCATTCCAGCAGCGAATCCAACTCCACACCCGGAAAGGTCAGATGCCGCGGCAACCCCAGCAATTCCGCCGCCCGGCCGTTCATCACCGGAACCTGACGCTGCGCATCCACCACGATCAGGCCCTGGCCGATATTATCGACCGCGACCCGGAGCATTTCGCGCGACATCGTGACGTCGCGGCGATGACGAGCGAGCACGGCACCGGCGGCGGCCGTCAGGATCGATAAAATCAGGCCGGCGATAATGCCGCTGTACAGATCGCGACGGTATTCCTCCAGCACGTCGGCGCTGGACAGACCGACGACCGCGATCAGGCCGTACGGGTCCACCCGCCGCCACGCGAAGACCCGGTCCAGCCGGTCGGCGGTCCCGTCCATGCGGATCGCGCCTTGCGATGCCGCGGATGCGCCGGCCATCAGCGGCGATGCCGACAGATCGGCAGTCAGCGGAGCGACGGACTCCGGGGCGGAAGACCGGACGATTCCGTCCCCGCCTGACAGGATCAAAGCCCCCCGGCCGATGGTCAGCGACGTGTAGAAGCGCGACAGGAACCCCGGATCCAGCGAGGCCACGATAACGCCATCGAACCCGCCGCCGGCATCGTACACCTTGCGCACGAACTGCACCGACCATCGATTGGAAACCCGGCCCCGGACCGGACGGCTGATGAACAGCACATCGCCGGGCGTGTCCCGCGGAATGCGGAAATGGTCCCGGTCGTCGATCATCGTGCGGTTCGCTTGCAGGCCCGCCAGATTGGACAGAACGATGGAACCGTTCCGGTCGGCGAAGGACAGTCGCAGCGTCGGTTCGCGAGTCAGGCCGCTGTCACGCTCCCATTTCCCCAAATCGAAATGCGCCGGGTCCGCCGCGCGGGCGACCCGCACCGCCCGGATCGTGATGTCGATCGCCTCGATCGTCCGGTGGATGTTCTCCTCGAACACCCGGGCCAGGTTCATGGCATCCTGTTCGGCGCCCGCCATGGCAGCATTGTATTTCTGCAGCAGAAAGAAGCCGACCCCCAGCCACAGCAGCAGGATCGCGGGTACGACGGACAGCGGCACCAACGGTCCCCGGCGCGCGTTCTTGCGCGGGACCGGGCCGGCGCGCGAGGCGGCGACCCTTCGCACCGGCGGTCCACCGGCCCGGAACTGTCGCGGCGGATGATAGCCCGCCATCCAGGCCCCGATCCGGCCTATCGAAACCATCGGCGCCAACCCGCGGTCAAGTAACAAGCCGCCTTGCCGGAGTCGGGACTTTCAGCCGGAACCCCGGGCATGTCGCGGGTGCGCATGGCGCCTCAATCCGCGACGGCGGCGGGAACAGGCATGTCACCGAGTTCGGCCTGGAAAATTTCCGGCGGCACCGCCCTGCCGTATAGCCAGCCCTGGCCGATATGGCACCCGGCCTCGGTCACCAGCACCGCGCTGTCCCCGGTCTCCACGCCCTCGGCCACCACGGTCAGGCCCAGTTCGCGGCCCAGGGAGGCGCTGGCACGAACGACCTTGCGGGAATCGCGGTTGGTCAGCGCCTCGCGCACGAAGGCCTGGT
>JAJZEV010000105.1 GCA_021805665.1 Pseudomonadota bacterium
GGCGCCTCGGCGGGGGCGCGGCGGCGGGGCGATCGTGGCGCTGTCCGGCATCTCCACCCATATCGGAACGCCGAACCGGTGCCATGTCTCGGCCTCGAAGGCCGGACTGGAAGGGTTGATGCGGGCGCTGGCCATGGAACTGGCACCGGAGCGGATCACTTGCAACACGCTCGCGCCGGGCGCGGTCGATACGGTGCGCGGGGCGGCGGCCGGCGCGATGCCGCAAACGATGACTGACCCGGGCATTCCGCTGGGCCGCAAGGCCGCGATGCAGGAGATTGCGGCCACCGTTCGCTTCCTCGCCGGGCCGGAGGGGCGCTACATCACCGGGCAGACGCTGCATGTGAACGGCGGCGCGTTTTTAGGCTGATCCGCGTCCGCGCGGGTTCCAACGGGTTCGGAAGCAAACCGGTTCAGTAGTGATAGTAGCCCCCGTGGCCACCGAACAGCAGGAACAGGATCACGATAACGACCAGCAGCGTCAGGCCGCCGCCGTAATGGCTGCCGCGATAGTAGCCGGAACGGTAGCCGTAGTAGCCACCCCCGCCGAACAGCAGGAACAGGATCACCAGCAGCAGTATCAGACCCATGGCGTTTACCCTTCGTTAACCGATCGTCGCTACGCTGGGTTGAACCGTCACGGTGGCTCCCGGTTTGGCGTGGTCTCGCGGCAGTGAACCCTTTTTGGTAAATACCCCGGCATGACACTTCCTGTTTGGCACCCCGAAAGCCTCGCTGCCCGCATGCCCTTCCTGCGGCGGCGGTCGGCCGTTACCCGCCGGGTGCGGGGGTTTTTCGAGGCTGGGGGCTATACGGAGGTGCAAACGCCCTATCTGGTGCCCGCACCGGGGGAGGAGGTGCATTTGCGGGCGTTTTCGACCGTGTGCGAACATCCGGACGATCCGGATCGGACGCTATGGCTGAACACCAGCCCGGAATTCGCCATGAAGCGCCTGTTGGTGGCCGGCGCCGGCCCAATTTTCCAATTCGCCCGCGTGTGGCGCAACGGGGAGTTCAGCCCGCTCCATTCCCCCGAATTCACCATGCTGGAATGGTACCGCCCGGACGCCGGTATGGACTCGCTGATCGAGGAAACCACCCGGCTGATACGATCCGTCATGGCTCCGTATGTGCAATGCCGTGGGATTCAAAACGACCTGACCGGGGATTTCGAACGCCTGACTGTAGCCGATGCCTTTACCCGGTATGTGGGGGTGGATTTGCTGGGGATCGGTGAGGACGCGCTGAGCCTCGCCGCGGCAGCTGGGGCAAGGTTGCGAGAGGGCGAAACTTGGGAGGATTTGTTCTTTCGCCTGATGCTGGAACGCGTCGAACCCAACCTTGGCCGCACCCGACCGACCTTTCTGACCCACTGGCCCGCCGCGCAGGCGGCGCTCGCTCGGCGGGATCCGGCGGACCCGCGGGTGGCGGAACGGTTCGAATTGTTCGTATGCGGGATCGAACTGGCCAATGCGTTCGTCGAACTGACCGACCCGGTGGAACAGCGTGCCCGGTTTATCGCCGATCGCGCGCGCCGGCATGCGATGTATGAGAAGGATTGGCCGCTTGACGAGGATTTTCTCGCCGCGCTGGCCCACGGGATGCCGTCATGTGCTGGAATCGCGGTCGGATTCGACCGTCTGGCGATGATCGCGTCTGGCGCGGATCGTATCGGACAGGTGTTGTGGCTTCCGCCTGATGACCTCATATAGCCGGTAAATGTCGAGTGGAGCGATGGGATGCGCCGGTACGGAGTTCTGCTGTTGGCCGCTGCGCTTGGCGGTTGTACCGGTGGCCTCGCGGCGCGTCAGGCTGAACTGTCCCAATGGGTCGGCCGTTCGGAAACCGAGTTGGTGTCGGCCATGGGGGCCCCGAACCGGACCTATGACAGTGGCGGGATGAAATTCCTGACGTATGAGGACCGGCGAACCGAAATCAGCGGCGGCACACCCTATTTCGGCGAATTCGGCCCATACTGGTACGGCGATGGCTTCGGCATGTATGGCGGGGGCTTCCCACCCATGGCATCTACATGGGTGTGCGACACGACGTTCACCGTGGCCGACAACGTCGTGCGGGCATTCAGCTTACGCGGGAATGCCTGCGGGTAACGCAATCGCCCCGACGCAGCCTTGTATTACTTGACCATCGCCACGCGCAGCGCGTTCGTATTGCCGGACTGGCCGAAGGGCACCCCGGCCGTCACCACGATTTCTTCCCCATGGGCGGCAAAGCCCTCGGTCAAGGCAACGCGCGCGGCTCTGGCCACGGCTTCGGTCATGGAATGGACGTCCGGTGTCACGACGGCATGCACCCCCCAGACCACGGCCATCAGCCGCGCGGTCACCTGGTTGGGCGTCAGTCCGATGACCGGTGCTGCCGGCCGCTCCCGCGCGACACGCAATGCGGTGCTGGCGGAGGCGGTGAAAGCGACGATCGCCTTGGCGCCGATGGTGTGCGCGACCTGGGTCGCGGCCGAGGCGATGGCGTCCGCGGCGTTCTTTTCCGGCGGCAGACGGGACGCATCGATCAGCGCCCGCCAGTCGGCATCCTGTTCCACGCGGGCGACGATGCGGTCCATCATATTGACCGCCTCATAGGGATACTGGCCGGCGGCGGTTTCACCCGACAGCATGACCGCATCGGCGCCATCGAACACTGCTGTTGCTACGTCCGATGCCTCCGCCCGGGTTGGGGCCGGCGCGTTAATCATGCTTTCAAGCATCTGGGTGGCGACGACCACCGGCTTGCCGAGGGCGCGAGACATCCGGACGATGCGTTTTTGCGCCAGCGGCACTTCCTCGGGCGGCAGTTCCACGCCCAGATCGCCGCGGGCCACCATCACGGCGTCGGTCAGCGCCAGGATTTCCTCCAGGTTGTCCAGCGCCTGCGGCTTTTCCAGCTTCACCATCACCCAGGCGCGGCCGGCGATCAGGCGCTTTGCCTCGATCACGTCCTCCGGGCGCTGGACGAAGGACAGGCCGATGTAGTTGGCGCCGTGGGTAACGGCGAACTCCAGATCCTCCCGGTCCTTTTCCGTCAGGGCAGGGATTGGCAGCACCACGTCGGGGACATTCACACCCTTGCGGTCGGACAGCGGGCCGCCGACCACGACCTCGGTTTCCAGGGCATCGGGCCGTTTGTGGATGACGCGCAGGCGCAGCTTGCCGTCGTCCAGCAGCAACGAGGAGCCGATGGAGGCCGCCGCGATAATCTCGGGATGCGGCAGGTTCACGCGCTGAACGTCGCCCGGTGTGGCGTTGAGGTCGAGGCGGAATTTCTGGCCAGTTTGCAGGTGAACGCGGCCGCCGCCGAAGACGCCGACGCGCAGCTTGGGGCCTTGGACGTCGGCCAGGATGCCGATGGGGCGGTCGAACTTTTCTTCCAACTCCCGGATCATGGCGAAGCGGGCGGCGTGGTCTTCATGCGTGCCGTGGGAGAAATTCAGGCGGAACACATCGGCGCCGGCCTGGAACAGGCGTGTCATCACCTCCAGCGAGGAACTGGCCGGACCGAGCGTGGCGATGATTTTGGTGCGACGGCGGCGACGCATTTTTGGGCGGAGAGACATGGACGATCCCTTGGTTGTTCAGGCGATTAAGATGGCCCTGATATCGTTAACATTGGTGAGCGTCGGGCCGGTGACGATCAAGTCGTTTAGTGCGCCAAAGAAGCCATGGCTGTCATGGCCCGCCAGCATGGCGCGCGCATCGATCCCGATTGCCCTGGCGCGGGACATTGTATCTGGCGCCAGCAGCGCGCCGGCGATTTCATCCATGCCGTCGATGCCGTCGGTGTCGCCGGCAGTGGCCCAGATTCCGGCCGCGCCGTCCAGGGCGATGGCGAGACCCAGCAGGAAGGTGGTGTTGCGTCCGCCGGCCCCGGCGGGTTTGCCGGTCATGGCGACCGTGGTCTCGCCGCCGGATAGCAGAACGGCAGGACGGGCGACGGGTTGGCCATGAGTCTGGATGGAACGGGCGATGCCGGCCATGACGGTGCCCATCTGCGCTGCCTCGCCCTCCAGGGCATCGCCCAGGATCACGGGGGTCAGGCCGAGGGTGCGGGCTTTGGCGGCCATCGCATTAAGGGCCATCATCGGGGTGGCGATCATGCGGAAGTCGATGTTTGTCAGACTGCCGGGTTTCGGGGTCTCGTCGTCGTCCCGAGCGAGGCGGGCGGCGACAGCGGGTGGGGGGGCGATGCCATATCGGGCGATCACCGCGCGGGCCACAGCGAAGGTTGTGGCGTCGGGCACGGTGGGGCCGGATCCGATGACCGCCGGATCGTCGCCCGGCACGTCGCTGATCGCCAGGGTGACCACGCGGGCCGGCGCTGCCGCGGCGGCCAGCCGGCCGCCCTTGATCGCGGAGAGGTGCTTCCGAACCGCATTCATCTCCGTAATGTTCGCCCCGCAGGCCAGCAGTTCCCGGTTGATCGCCTGCTTGTCGGCCAGGGTCAGGCCGGGAACCGGGGCGGCGAGCAAGGCGGATGCGCCGCCGGACATCAGGGCGATGACCAGGTCGTCTTCGGTCAGGCCTTGCACACGCTCCAGCAGCCGTTTCGCGCCGCGTTCGCTGTTGGCGTCGGGGACGGGGTGGGATGCCTCGATGACCTCGATTCGCCGGGTCGGGACGGCGTGGCCATAGCGGGTCACGACGGTGCCCTGAAGCGCGACGTCGGGCCAGGCGTCTTCAAGGGCGGCCGCCATGACAGCGGCGGACTTGCCGCCACCGACCACGATGCAGCGACCGCTGACGGGTTTGGGCGGCAGATGGCGTGCCAGCACGGTGCGCGGATCGGCCGCGGCGACGGCGGTGTCGAACAGATCCCGCAACGCGGCACGGGCAGATGTGTCGTTCCAGGGGGCCTCCCGGGGCATTCAACGGTTTCCTCTCTTTTTCCGGCGGGTTGAGTATGGCGAACCCGGGCAGGACGCGCCATCTTTGGTGTAACGGAGAAGGAGATACCCATGCCGGCACCAGAACTCGATCCGACGACCCGTACGGAATTGGAGGCTGCGGCGTTCCGCAGGCTGGTCGCGCATCTGCGCGAACGCAGCGATGTGCAGAATATCGATATGATGAATTTGGCGGGATTCTGCCGGAATTGCCTCAGCCGCTGGTACCGCGAGGAAGCCGCGACCCGGGACATTGCCATCGCGGACCCCGATGCCCGGGAAATCGTGTACGGGATGCCCTACAAGGAATGGCAGGCGAAGTACCAGAAAGAGGCTTCGGCGGAGCAGAAGGCGGCATTCGCCAAGGCGAATCCGGGGCATTGAAGACAGGGGCCATCCGACCGCCGCCGGGGCGTTTTCGCCGCCGGAGCGTTTTCGCCGCCGGAGCGTTTTCGATTGACCGCGACGCCCCCCAAAGCTATCCCCGCCCGCCCTGTCTGAGCGGAGAATGACACCCATGGCCAAACCGGTCAGCGAAGAAGAAATCAAGTCCGGCGGCGTTGCGGTCGATCGCCTGCGCAGCCTGGTCGAGCGTATCGAACGCCTCGAGGAAGAGCGTAAGGCTCTTGGCAGCGACATCAAGGATATCTACGCCGAAGCGAAGTCGGCCGGGTTCGACCCGAAAGTGTTGCGGCAGCTTATCCGTATCCGCAAGCAGGAAGCGGCTGAGGTCGAGGAGCAGGAGACGATGCTGGACATCTACCGCCGCGCGCTGGGGATGTAATCTAAGATGGCCGGCGGGGGGCGGTTGTGCAGAATCGCCGCCGGTCCTCGCATTGTTGTTCCGGGGACGGGCCCGGATCGGTCAGCATCTGGAAACAGTGCTCCCGACGATGGCATGGAAGCCTGCCTGCACCACGGCCTCCATACGGTTGCGGGCGCCAAGAGCTTTGTATGCGATTGCCAAGTGTGCCTTGACGGTGCCGATTCCGATATTCATGTGGCGAGCAATTTCCTTAACGGATTTGCCGTCCGCTAACAGCTGAATAGCGGCGGACTGCTGCAACGTGAGGCGCGGCGGGCTGGTTCGGTACGGCGACGTCGTCGCGGGCAGGTCGGCGGCATCGGGCCATGCGCTTGTTTCGCCGGAAAACTCGGTGCCGATCGTGGCATCGCAGCCCAGCACCAGGCGGTTGAATCCGGGACGGCGCGCTATCGCGAGGCATGCATCCACCACGCATGCGTCGAACTGCACGCCCCGGCCGCGCATGATTTCCGCGAGCGCCGAGGCCTGCCCAAGTGCCGGCCGGTACGGACGATGCGACATCATCGCTTCCACGACATCGGCAACCGCGACAATCCGTGCGCCCGGCACGATATCGTTGCCCTTCAGGCCTGCCGGATAGCCGGATCCGTCGAGACGTTCGTGATGCTGCACGACCATTGTCGCGACCGGCCACGGAAATGGAAGACCTTTGAGGATAGCATAACCGGCTTCCGCGTGGGTCTGAAGCAGCCGGATTTCGTGAACGATAAGCTGCCCGGCCTTGCAGCATATCTCCAGCGGCACCGCGATTTTGCCGATATCGTGTAACAGGGCGGCAAATCGAATTCCCTCGATCTCGCCGGCGGAGAGGGTCATCTCCTGTGCGATCGCCACCGAAAGCGCGGCGACGTGCCTTTGATGGCTGGCGGTATATGGATCGTGGCATTCCAGTGCCGTTGAAAGCGCCTGAGCGGTATCGGTCAGGACCGACAGCGCTGTCTGATACGATGCTTGCGCTTCGTTGCGCGCTTGCCATGCGTTGAGGACGGAGCCGAGCATGTCGGCGAATTCGACGAGATGCTCGACTTCCCGGGCATCGAATGCGTCCGGGTCGGCCGATGCCACGACGATGGCACCGAAGATCGAGGCTCCGACCTTCAATGGAATGGCCGCGTGCGCTATCGGTACGATGTCGAATCCCGCGGCCCGCCAGGGCGAGGCTGATGGGTTAGCCGCATACGTGTGGATCGTGGGACGGATCGTGCGGACGGCGGTCGCGCAGCATAGCAGGCCGGAGTTCGCCGCATCCCCGTTCCGATGCAGCGTTTCGATCGCCGATGTTTCGATACCATAGGAAGCGATGGGCCGAAGTGTCCTGTTGGCGTCGTTCGCGGCACGAAGCGCGCAGGCCAGCGCGTAACCGCCCTTCTCGACCAGGGTCCGGCACATTCCGGACAGCAATTCCGTTTCGCTGTGTGCATGGGCGATGGTGGCGCCACCATCCATGAACGCGCGAAACGCTGCCGCGGAGTCAAATTTACCTTCGAGTGCAAGACGGACAGTCATA
Organism: Pseudomonadota bacterium; assembly: GCA_021805665.1. Lineage (GTDB taxonomy): Bacteria > Pseudomonadota > Alphaproteobacteria > Acetobacterales > Acetobacteraceae > Rhodopila. Next base: position 7,231 of record JAJZEV010000105.1, read on the forward strand.
CACATTATTCCAGATGAAGCCGGCTGCGACGGCTGTCACCCTACCGCGACTAATGCGAAGTTGTATTGATCTGGGTCAACGCAACCCTCGTTCCGGCAACTCCAATTCCGACAGTGCCGTGTCGATGGCCAATCGACCGTTTTCGACTACAGCGAAATCTTCAAGTACGACGCTATTTCGCCGACGATACCCCGGCGGAATGCCAGCACGCAGACCATGAAGATCACGCCCTGGGTTACTGTCACCCAGGCGCCGAACTGCGCCAGATAGTTTTCCATCGATGTCACCACCAGCGCACCGACAGCAGGGCCGAATACGGTGCCCAGACCACCCAGCAGGGTGGTCAGCACGATCTCCCCGGATGTGGAGGAATGAACATCGGTCAGCGTGGCGATGCCGAACACGAGCGCTTTTGTGCCGCCGGCGATGCCCGCGATCGTGCAGGACAGCACGAACGCGATCAGCTTGTAATCGTCGGTGCGGTAGCCCAGCGAGGTGGCCCTCGGCTCATTCTCGCGAATGCCTTTCAGGACCTGACCGAAGGGGGAGTGAATGATGCGATGAACCAGCAGGAAGCCGGCGAGGAACACGCCCGCGGTGACCCAATACATCGTCATGTCGTTCGACAGGTCGAGGAAGCCGAACAGGTGGCCGCGCGGGACCTGCTGGATGCCGTCCTCGCCGCCGGTAAAGGGCGCTTCCAGGCAGAAGAAGTACACCATCTGCGCCAGGGCCAAAGTGATCATGGCGAAGTAGATGCCGGAACGGCGGATGGCCAGGAAGCCCAGCACCAGACCCAGCGCGGCACCGGTCAGGCCGCCGACGGCGATGGCGATCGACGCATCGACATGCCATGCCTTCATCGTCCAGGCGGCGACGTAGCTGCCCATGCCGAAGAAGGCGGCCTGACCGAACGACAGCAGGCCGACATAGCCGATCATCAGATTGAACGAGCATGCGAACAGCGCCGCTGTCAGTACCCGCATCAGGAACACCGGATACAGGACGAACGGGCAAAGCGCGATCAGCGCCACCATCAGGACGAAGGCGATGGATTGCGCCCGGGAAAATCCGAACATCTCAGGCAGCCTTTCCAAAGAGGCCGCGCGGCCTGACCAGCAGAACGATGACCATGACCAGGAACACCACGGTTGCCGAGGCCTGGGGGTAGAAAACCTTCGTCAGACCCTCGACGACGCCCAAGCCGAAGCCGGTGACGATGGAGCCCATGATCGAACCCATGCCGCCGATCACAACCACCGCGAACACGGTGTTGATGAAGTTGCTGCCCATGTTCGGGTTCACCGAATAGATCGGCGCGGCCAGGACTCCGGCGAAAGCGGCCAGGGCGACACCGCCGGCATAGGTCAGGGTAATCAGGCGCGGCACGTTCACGCCGAATGCCTGAACCATCGGGGCGTTTTCGGTCGCGGCCCGCAGGGTGGCGCCCAGCGAGGTTTTTTCGATAATCGCCCAGGTGGCGATGCACACTGTCAGCGCGGCCAGCACGACCCAGCCGCGATAGTTCGGCATGTACATGAAGCCGAGGTTGGTGGCGCCCGACAGCATGTCCGGAATGCGGTAGGGCATGCCCGAACTGCCATAGGCGTTGCGGAACAGGCCTTCGATCACCAACGAGAGGCCGAAGGTCAGCAGCAAGCCATACAGATGATCGAGTTTGTACAACCGGCTGATGACGGTCTTTTCCAGAACGATGCCGAAGATGCCCACCAGCAGCGGGGACAAAATCAGGGCGGGGAAATAGCCGATCCCGAGATAGTTCAGCAGTATCCAGGACACGAACGCGCCCATCATGAACAGCGCCCCGTGGGCGAAGTTGATGATGTTGAGCATGCCGAAGATGACAGCCAGCCCGAGCGATAGCATGGCGTAGAATGCGCCGTTGATAAGCCCGAGCAGAAGCTGTCCGAACAACAGCGGGCCGGGAATGCCGAAGATCATGATCATGGTTGTTTCCCGGCCGCGCCGTTCCCCTGTTTCGTCTTATGCCTTGATGAAGCCGCAATGACCGTCGGCCATCGGGCGGAATGCCTCGTCGCCGGGTGTCGTGGCCACCAGTTTGTAGTAATCCCACGGTCCCTTGCTCTCTGACGGCTTCTTCACCTCGAACAGATAGGACGTGACCAGGTTACGGCCATCTTCGCGGATTTTGGAGGTGCCGAAGCAATCGTCCTCGACCGGCATGGCTTTCATGCGGTTGACAGTGGCGACGCCGTCCTTCTTCGCTTCGGCGATACCCATGTCGGCGCAGGCCTTCAGGTAGTGCAGCGTGGCGGAGTAGCAGCCGGCGTGGTCCATATTCGGGTAGTTCGTCGGGGTTTTCGGCAGAACGCGCTTGGTGAAAGCGCGCGTGCGCTCATTCATGTCCCAGTAGAAGCTTTCTGTCAGGTTCAGCCCGTGTGCTACGTCCAGGCCCAGGGCGTGTACGTCGCTGATGAACATCAGCAGCGCCGCGACCTTCATCGAGTTGTTCAGGCCGAACTCGTTGGCCTGCTTGATGCAGTTCACCGTATCGCCGCCGGCATTCGCCAGACCAAGGACCTTGGCGCCGCTGGCTTGTGCCTGCACCAGGAAGGATGAGAAGTCCGTCGTGCCGGGGAACGGGTATTGTGCCGCGCCCAGAACCTTGCCGCCCGCGGCCTTCACCAGGGTGGAGGTGTCGCCCTGCAACTGCTTGCCAAACGCATAATCGGCGGTGACGAAGTACCAGGAATCACCGCCGGCCTTCACCATCGCGCCGCCGGTGGATTTGGCCAGCATGAACGTGTCGTATGTCCAATGGACGAAATTCGGCGAGCACTGTTCGCCCGTCAACGCCGAACTGGCCGCGCCGGAGTTCAGGAAGACCTTGTTTTTCTCGCGTACGACCGATTGCAGGGCCAGCGCGACCGAGGATGTCGGCACGTCGAGCAGCATATCGACGCCGTCTCGGTCGAACCACTGGCGGGCGATGGACACCGCGAGATCCGGCTTGTTCTGGTGGTCGGCGGCGATGACTTCGACATCCATATCCCTGGTGGCGACGCCGAAATCTTCCAGGGCCTGCTTGGTGCAGACCACCGAGGTCGCGCCGCCGGTGTTGGCGTATGGGCCGGACATGTCGTTCAGCACACCGATCTTGAGCTTCGGCTTCTGGGCACGTGCAGGGCGAACCAGCGGCAGTGTGGCTGCCACGGCTGCGCTTGTCAGCGCGGAACGGCGAGATAATAGCATCTGTTAACCCCTAATAACCTTCTCTTTGAACGGCCGCCGGTTCGCCGGCAGGCGACGCGCTTATCCTGGATTTTCCCGTATATTTTAGACGCCCAGATACTCGTGCAGCTTGTCCATGCTGGTTTCGAGGAGGTGGTTTGGAATCATGTCCACGATTTTGCCGTGTTCCATGACGTAGTGGCGGTCCGCGACCGTGGCGGCAAAGCGGAAGTTTTGTTCCACCAGCAGCACTGTGAAACCGCGATTCTTGATTTCCCGGATCGTGCGGCCGATTTGCTGGACGATGACGGGTGCGAGGCCTTCGGTCGGTTCGTCCAGCAGCAGCATCTTCGCGCCGGTCCGCAGGATTCGGCCGATGGCCAGCATCTGTTGCTCCCCGCCGGACAGCTTGGTTCCGTGCGCGGTCTTGGCGCGTTCGCGCAGGTTGGGAAACAGGGTGTAGATTTCCTCCACGGTCAGTCCGCCGGGGGCGACGATCGGGGGCAGCATCAGGTTTTCGGTGACTGACAGGGATCCGAAGATACCGCGTTCCTCGGGGCAGATGGCGATGCCGGCCCGGGCGATCTGGTTCGGCATCAGGCCGACCATTTCGTTGCCGCGGAATTTCACGCTGCCTTCGCGGCGCGGCACCAGGCCCATGATGGACTTCATGGTCGTGGTCTTGCCGGCACCGTTACGACCGAGCAATGTAACGACTTCGCCTTCGCGGACCTCGAAATCGACGCCGTGGAGAATGTGGCTTTCGCCGTACCAGGCGTTCAGGCCTTTGACCTCAAGCATCGGCGGTCCCCAGGTAGGCTGCGATCACTTCGGGGTTTTTCGATACCGTTTCATAAGAACCCTCGGCGAGAACCTTGCCGCGGGTCAGCACGGTGATTTTGTCGCAAAGGCCTTCGACCACGGACAGGTTGTGCTCCACCATCAATATAGTACGGCCCTGGCGGATACGGGCGATCAGTTCGACGATGCGGTCAACGTCGCCATGCGCCATACCGGCGGTGGGTTCGTCCAGCAGCATCATTTCCGGATCGAGTGCCAGTGTGGTGGCGATTTCGAGCGCGCGTTTCAGCCCATAGGACAGATCGGCGACGACAGAGTCGGTGTAGGACGACAGGCCGACATCGAACAGCAGTTGGTGCGCCCGGTCGTCATAGACCTTGAGCACGCTTTCCGAGCGCCAGAAGTCGAAGCTGGCGCCGCGGGCGCGTTGTAGGGCGAGGCGCACGTTTTCCAGTGCGGTCAGATGCGGGAAGACCGCCGAGATCTGAAAGCTGCGGATAAGCCCCAGCCGCGCGACCATCGCGGGTTTCATCCCGGTGATGTCGCGGCCCTTGAATTTGATCTTGCCGCGTGTGGGCGGCAGGAAGGAGGTCAGCAGGTTGAAGCATGTCGTCTTGCCGGCGCCGTTGGGGCCGATCAGGGCGTGGATATTGCCTGTTTCCACGCGCAGATCGACGCCATCGACGGCCACGAAGCCGCTGAATTCACGCGTTAGACCTTCTGTCTCCAGGATGGTGTCTGTCACCCCCGGACGTCTCCTTCGTTGGAATTGGTTCCAGTATGCGGGGCGTTTTGCATAGTCCGACGCGCCGCGCAAGGCGCTCCGAGCATCTGAAATGCGGATACGACACGATTTAGGGGCGGGCGGCGGCTGTCGTTGGGTGCCGATGCGGGATGGCTGGTACGTCGATGGCGGGATTTGCGGGCCGCGTGCATGGACGCATGAGCTGAACCATCTCCGGCTTCGCGGCGAAGGCGGCCGGCGCGCATCACGTGTCCGGGAGCCCGGTGGACGAAGGGTCCCGGTTTTTGTGACGTAATCGTTACAATTAACAGCAATAAATTTGATAGCAAAAAATGTCGGAAATCGCATCGAACAATTTTATAACTGCCCTAAATATAGTGCATTATGGATCATAGCTGACAATATATGTTACCGTCTTGAGGATATTCGTTGCGAAATAAACTCTTCTAAAAATAAGTATTGCGAGTGCCAAAACGTCCGGGCCAGACAGTCACTTATGCGTGATCGAACGGCGGCCCGTCCGGTGCCGTTCTTACAGGAGGTCCCGGTGCAATTACCCCGCGTTTCCGTCAGAGTGCCAACAGGCTTTTCATTCGATGTCCCGGATTTGCTGATGCTTCGGGCCTGGGCGGATTTCCACGAATTGCGTATGGCCATCGATCTGGACGTCTGTGCGGACGGCGAGGAATACGAGGAACTGCTGGGTCTTTACGACAAGGATCGGGCGTTTCGGCGCTGGATGATCTGGCGGTCCTGCGAAGGGATCATGGTGCAGCCGGCAATGGGCCGTCGCATGCTGTTCGACTTTATGGCCGACGCGCTGGAATTGATGATCCCGGCGGGAGAGTAGGGGCGTCAACTGGCGGCTTGCGGTTCGGCGGCCCCGATGTTTTTCCGGCCGCCTTCAGTCCGTTCTTGTTTTGTCCGCGCGGGCGGTCTAACCTCCCGGCATGTTCGATCCCTCCCCCGAAGCGGTGCCCGATGAGGAACTCGAAGCCGTGCTGACTGCCGCGCTGCGGTCGTCGGGCGGTCAGCTCACGCGGCCAGCCGAGTGTTTCATGGCCGCCGCGTCCGCCCGGCATCTGGTGGACAGGCTGGCGCTGGCCGGACTGCGCGTTGTACGATTCCCCACCCGGCGACTGACATAGGGGCCGCGGATGGATCGTGTCATCGTTTCAGGCGGCCTGGTTCTGGTCAGCGGGGAAGGCAGCGCCCGTCTGGCCGATCTGGTGCTGACGGGCGACTGTATCGCGGCGATCGTTCCGCCGGACAGCGCCCGGGGTGACCGCACGATCGATGCCAGCGGCAGGCTGATTATCCCCGGGCTGATCAATGCACACACCCATGGCCATGGCGGGCTGGGGAAGGGTGTCGGGGATCGCTGGTCGCTGGAACTGCTGCTGAACGCCGGCCCGTGGGTCAATGGCGGACGCGGGGACGACGATCGCTATCTCTCCACGCTGCTGACCGCGATCGAGATGATCCGCAAGGGCTGCACCGCCTGTTACGACCTGTCGGCGATGCTGCCGGTTCCCAGCGTTCAGGCGCTGCACGAGGTCGGCCGGGCATACGCGGATGTGGGGATGCGGGCCGTAGTGTCGCCGATGGTGGCGGATCGCAGCTTCTATCAGGCGATTCCCGGCCTGCTGGACGCGTTCCCGCCCGAATTGCGTTCGCTGGCCGAGGCGATGCGGTCTGCTCCGGCGGAAGCGACATTGGCCCCGATTCGCGAGGCCGCCAGGTCTTGGCCGTTTCCCACCGACCAGATCCGGCTTGGCATCGCGCCGACGATCCCGCTGCATTGTTCGGATGCGTTCCTGACCGGGTGCCGCGATCTGGCCGACGCGTATGGACTGGCGGTGCAGACCCATCTGGCGGAGTCGCCCGTGCAGCGGGCCGGTGCGCTTCAACACTATGGTATGCCTCTGACCGAACATCTGGACCGGATCGGACTGCTGGGGCCGCGCTTCAGCGGCGCCCACGCCATCTGGATCGACGATGCGGAGATCGAGCTGATCGCCCGCCACGGCGGGGCACTGGCGCATAACCCCGGATCGAATCTGCGTCTGGGAAACGGCATCGCCGATATGCGGCGGGCCATTGCCGGCGGGATTCGCGTGGGGGTCGGGACCGATGGGTCCTCGTCGTCCGACAACCAGAACATGTTCGAGGCGATGCGGCTGTCGGCCTACGTCTCCCGCGTGTTCGACCGGCCGCTGGAGGACTGGATCGGCGCCCCCGAAGCGTTGCTTCTGGCCACCGAGGGCAGCGCGGCGGTACTGGGAATGGCCGACCTGATCGGCCGGATCGCGCCGGGCTACAAGGCCGATCTGGTGTTCCTGGACCTGGACCACGTCAACCTGGTGCCGCTGAACAACGCGGTGAACCAGTTGGTGAATACCGAGGACGGGGCGGCGGTGCGCGACGTGATGATCGGTGGCCGGTTCGTACTGAAGGACGGGGTGTTGCCGGGTCTGGATTGGCCAGGGATCGCCCGTCGCGCCCGGGATGCCGCCACCCGGCTGTCAGCGGCGAACGCCGAAGCCAGATTGGCTACGGAGCGGCTGGCCCCGGTGGTGAGCCATTTTTGCGTGGGGCTGGGACGCCGCGCGCACGATTTGCCCCGAAAACTGGCTGTTTGTTAGCGGAATATTAAGCAATATGGCCCCGGAATGGGGTTTGCGCTAATGTGTGAAATTCAAGATTAGGGACTCGGTCGATGGCAGGTTCGGTGAACAAGGTGATCCTGGTGGGCAATCTGGGGAAGGACCCGGAAGTGCGGAACACCCAGGACGGCAGCAAGATAGTCAACCTGACCCTGGCGACCAGCGAAACGTGGAACGATCGCGCGTCCGGTGAGAAGAAGGAAAAGACCGAGTGGCATCGGGTGGTGATCTTCAACGATCGCACCGCCGATGTTGCGGAGCGGTTCCTGAAGAAGGGCGCGAAAATCTACGTCGAAGGCTCTTTGCAGACCCGCAAGTGGACAGACCAGCAGGGGCAGGAACGCTATACGACCGAGGTGGTGATCGGGCGCTTCAACGGTCAGCTTACCATGCTGGATACCAGGGCCGGCGGCGGTGAAGGCGGTGGGTCCGAAGGCGGATTTGGCGGTGGCGGCAGCAGCTACACCCCGCGCGAGCGCGCTCCGGCCGCCGCTCGGCCGGCTGCTCGCGGCGGATCGGGCGGTCCGTCCTGGGACGCGCCGAAGGGCGGCGACCTGGACGACGAAATCCCGTTCTAGCCGACAGCGGGTTCGGCGAAGGCGGCTGTTCTCAACCGGGAATGGCCGCTTTTTTTATGGGCGAAATGCGGTGTTTCGATCGCCGGTTTGATCTGTCTGCTGTTCAACCGGCGAACGGGGCACGAAAATGGGGCCATCGACCTATAATGGGGGACGCCCAATGATCATCGACGTTCACGGCCACTACACCACCGCGCCCAAGGCGCTGGAAGCATGGCGCAACCGCCAGATCGCCGGAATCAAGGATCCGTCCGCGATGCCCAAGGTCAGCGAGCTGAAAATCAGCGACGACGAACTGCGGGAGAGTATCGAAACCAACCAGCTCGCGAAAATGAAGGAACGCGGCAGCGACCTGACCATTTTCAGCCCGCGTGCCAGCTTCATGGCGCACCATATCGGCGATTTCAACGTATCCTCGACCTGGGCGTCGATCTGCAACGAATTGTGCTATCGCGTCAGTACGCTGTTTCCGGATCATTTCATCGGCGCGGCGATGCTGCCGCAATCGCCCGGTGTCGATCCGAAAACCTGCATTCCGGAACTGGAGCGTTGCATCAAGGAGTACGGCTTTGTCGGCATCAATCTGAATCCAGACCCCTCCGGCGGCCACTGGACTTCCCCACCGCTATCGGACCGGTCATGGTACCCGATCTATGAGAAGATGGTCGAATACGACATCCCAGCGATGGTGCATGTCAGCACAAGCTGCAACGACTGCTTCCACACCACCGGCGCGCATTATCTGAATGCCGACACGACGGCATTCATGCAGTGCCTGACGTCGGATTTGTTCAAGGACTTCCCGACGCTGAAATTCCTGATCCCGCACGGCGGCGGCGCGGTGCCGTATCACTGGGGGCGGTTTCGCGGGCTGGCGCAGGAGATGAAGAAACCCCTGCTGACCGAGTTGCTGCTGAACAACATCTACTTCGATACCTGCGTGTATCATCAGCCCGGGATCGACCTGCTGACCAAGGTGATCCCGGCCAGGAACATCCTGTTCGCCAGCGAGATGATCGGCGCGGTGCGCGGCATCGACCCCGAAACCGGGTTCTACTATGACGACACCAAACGGTACATCGAGGCATCGACCACCCTGTCAGCCGAAGCCAAGGCAGCGGTGTACGAAGGCAATGCCCGACGTGTGTTCCCCCGGCTGGATGCGGCGTTGAAAGCGAAGGGGAAATAAGCCTCGTTATCGCTCGATTTGATGCAGATCATGTCCGCTGCCGGGGGGCGATGGCAACCAGATCTGGAGGTACCGTTCATGGCATTTGAAAAAACTCCCGGCTGGCTGGATTGGTATGCTGGTCCATCGAAGCCTTCATTCCGGGTGCCCGTGGGCGCTGTCGATGCGCATTGCCATGTATTCGGGCCGGGCGGCGCATTCCCCTTCGCGCCGGAACGAAAATACACGCCCTGCGACGCGTCGAAGCAGCAACTGTACGATCTGCGCGACTATCTCGGTTTCGCCCGCAACGTGGTCGTGCAGGCAACGTGCCATGGCGCCGATAACCGCGCGATGGTCGATGCACTGCTGCATTCCGGCGGCAAGGCCCGGGGCATTGCCACCGTGCGGCGGGATGTCGCCGATGCCGATCTGCACGCAATGCATGCGGCTGGCGTGCGCGGCGTACGCTTCAACTTCGTCAAACGGCTGGTCGATTTCACCCCCAAGGACGAATTGCTGGAAATCGCCGGCCGGATCGCGAAGCTAGGCTGGCATATCGTGATCTATTTCGAATCGGTCGATCTGCCCGAACTATGGGATTTCTTCACCGCTCTGCCAACCACGGTGGTGGTGGACCACATGGGCCGGCCCGACGTGGCCAAACCGATCGACGGGCCGGAATTCGCGCTGTTCCTGCAATTCATGGCACAGCACCCGAACGTATGGTCGAAGGTTAGCTGTCCGGAGCGCCTGTCGATTTCTGGCCCGCCGGCGCTGAATGGCGAACAGAACTCCTATCGCGATGTCATCCCATTCGCCAGGCGTATCGTCGAGACCTTCCCCGATCGCGTGCTGTGGGGCACCGACTGGCCGCATCCAAATTTGAAGGACCACATGCCGGACGACGGGCTGCTGGTCGATTTCATTCCGCACATCGCCACCACGCCGGACCTGCGGCACAAGCTGCTGGTGGACAATCCGATGCGCCTGTACTGGCCCGACGAAACAGGAGAATAGCGTGAGCGAAACGATCAGGGTTGCCTTGGCGGGTGCCGGCGCGTTCGGGATCAAGCACCTCGACGGATTGAAGAACATCGCCGGCGTGGAGGTCGTGTCGCTGGCAAGCGATGGAATCCAGGCGGCCCGGGCGGTTGCCGATACATACGGCATTCCTCACGTCACGATCGATCTGGCCGAAACCCTGGCCCTGAAGCATGTGGACGCCGTGATCCTGGCAACCCCGACGCCGATGCATGCCGAACAGGCAATGGCGTGCCTCCGGGCGGGCAAGCATGTGGAAGTCGAAATTCCGATGGCGGACTCGCTGGCCGATGCGCAGGCGCTGGTTGCCTTGCAGCAAAGCACCGGCCTGATCGCCATGTGCGGCCACACAAGGCGGTTCAATCCCAGCCACCAATGGGTGCGGCGCAAGATCGTTGCCGGCGAATTCAATATCCAGCAAATGGATGTGCAGACTTATTTTTTTCGGCGCACCAATATGAACGCCTTGGGCCAGCCCAGAAGCTGGACCGATCATCTGCTGTGGCACCACGCCGCCCACACGATCGATCTGTTCCAGTATCAAACCCGCTCGGCCATCGTGAAGGCAAACGCGATCCAGGGGCCGATCCACCCGAAACTGGGGATCGCGATGGACATGTCGATCCAGCTTCAGGCCGCGAACGGGGCGATTTGCACGCTCAGTCTGTCGTTCAACAATGACGGGCCGCTGGGCACATTCTTCCGTTACATCGGCGATACGGGAACCTACCTCGCCCGCTATGACGATCTGTTCACGGGAAAGGAAGAACCGATCGACGTGTCGAAGGTCGATGTCTCGATGAACGGAATCGAATTGCAAGACCGCGAGTTCATCGCCGCGATCCGCGAAAAGCGCGAACCGAACGCCAGCGTGGCGCAGGTGTTGCCGTGCTATCAGGCGATGCACGCGCTGGCCCGGCAGTTGAACGGCTGACCGCGCCGGCCCGGCCAGTTACCGAACCGCCCGGGCCGGTATCTTTTTCCTGGCTGGCGCGTCGTTCGGATCATCGAACAGGATCCGGTTCGCGGCGCCGTCCATGTCGTCGTATTGCCCGGATCGCAGCGACCACATGAAGAACCACAGGCCACCGGCAGCGATGGTCAGACTGATAATCAGCAGAAACAGAATGACGGTCATTGTTTCGCGTCCCGATTCAAGCGCAGGCTGTTCACCATGACCATCAGTGAGGAACTGGACATCGCCGCCGCCGCCAGCCAGGGCGTCACCAGCCCGGCGGCTGCCAGCGGCACCATCGCGATGTTATAGCCGATCGACAACGCCAGATTCTGTCGCATAACCGACTTCGCCCGCCGAGCGGTGCGGAGCGCGATGAGGATGGGTTCGAGTTTGGTGCCTTGGAATACCAGATCGGCGACGGTCTGGCTGACATCCGCCGCCGTGGCAGGAGATGCGGACACCGACGCGGCGGCCAGCGCAGGGCTGTCGTTGATTCCATCCCCCACCATCAGCACCTTGCGGCCCTGTTTGGCCAAAGCCTCGATGGCGGCGACCTTATCGACCGGGTTGCATCCCGCCTGCCAGTCGTCGATCCCAAGCTGGTCCGCGATGCGTTGCACCTGTTCGGTTCGGTCGCCGGAGATCAGCTTCACCGTCAGGCCCATGTTGCGCAAGCGCCCGACGATCTCGGCGGCATCCAGACGCGGGCGTTCGTCGAAGCGGAAGCGAACCGGTGCTTGTCCGGGGCGGCACAACCATATTTCAGGCCCATCCGCCATACCCTCCGCCACCCCGCAGAAGGCTCTGCTGCCCAACCGCACGTCGCCTGCCGCCAGACCTTGACCTGGATGTTCCACCACCCCTTCGGCGGGCACCACCGAACCGGCGGCCGACACCAGCGCCCGGGCCAGCGGATGGCGGCTGGAAACCGCGATCGATGCTGCCTCTCGCAGAGCGGCCGGGTCAGGGCAGCCGCACAAACCGGGCAGGGGGTCGGTCAATGTGCCGGTTTTATCGAACACGACAGTATCGACATCTGCCAGTCGTTCCAGCGCAGTGGGGGATTTCAGCAGCATGCCGCCGCGGAACAGGCGGCTGGTCGCGATGACCTGTACGGCCGGGACCGCGAGTGCGAGTGCGCAGGGGCAGGTGATGATCAGTACCGCGCTCGCGGTCAGCAACGCCTGTTCTGCTGGCGCGCCCATGGCGAAAAACCACCACAGGAAGGTTAAGAGGGCGCATAAATGGACGGCGGGGGCGTATCGTTGGGCGACCCGATCGGCCAGGACGACAAACCGGCCGCGGCGGGATTCCGCCGCCTCGATCAGCCGTACACATTCGGCCAGCAACGTCGCGCCGCCCGTTGCCGTTGTGCGGATCGTCAGCGTGGCGCCCAGGTTCAGCGTTCCGGCATAGACAACGGTGCCTGCCGTGGCCTCCACCGGCACGCTTTCGCCCGTCACCAGACTGGTGTCCAGCATGGCGGTGCCGCTTGCCAAAATGCCGTCCACGCCGATCCGTTCGCCGCTCGTCACCAGCACCATGTCGCCCTCGGCCACCTGCTCCTGCCCCGCTCGGCGTATCGAACCATCGGGCTGCAACACCGCTACATCCGCCGATCGCAGGGCCAGCAACTGTTCGGCCGTGGCTCGCGCCTGCCCACGCGCCCTGTGGTCCAGCACGCGCCCGACCAGCAGGAAGAACAGCAGCGTGACGGCGGAGTCGAAATAGGTGTGGTCGCGGCCCTGGATGGTTTCCATCAGACTCAGGCCGGTGACCAGCCAGACGCCCAGGCTGACCGGCACATCCATGTTGGTGCGCCGCTGCCGCAGCGCCGCCAGGGCCGATGCGAAGAACGGCCGTCCGGCATAGGCGATGGCGGGCATGGCAATCAGCGCCGATACCCAGTGCAGCAGTGCCATGGTCGCCGGCCCGATCGGGTCGATGACATGCCCCTGGCCAGCCCAGATGCCGACCGAGATCAGCATCGTGTTGCCGGCTGCGAACCCGGCAACGGCCAGCGAGCGCATCAGCATGCGTCCGGTGCGGTCGCGGGCCGCGGCCAAGGCCGGCACGTCGAACGGCACCAGCCGATAGCCCAGGGTCTCGATCCTGCCTACCAACCGGTCGGCATCGTCATTGGTGCCGTTCCAACCCAGCCGTAGGCGGCGGGTCGTCATGTTCACGCGCCCGGCGGTGACGGCGGGTTCCTTCGCCAGCACGGATTCGATCAGCCACACGCAGGCGCCGCATTGCAGGCCGTCAACGGCCAGGGTCAGTTCCTTGGTGCCGTCCGGTTTGGCGACGATGTGGCGGGCCAGATCCCATCGTTCCGCCGGTTCGGGCCGCAGCGCCCGGGATCCGGCATCCAGCAGGCGTTGGGCGTAGTAGCGGCCAAGACCCATGCCCTCGATGATGTCCCGGGCCGAGGCGCAGCCGGCGCAGCAGTACATCTGTCCCGTCGGGACGGGCGATCCGCAATGGGCGCAGGCAGCGGTAACCGTCGGTCGGCTGCCTTCAGCGGGCTCGCCAAGAAAAGCCGTGGATGGCATCCCGGCGATCGGGGACACGGCCGCGCTCATGAAATCACTGCGCGGCCACGCGCCGGGTCGCATTGAAAACGTGGCCATTTGCCTGGACGTTCAACATCAGGTCCCATTGCCCGGTAGCCAATGCTTCGTTCGCCTGGTACCGGCCCTCGCCGACCCGATGAAAAGTCAGCACCGTCGTGGTCGGTGGCCCGACCGGACGTTCTGCTTTCGCCACGATCGTCGTGGCGGTCAGGGCCGCACCGTCCTTGCCGGTCAGCCGCAAGGTCGGGTACCGGCCGTCGCCAATCCCGGCCTCCACCTGCCAGCCGAGCGCCGCCTGTTGCCGGGCGGCCTCCAGAACCTGCTTGTATTCGTTGCTGAGGTCGAAGCCGTCCTGCCCCGCCACGCCGGGAAACGTCGTGTAGGCATCATAGACCATATAGGCGTTGACCAGGAACACGAGACCCATGGAGGCGATCAGCCAATGGGGGAACCAGCGCCATGCGGACGTATTCATTTTCCGTATCCTTGAGGGCCCATGAACGTCGAGCGATAGACGGTCTGGCGGCCGGTGGCGGTGTCGCGCAGAATGAACTCGATCGGCTGCGAGCCATTGACCAGAGAGACCGGGCGCCCGGTCACCAAAACCCGGAACGAATCGACTTCGTCGGCGTTGCTGGGCAGGTGCAGCACTGGTTCCGGCTTGGGATCGCCCTCCGCCACCACCAGACCTGCTCCCGGCAATCCATCGACGGTAAGGTCGAAACTGCTTTCGGTCTGGGTTTTGTTGGCAATCTTCAAAGTATAGCCGTTCCGCAGCTCGCCGCTGGCCAATGGTACGAACACCGGTGCCCGGTCGCGTTGAACGGATAGCCCGAGGGTCGAGCGGGTCAGCAGCGCGGTGGTCATGCCGGCCATCGCGATGACCAGTACCGACAAATAGATGATCGTACGCGGGCGGAAGATACGGATCGGTTCGGATCGGCCGGCTTTTTTGGCGTTTTGGCGGGCCTCGGTGTCCCATGTGATGAGCCAAGGATCGCGTTTCGTCCGGTTCATGACGTGGTTGCAGGCGTCGATGCACAGGCCGCAGTTGATGCATTCAAGCTGGATGCCGTCGCGGATGTCGATGCCGGTAGGGCAGGCGGTGACACAGGCGCCGCAATCGATGCAGTCACCGCCGGAGCGGGCCTTGCCGCGGGTACGGGGTTCGCCGCGCCATGCCTGGTAGGTGACGGTGAAGCTTTGATCGTCCAGCATCGCGGACTGAAAGCGCGGCCACGGGCACATGTAGGTGCAGACCTGCTCCCGCGCCCATCCCGCCAAAAGATAGGTTGTCGCGGTGAACAGTCCGGTAAAGAAATAAACCTGTGTGGATGCGGACAGTGTCCAGAATTGAAGCGTCACCGTCGGCGCATCGACATAGTACATGATCCAGGCGCCGCCGGTCCAGAACGCGATGCCCATCCAGATTGTGTGCTTGAGCACCTTCTTCCAGATCGTATCGGCGTTCAGCGGCTGGGCGTCGCGCTGCATGCGTTCGTTGCGGTCGCCTTCGACCCAGCGTTCGACCCACATGAACAGATCGGTCCATACCGTCTGCGGGCAGGTGTAGCCGCACCACAGGCGCCCGAACAGGCTGGTCACCAGGAACAGCGTGACGGCGCCCAGGATCAGCAGGCCGGCCAGCAGCCAGATGTCCTGCGGCCATAGTTCCATATTGAAGAAATAAAACCGCTCGTGCGAGATATCCAGCAGCACCGCCTGGGTCGGGTGGCCGGGCCCGCGGTTCCACCGCAGCCAGGGCAGCAGGTAGTAGATCCCCAGGCACACGATCAGGATAGCCCATTTGACCTGACGGACCCGCCCGTGGACCGTCTTCGGGTACACCCGAAGACGGTTGGCGAAAAGGTGGTCTCCGGCGGCCTCGTGCTCGATCTGAAGCCGCCGGTCCTCTTTGCTGATGCGTGACACGGTTTTCGCCTTTTACTCGCCGCCGCCCAACGAGTGGACGTACAGGCTGACGGCCTTGATCGTTCCGGGGCTAAGCCTTGTGCCCCAGTTCGGCATCACCCCCTGCCGCGGCAGGTTGACCTGATGTACGATTGCCTCCCGGCTATCGCCATACAGGTGGACCTTGCTGGCCAGTTTCGGGGCGCCCATGTCGCGGTTGCCCTGTCCCTGGTCGCCATGGCAGGCGGCGCAGTTTTCGGCGAAGATTTTCGCGCCCGCCGACACGTCCTTGCCTTCGGCATGGCCGTAGAACGTCGCCCACACATAGTCGGCGACCGCTTCGATCTCGGCGGGCTTCAGGGTGCCGTCGGCGCCGAACCGCGGCATGGCGCTGTTGCGGGCGTCGGGATCGGCGCTGCGGATGCCGTGGGTCACGGTCTGCTGGATATCGGTCAGCGTACCGCCCCAGATCCAGGCACCGGCCGCGAGCGCCGGGTAGCCCGGGTTGCCGCCGCCGCCGGCCCCATGGCAGGGCTGGCAGTTGTCGGCGAAGGTGATGCGCCCGCTGGTCAGCGCGACCTCCATCAGGGCCGGATCGGCCTTGATGGCATCGAACGGCATCGCGGCGATCTTATCCATCGAGTCCTTGCGCTGGTCGACCAGCTTGGCGACATCGGCATCCACGTTCCTGCGTGACGAATAGCCCAGCAGGCCATGAAAGTAGCCCCGGCCATAGGGGATCGACGGATACAGCACGCACAGCCCGGCGGCCCAGGCGATGCAGGCGAAGAACACATAGACCCACCATTTCGGCAGCGGGGTGTTCAGTTCTTTCAGTCCATCCCACTCATGGCCGGTGGTGTCCTGGCCGGAGATGGCGTCCTTTTCGATTTTTGTGGGCACTACACATCATCCTCGAACGGAATGCGGCCTTGCTGCTCGATCTGCGCCTTGCGGCCGGGCCAGTAGGTTACGCCGACGATCCCGACGAACACGAAGAACAGGACGACGACCAGGTAATGTTCCAGCCATTGCGACGTGGTCATTGCTGCAACCTTTCCGTGCTGGTGTCGGCGAAGTTCACCAGGGTGCCCAGCATTTGCAGGTAAGCGACAAGCGCGTCGGCCTCGGTGACTTCATGGCCGTTGCCGGGTACGATGTTGGCTTTCGGATAGCGCCCCATCAGTTTCGCACTGTCCGCATCCGGATTCGCCTGCGTCAGCAGATCGGCCTTGGCGTTGGCGATATCCTCGTCGGTGTAAGGCACGCCGACGGTCCGCAATGCCTTCATGCGGCTTTGGATATCGTCGGTTTCCAGCGGCGTTTCGGCCAGGAAGCCGTAGTGCGGCATGATCGATTCCGGTACCACTGCCTGCGCGTTGTGCAGGTGCGCGTAATGCCAGTCATTGGAGTATTTGCCGCCGACCCGCGCCAGATCGGGGCCGATACGCTTCGACCCCCACTGGAACGGATGATCGTACATGCTCTCGGCGGCGATGGAGTAGTGGCCATAGCGTTCGACTTCGTCGCGCAGGGTGCGGATCTGCTGGCTGTGGCACAGATAGCAGCCTTCCCGCACATAGATGTCGCGGCCCCGCAGTTCCAGCGGGGAGTATGGCCGCATGCCGTCCACGTGCTCGACAGTCGTTTCGATCGTAAACAGCGGGACGATCTCCACGATACCGCCGATCGCGATCGTCACCAGCGTGCCGATCAGCAGGAAGATCGCATTTTTTTCGAAGAATTCATGACGGATGAACATGGTCTCAGGCTCCTGCCAGCATGGCTGGTGCGATCAGTGGTTCGCGCGGGCGTTCGGTCGATTCGCTGGTAATGGTCATGAAGACGTTGAACACCATCATCAGTCCGCCGATCAGGAAGAACACCCCGCCAAGCAGGCGGATGACGAAGAACGGGTGAATGGCGACAACCGATTCGACGAACGAGTATTGCAGGAAGCCGAATTTGTCGTAGGCCCGCCACATCAGGCCTTCCATGATCCCCGCGACCCACATCGAAACGATGTAGAGCACGATGCCCAGGGTGGCGATCCAGTAGTGCCATGCCACCAGGCGCACCGAATACAGCGCCTTGCGGTTCCACAGCACCGGGATCAAGTAATAGAAAGATCCGAACACGATGAAGGCGACCCAGCCCAGCGCGCCGGAATGCACATGGCCGATGGTCCAGTCGGTGTAGTGCGACAAGGCGTTGACCTCGCGCACCGACATGACCGGACCCTCGAAGGTGGACATGCCGTAGAAGCCGACAGCGGTGACCGAGAAACGAAGCCCGGGGTCGGTCCGCAGCTTATCCCACGCCCCGGACAGGGTCATGATGCCGTTGATCATGCCGCCCCAGGAGGGCATCCACAGCATGATGGAAAATGCCATGCCGACGGTCTGGGTCCAATCGGGCAGGGCGGTCCAGTGCAGATGATGCGGGCCCGCCCAGATATACAGGAAGATCAGCGTCCAGAAATGGACGATCGACAGGCGATACGAATAGACCGGGCGTCCGGCGGCCTTGGGAATGAAGTAATACATCATGCCCAGGAAGCCGGCCGTCAGGAAAAATCCGACCGCGTTATGGCCATACCACCACTGGACCAGCGCATCCTGCACCCCGGCATAGACCGAGTAGCTTTTGGCGCTGTACCAGGAAATCGGGATTGCCGCGTTGTTGACGATATGCAGCACCGCGATGGTGACGATAAACGCCAGATAAAACCAGTTGGCGACATAGATGTGCGGCTCTGACCGTTTCAATATCGTGCCAAGAAAAATCAGCAGATAACAAACCCAGACAACGGTCAGCCACAGGTCCAGATGCCATTCCGGTTCGGCGTACTCCTTGCTCTGGCTGAAGCCAAGGACATAGCTGAGCGCGGCCATGACTATGAAAAACTGATAACCCCAGAAAACGAAGTTCGCCAAAGCCTCGCCGCCGAACAGCCTCGCCCGGCAGGTGCGCTGGACGACATAGAACGAGGTGCCCAAAAGCGCCGATCCGCCGAAGGCGAAAATCGCGGCGGAGGTGTGGACAGGACGCAGGCGCCCGAAATTGCTGAACGACAGCCCCAGATTCAGCGCGGGCCAGGTCAGTTCCGCGGCAATGTAACAGCCAACCAGGAACGCCACGATGGCCCAGAACAGAGAGGCCACGACAAACTTCTTCACCACCGCGTCGTTATAGACGACCCGCGGCTCTGCCAGAGCATGATCAGACATGGGTATTGCCCCTTGCGGTGGCCCGCGATTCGTCGCGCCGGTCGTGGTAGCGCTTGATCAGGCCGAGATCGAACAGGACCGCGAACCCGCTTAAACAAATTCCGAAAATATACATCTCGACGTCGGCGGCTCCCGCGACGAGAAACAGGCCGACGAGACCGAAACCGGCCATCATCAGTCCGACGATTAGATCGCTCACGTTGTTTTCCATCTGCACCTCTCCTGTGCGGCGGACAACAAAATGGCGTTACACTGGCGGATTAACATTGATCCATGTCAATGCGCGGCCGGATGGTCTAGGCCAATCGGATGGGATGCTGGAAAGCCTCCAATGGGCTAATGCTTTATGCACGTCCGACGTCGCGTTGCGCGGCGGATTGCTGGTGGGTCTGTTCATCGTCGGGGGGGCCGGCAGCGTCGTGCATTGCGGCCCGATGTGCGGTGCGTTCGTGCTGGGCCGGGTGTCGGAGCGTATGGCCCGCCTGCCGCCCGATCGGCTGTGCGAGTGGCAGCGCACGCGGAATGGGCTGCTGCTGCCGTATCATCTGGGGCGCCTGACCACCTATGCCGGACTGGGTGCGGCAGGCGCCGTTATGTTCGGTCGGCTGCCCTGGTTCAACGCGCTGTCGGCCGCGCTGCTGACATTCGCGGCCCTGACATTCTTGGGCCACGCGCTGGGCCGGTTGATGCCGATGCGCGATCCGATGCGCCTCTACGTGGGCAGGGCGATCGGGGCCGTAACCAGGCGAATCGGCCGGGGCTCGTTCGGTGGCGAGTATCTCTTCGGTGTGGCGCTGGGGTTTCTGCCCTGCGGTTTCCTCTATGCCGCCCTTGCCGCGGCGGCCGCGTCCGGCAATCCGGCAATGGGGGCCGCGGCGATGCTGATGTTTGGACTGGGTACCGCGCCTGTGCTGATGGTAATCGGGATTGCCGGCCAGGCGGCGGGGCGTCGCTGGAACCAGACGGCGATGGCGGCGGCCCCGGTGCTAATGGTGATGAATGCGGCGTTGCTGCTGCTGCTGGCGTGGCAGCGGCTCATGGCCTGACTCGGGGCTGCGCTGCCGCGGTATCATGCCGCCGCCATGTCGGGCACCACCATGCTCATCCGCGACAGATCGGCGATCGCGTGACCGTCGGCATCCAGGGTGACCGCGTCCGCATAGCGCATGCCGAACAGGACATGATCGGCCATGTAGTTCTTCATATCCTGGACCAGGGCGTTCAACGCCTGATCGCGGGCTTCCAGCGTCAGGAACAGCCGGGCGCCGCCGGCAATCAAGGCCGAACCGTCCTTGCCGAACAGCGGGCTGGTTTCATCGATGGTGTGCATCAGCGTCCATGGCATCACGAATAACGGCAGATGGGACTGTAACAGATGCAGGTCATGGATCCGCCGGAACGACTCGCCCTCCTCGGTTTTCTCTGCCAGCAGAACGAACATCCGCGCGTTCGCACTGGTCATGATCGACATGCGGCCGCTGGCAAGGCGCACCATCAGCGTCGGCTTGCCGTTGCGTATGGCGACCACCGCATTGTCGGCATAGGAAATTTTAGCCTTGGGGCGGGAGAAGCGAACAAACAGCACACCCGTCACGATCGCGGTGAATGCCGTGCCGGTCACGATTTCGGCCGCCGAGACGATGTGGCCATAGGTGGTGGAAGGCGCCATCACGCCATAACCGACCGTCGCCAGCGTTTCGATGCTGAAGAAAAACACATCGGCGAACGACCCTGACCGAGCGTTGGCCACGTCGCCGGGGCTGATGACATACAGCGTGGCGAACAGCAGGTTGATGGCCAGCCAGACCAGGATCATCGCGCCAATGAAACCCGGCCACGACAGGCTGACGGCCATATGATAGGGATCGCGCGGGTCGAAGCGGGAAACCCCCAGCTTCCACATGCCGAACTCCGCGCGTCCGATCCGCAGCGGCTTCGGCGTACGACGGTGGTTGCGGGTCGTCATGGGCGTCCTTTTACGGCGTCAGCGGGCTGATGGTTTCGATCGTTTGCGGCAAATCGTCGGTGGTCCAGCCCCCGCCCAGTGCCTCGATCAGGGACACGCTGGCAACCAGGCGGCTTTGCTGCACCGCCAGGGCCGCCTGCTGATCCGACAGCAACAGGGCCTGTTCCGTAATCACACTTGTATAAACCACCGTCCCCGCCCGATAAGCGTTCAACGTCGCCTCCACCGCTCGGCTGGTCGAATCGACCGCGATCGCTTCGGCCCTGGCCTGCTGTTCCAGAATCCGCAGACTGGATAAGGCGTCCTCTACCTGCTGGAATGCGGTCAGAACGGTTTGGCGATAGGCCGCGACAGCGGTGTCGTAATTCGCCCGGGCGGCGACGACATCCGCGGCGCGCAAGCCGCCATTGTACAGGACTTCGTTGCCCGCCGCGCCCAGCGACCAAATCTGGTTGCTGGCGCTGATAAGCTGGCTCAGGGGGTAGCCGGCGTATTCACCGAGCACGGACAGGGAGATGTCGGGATAGTAGGCGGCGATCGCAACGCCGATCAAGGCGTTCTCCTGCTGCATCGTGCGTTCCGCCGACGCGATGTCGGGCCGCCGCTCCAGCAGCGCCGACGGCAGGCCGGGCGGCAGGACGGGCACATCGGACGCCAGCGGTGCCGGCGCGATTGTCAGGTCGGACGGCGCATGACCGGTCAGCAATGCGATGGCATGTTCGTATTGCTGTCGTTGCACACCCACCGCAACCGCCGTCGCCTGAACCGATTGCAGCTGTGCCAGTGCGGTGACGTAGTCGATGCTGGACGCCGTTCCCGCGCGATACTGATTTTGCGTGATGTCAAGGGCACGCTGATACGCGGCGGCCGTTTGGTCCAGCAACTGTCCCAAAGCATCCTCGGCCCGCAAATCGAAGTAATCCACCGCCAGCGTCGCTTGTGCCGATAACTGGGCGTTCGCCAGGTCCGCCGCGCTGACCTGTGCGGCGGCCGTGCTGCTTTCCACCTGCCTGCGGATACGGCCCCACACGTCCAGATCCCACGCCGCCGAACCGGTGGTGTTGTACTGGGTGGCGCTGTGCGACAGCGAAGATACAGAGCCGGCGCCGCCGCCATTGCGGGCCGCACCGACGCCAAGCCCAACGGCCGGAAACAGGCTGGATCTGGCGACGGCGACCTGCGCTTCGGCGTTGCGGTACTGGGCTTCGAATTGCTTGATCGTCTGGTTCGATACCGCGACCATGGTTTCCAGCCGGTCCAGTTCCGGGTCGCGATAGACCGACCACCATGTGCCCTTGGCGGCGGAATCGGCAGGATGGACGATTTTCCACCCGGCCAGTTCCTTGAACGCCGGGGACGCCGGGGCCTCTGGTTTGTTGTAGTCGGGACCAACCATGCAGCCGGCCAAAGCAAGGCATAGAAACAGGTAACGCATTACTCGGCGGCCTCTGGCGTCGCGGTGCCGGGGAACGCCCGATACCAGTGTCGTTTCGCGAACAGCCGGAAGCGATCCAGATACAGATACACGACCGGCGTGGTGTACAGCGTCAGCACCTGGCTGACCATCAGGCCGCCGACGATGGAAATCCCCAGCGGACGGCGCAGTTCGCCGCCGTCGCCGAAACTCAGGGCCAGCGGCACCGCACCCAGCATCGCCGCCGCCGTGGTCATCATGATCGGGCGGAACCGCATCAGGCATGCCTCGAAAATCGCCTCGCGCGGGGACACGCCCGGGGTCCGTTCCGCTTCCAGTGCGAAGTCGATCATCAGGATGGCATTCTTCTTTACGATGCCCACCAGCAGGATCACCCCGATCAGCGCGATAATGCTGAATTCGGTGTTGAACAGCATCAGCGCCAACACCGCGCCCACCCCGGCGGACGGCAGGGTGGACAGGATGGTGATCGGATGGATGTAGCTCTCGTACAGGATGCCGAGCACGACATAGATCGCCACCAGCGCCGCCAGGATCAGGAACGGTTCGCTGCTGAGCGATTTCTGGAACACCGCCGCCGTGCCGGCGAAGGAACCGTGGATCGAGGCCGGCATGCCAATGTCGCGCATGGCGCTGTTCACGGCGGCGGTGGCGTCGCTGAGCGATTTGCCCTCGGCCACGTTGAAAGAGATCGTGCTGGCGACGAACGGCCCCTGATGGTTGACCGACAGAGCCGTGTGACCGGATTCGAAATGGGCGAATGCGGCCAGCGGAATCATCGTTTCCTTGCTGGTGCTCACCGCCGCGCCGGACGAGGCGACCCCTTTACCGATCGAGGTCAGCGCGTTGGTCGCCGCGTTGCGGGCGGAATTGGCGGCGATCGCCGCGGCGGTGTTGGTGCTGGCCGTCGCCGGGGTCACCACGGTTCCCACCACCGCATTGGTGATTTGCGTGCCTGACGCGTTGGCCCCGGCGGTGCTGACATAGACATCGCGCAGCGTCTCGGGGCTTTGCCAGTAACGCGGCGCCACTTCCATGATCACATGATACTGGTTCTGCGCGCTGTAGATCGTGGACACCTGACGCTGCCCGAACGCGTCGTACAGGGTGTTGTCGATCTGGCTGATCAGCAGGCCAAGCCGCCCGGCGGTCGCCCGGTCGATGACCAGGTTGCTGTCCAGGCCACTTTGCTGCTGGTCGGAACTGACATCCTTCAGAACCGGGGAATGCTCCAGCGCCGCTGTCAGTTTCGGCGCCCATTCGTAAAGATCGGCCGTGCTGTCGGCCTGCAGCGTGAACTGATAGGCCGCGTTGCTCAACCGCCCGCCAGCGCGGATATCCTGGATCGGAACCAGGAACAGCCTGGCCCCTGGCACGGCGGACAGCGACCGGCGCAGCCGAACCATCACGGTATCGACGCCATCGCGCTCGCTGCGCGGCTTCAGCGACACGAAGACCCGCCCGCTGTTGACCTGGCCGCGGCTCCCGCCGCCGCCGGAACCGGTGAACCCGACCGCGGTCTGGACCGCCGGATCGTGCTCTACGATAATCGCCAGCTGGCGCAGCTTCTGCTGCATCGCCTGAAACGAGATGCTTTGATCGGCCTGGATGAAGCCCATCATCCGTCCGGTGTCCTGCTGCGGTATGAACCCCTTCGGCACGACGATATACAACGCGACATTCAGCCCGATCGTGACGAACAGCACCAAAACGACCAGCAGCGGATGGCGCAGCGACCACGCCAGCGTATGACCGTACAGCGTCTGCGCCCGGTCGAACAGCGCGCGCTTCGCCGGCTTGCTCCGGTCGGGCGGCTTCAGCATCAGCGCGCACATCATCGGCGTCGTGGTCAGCGAGATCGCCAGCGATACCAGGATCGCGATCGACAGCGTGGCCGCGAATTCCCTGAACAGGCGTCCGATGATACCGCCCATCAGCAGGATCGGCAGGAACACCGCGATCAGCGACAGGCTCATGGAAATGACGGTGAACCCGACCTCCTTGGCCCCGCGCACGGCCGCCTGCAGCCGCGGCATACCGTCTTCGAGATGGCGGGAGATGTTTTCCAGCACGACGATGGCGTCATCGACGACGAACCCGGTGGCGACGGTCAGCGCCATCAGCGACAAATTGTCGAGGCTGTAGCCCATAAGGTACATGACGCCGAAGGTGCCGGCGATGGAAACCGGCACGGCGATCGCCGGGATCACGGTCGCCCGGGCGCTGCGCAGGAACAGAAACACCACGACGGTCACCAGTCCGATCGACAGCAGCAGCGTCATCTCGGTGTCGTGCAGGCTGGACCGGATCGTAACGGTGCGGTCGTTGGCGACCAGCATATCCATGTCGCGCGGCATTGCCGCCATCAACTGCGGGATCGCCGCCTTTACGCTGTCCACCGTGTCGATAATGTTGGCCCCGGGCGAACGGAACAGGATGACCAGCACGGCCGGCTGGCCCTGCGACAGCCCCAGATTGCGGACGTTTTCCACCGAGTCCGTGACGTCGGCGACATCCGACAGGCGAACCGCCGAACCGTGGCGATAGGCGACTACCAGCGGCAGGTAGTCTTCCGCATGGTTGGCCTGATCGTTGGTGTAAAGCTGGTAATGGACGATCGGCGAATCGATCGCGCCCTTCGGGCTGTTGGCGTTGGCCGAGGCCAGCGCGGCACGCACATCCTCCAGCCCGATTCCATACTTGTACAGGGCGGTGGGGTTAAGCTCCACCCGCACTGCCGGCAGCGCCGCACCGCCGATAATGACCTGGCCGATGCCGTCGATCTGCGAGAGTTTCTGCGACAGCACGTTGGTGGCCGCATCGTACATCTGTCCGCGCGTCAGCGTTCGCGAGGTCAGCGCCAAAATCAGAACCGGCGCATCGGCCGGATTGACTTTCCGGTAGATCGGGTTGGCGCGCAGGCTGGTCGGCAGGTCCGCCCTGGCCGCGTTGATGGCGGCCTCCACGTCGCGGGCGGCCCCGTCGATGTCGCGGTTCAGGCCGAATTGCAGCACGACCTCCACAGTCCCGACGGAACTGCTGGACGTCATTTCCGTCACGTCGGCGATTTGTCCCAGATGCCGTTCCAACGGTGCGGCCACGCTGCTGGCCACGGTTTCCGGGCTGGCGCCGGGTAACTGCGCCTGAACCTCGATCACCGGGAAATCGACCTGCGGCAGCGGCGAGACCGGCAGTTTGAAGAACGCGAAAATGCCCGCCAGCGCGATGCCGATGGTCAGCAGCGTGGTCGCGACCGGGCGGGCGATGAATGCGGCGGACAGGTTCATTCCGCCGGGCTCGATTCCGGCTTGCTCCCGCCGGAGGGGCCACGCAGCCGTAACGCCAGCCGGTCGAACATCAGATAGATGACCGGCGTGGTGAACAGCGTCAGCACCTGGCTGACAATCAGCCCGCCGACGATGGCCACGCCCAGCGGCCGGCGCAGTTCCGATCCGGTTCCGTTGCCCAGCATCAGCGGCAACGCGCCCAGCAGCGCCGCCATCGTGGTCATCAAAATCGGGCGGAATCGAAGCAGGCACGCCTGATGGATCGCCTCGCGCGGCGATTTGCCCTCCATCCGTTCAGCCTCCAGCGCGAAGTCGATCATCATGATCGCGTTCTTCTTCACGATGCCGATCAGCAGGATGATGCCGATGACAGAGATGATATCGATGGTGTCGCCAGCGATCAGCAGCGCCACCAGCGCCCCCACGCCGGCCGAGGGCAGGGTGGACAGGATCGTGACCGGGTGGATGAAACTCTCGTACAGCACCCCCAATACGATGTACATCGTCACGATCGCCGCCGCGACCAGCAGCAGTTCGTTCGATAACGATGCCTCCAGTGCCGAGGCCGCCCCCTGGAACGCGGTCACGAAACTGACCGGCAGGCCGATATCCTGCTCCGCCTTGCGGATGGAAGCGACGGCCGCCCCCAGCGAAGACCCCTTCGCGGTATCGAATGAAATCGCGGTGGCGGGAAACTGCGCCAGATGGCCGATCTGCAGCGGGCCGGGCTTTTCCACCAGCTTGACGAACGAGGTCAGTTGCACCTGGCCGGTGGTGGACGCCGCCGATGGCAGGCGGATCGCCGCCAGCCCGTCCAGCGAGGTCTGCAACGACGGGTCCGCCTCCATGATCACACGATACTGGTTAGACTGGGTGTAGATCGTGGAAATGATCCGCTGTCCGAACAGATCGTACAGCGCGTTATCGACCGTCGCCGGCGTGATGCCGAACCGAGCCGCCGTTGCGCGGTCGATGACCACCTCGATCGTGCGGCCCTGCTGCTGAAGGTCGCTGGCGACATTGTCCAGGTCCGGCGATTCGTTCAGCTTTGCGATCAGCTTCGGAACCCACTCGTTGAACGCCGACAGGTTCGGGTTTTCCAGCACGAACTGGTACTGCGTGCGGCTGACCGAGGCGTCGATCGTTAAATCCTGCACCGGTTGCAGATACAGCGAAATGCCGGGCACGCCCGCTGTTTCCTGTTGCAGGCGGCGGGAAATCCCTGTCGCATCCAGGGTGCGGTCGTCTTTCGGCTTCAGGTTGATCAGGAACCGCCCGCTGTTCAGCGTTGTGTTGCTGCCGTCCACGCCGATGAACGAACTCAGGCTGACAACGTCGGGATCCTTCAGGATGGCGTCCGCCAGTGCCTGCTGGTGTTCGGCCATGGCTTGATACGACGCACTTTGCGCCGCCACAGAGATTCCTTGCAGCAGCCCGGTATCCTGCACCGGAAAGAACCCTTTCGGAACCACCGTGTACAGCACCACGGTCAGCGCCATGGTCAGCAACGCCACCACCAGCGTTAGCGGCTGACGATCCAGCACCACGTTCAGCGCTCGGTCGTACCGCCCGATAATCCAGTTGAACCCCCGTTCGGCTTTCAGGTCGAACCTGTTGCGGTCCGCATCCGGCCTGTGGCGCAGCAGCTTGGCGCACATCATCGGCACCAGCGTCAGCGACACCACGGCCGAGATCACGATGGTGACCGTCAGTGTGATGGCGAACTCGTGGAACAGCCGGCCCACCACATCGCCCATGAACAGCAGCGGAATCAGCACCGCGATCAGCGACACGGTCAGCGAGATGATGGTGAAACCGATCTGCTGGCTGCCCTTCAGCGCGGCGGCCAGCGGCGTTTCCCCCTCCTCGACATAGCGGGCGATATTTTCGATCATCACGATCGCATCGTCCACGACGAAGCCGGTGGAAATCGTCAGTGCCATCAGCGACAGGTTGTCCAGGCTGAAACCCAGCAGATACATCGCCGCCAGGGTGCCGACCAGCGACAGCGGCACCGACATCGACGGAATGATCGTCGCCGGCAGGTTGCGCAGGAACAGGAATATCACGCCAACCACCAGTGCCACCGACAGCCCCAGCTCGAACTCCACGTCCGAAACCGATGCCCGGATGGTTGCCGTCCGATCGGTCAACACCGCGACGTCGATGGCCGCGGGAAGCGAGGCCTGCAACTGCGGCAACAGCGCCTTGATGGTATCGACGACCTTGATGACGTTGGCGCCCGGCTGGCGCTGGACGTTCAGGATCACCGCCGGGGTCTTGTCGGCCCAGGCCGCCAGTTTCGTGTTCTCGGCGCCGTTGACGACCTTCGCTACATCGCGCAGCCGAACCGGGCCGCCATTGCGGTAGGCGATGACCAGATCCAGGTATTGTTGCGGATCGGCGATCTGATCGTTTGCGTCGATGGTGGAAGATTGCGCCGGACCGTCGAAGCCCCCCTTGGGAATGTTGACGTTGTCATTGCTCAGGGTCGTGCGCACATCGTCGATGTTCAGGCCGTACGACCCAAGTGCCAGCGGATTGATCTGCACCCGCACCGCCGGGCGCTGTCCGCCGCTGATGCTGACCAGCCCGACGCCCGGCTGCTGAGAGATTTTCTGCGCCAGCATCGTGCTGGCCAAATCCTGCACCCGGGTCAGCGGCAGCGTCTTAGAGGTCAGCGCCAGGGTGATGATCGGCGCGTCGGCTGGATTGACCTTGGCATAGATCGGCGGCGTCGGCAGATCGGCCGGCAACAGATTGCCCGCCGCGTTGATCGCCGCCTGCACCTCCTGCTCCGCCACATCCAGGCTGACATCGAGGCCGAACTGCAAGGTAATCTCCGACGCGCCGGCCGAACTGGTGGAAAACATCTGGTTCAGGCTGGGCATCTGCCCGAACTGAACCTCCAGCGGCGAGGTGACGGAGGAAGTCATCACTTCGGGACTGGCGCCGGGATAGAAAGTCTGGACCTGGATCGTGGGATAATCGACGTTCGGCAGCGCCGAAATCGGCAGGAACTTATAGGCGGCGAACCCGACCATCAGGATCGCCGCCATCAACAGCGTGGTGGCGACCGGGCGGAGGATGAACAGGCGGGAGGGATTCATGCGCCGCCGCCGGTTCCGCGCCGATCGGGGAGGGCGGCGAAGCGGGCCGGCGGCTTCCCTTCGCCAAGGCTACAGGCCGCCGCCATC
Source organism: Pseudomonadota bacterium (assembly GCA_021805665.1). GTDB lineage: Bacteria > Pseudomonadota > Alphaproteobacteria > Acetobacterales > Acetobacteraceae > Rhodopila. The sequence continues at coordinate 36,003 of JAJZEV010000105.1, forward strand.
ACCGAACCCCGGGCGGATGGCCAAGTCCGGGCCCGCCCTTCGCCGCGGGCAAGGAAACAACGGCACCGTCCTTCAACCGATCCGTTCCGTCCGTCACAACCCTGTCGCCCGGTTCCAGCCCCGACAGCACCGCCTGGAAATTGCCGTCGATCGGTCCGGCCTTCACAACCCTGACCGATACCGTGTTGTCGGGATTGATCAGATACACGAACGTCCCCGGCTCCCCGCGCTGAATGGCCGGCACCGGCACCCGGATCGCGTTCTTCAACGTGTTGACCAGCAGGCGGGCATTCACGAACTGATTCGGATACAGCATCTCATCGGGGTTCGCGAAAATGGCGCGCAAATTCAGCGTGCCTGTGGTGGTGCTGATCTGGCTGTCCAGCGCGGACAGCGCGCCGGTTGCCAGCAGCCTGGTATCCGACCGGTCATAGGCCTCCACCGACAGCGATGCGCCGGCCCGCAGGCGCTGGACGATGTCCGGCAGGTCATCCTCCGGCACGGCGAACACCACCGAGATCGGCTGGATCTGCGCTATCACCACCAGTCCCGTCGCGGTCGCGGTGTTGGGTGTGACATAGTTGCCCATATCGACCAGCCGCAATCCGACCTGACCATCCAACGGCGAGACGATATGACAATACTCAAGGTTGAGTTTGGCATTGTCCACCGTGCCCTGGTCGGTTTGTACTGCGCCAGCATATTGCTGCACCAGGAATCGCTGGTCATCCACTTGCTGCTGGGCGATCGAGTCTTGCCGGCCCAGCGTCTGATAACGCTTCAGGTCGGTTTGCGCCTGTGCCAGCAAACCCTGGTCCTTGGCCAGCGTGCCCTGCGCCTGTTCCAGTGCGGCGATATACGGGCGGGGATCGATCTGTGCCAGGAAGTCCCCCCTGCGGACCACCTTGCCCTCCGTATAGCCAATTTCCTGCAATTCGCCGGCGATCTGCGTTTGGACCGTCACGGTATCGAGCGACGTAACAGTGCCAAGCTCATCCAGCACGATCCGCACGTCGCCTCTGTCCGCCGTTGCGAAGCCAACCGGTTGCGGCGCGGCGGCGGCGCGCCCTGGTTGGGTCGTCCGCGGGGCCTGTGCTGTCTGGTGCTGGTGCCATAAGTACCAGCCGCCGCCGCCCGTGCCGGCCGCGATCAGCAGTGTCAGCAGCCAGTAGCCGCCGCGCGAACGCGCCGCCGTCCTGGTTTCCCGCGAAACAGGCGCCTGCTTCAACTGTGTGTCCGACCGTTCAACACGTTCGTCCATGGGCGGTCACGTCCTTCGTCGGTTCAGGCGCCGCACGGCCGCCGCGCTTGGCATACGGCACCGGGTACGGTGCCAACAAGCCAACGCCCCCGGCGCGTTACGGTAATTTTTGGTTCGTTACACGGCGACACGCCAGGTCGGAAAACCGCGCCCACCAATACAGTCGGCTATATCGTGTCTGACACCTCCGTGGCGAGGCCTCTCTTGGTGAAGTTTTGTACCGCGAGCCCCCCGGTTGGCGAAGCCCCCTTGACGAACGCACCCGGACGGGCGTTTGCCCCCTGTATATCCATCGTGCGGAGGTGTCTGTTGCATGGGCGGGACCCTGCCGGTAACGTCCGCGCCGTTTAACAAGGGGTAGTATTCTCATGGACATGACGGGCGAGCGACGAATTCCGGCTCCGCGCCAAACCGTATGGGAAGCGCTCAACGATACGGACGTGCTGAAATCCTGCATTCCGGGCTGCGAAAGCCTGGAAAAGCTCGATGACGATCAGATGAAGGCGACCGCGGCCATCAAGGTGGGACCGATCTCCGCCCGGTTTTCCGGCAAGGTGCAACTCACCGATATCGACCCGCCGAACGGTTACCGTATCAGCGGCGAGGGGCAAGGCGGCGTCGCCGGTTTCGCCAAGGGCGGCGCTAATGTAGCATTGACCGACGACGGCGACGGGACACTTCTCAGCTATCAGGTGAACGCCCAGGTCGGCGGCAAGCTGGCGCAGTTGGGCGGACGCCTGATCGATGCCACCGCCAAGCAGATGGCCGACGCCTTCTTCGACCGGTTCAGCAAGCAGGTGCAGGCGATGGTGCCGGCCGCCGCCGACGCGGTTCCCGCCGCTGCCGCCGAACCCCTGCCGGCGGCATCGCAGCCCGCATCCGCGATCTCTGTCTGGGCGCTGATACCGCGCGAACCGTTCGGCATGCCGATCGCGGCCTGGCTGGGCGGGGCCGTATTCGCCCTCATGGTGCTGCTCATGCTGGGAAGCATGCTCTAGTGACGGCGCTTCCGGAAAAGGTCGCGGATACCGAACATCTGCTCGCCGCCAACGGCTACATCGCCGACCTGGAACTGGCGACCACGGTGCATCTGGCGTTAACCATGCAGCGCCCGCTGTTCCTGGAGGGCGAACCCGGCACCGGCAAGACCGAGATCGCCAAGGTGCTGGCAACCGGCCTGAACCGCCGGTTGGTCAGGCTGCAATGTTACGATGGTATGGACCTCTCGGCCGCGGCCTATGAATGGGACCACGCCCGCCAGTTGATGGCCATCCGGCTGGCGGAGGCAGCGGGGCAAACCGACCGCACCGAACTGTCCAGCAACATCTATACGCGGGAGTTCCTCCAGGCCCGCCCGCTGCTGTCCGCGATCGACCCGGATCTGCCGCCCGCCGTGCTGCTGATCGACGAACTGGATCGCGCCGACGAACCGTTCGAGGCGTTTCTGCTGGAACTTCTGGCCGACTTCCAGATCACCGTGCCCGAATTCGGCACCGTTCGCGCCCACACCCGACCCGTGGTGGTCCTGACATCGAACCGGACGCGGGAGGTGCATGACGCGATCCGCCGCCGTTGCCTGTATCACTGGGTCGATTACCCCGATACAACCCGCGAACGCGCCATCCTGGCGGCGAAAGCCCCGGAGGTTCCGGCGCATCTGGCCCGGCAGGTGGTCGATTTCGTCCAGCGTCTGCGCGGCGAGGAACTGTTCAAGCTGCCCGGCGTGGCCGAGACGATCGACTGGGCGCAGGCGCTGACCTACCTGAACAAAACCGAACTGACCGCAGGGGATGTCGATGAAACCCTCGGCGTCCTGCTAAAATACCAGGACGACATAGCCAAGGTTCGTGGGGCAGAGGCGGCTCGGTTGATCGCCGAGTCCGCGGCGGCATAAATAACCGGACACCCGGGGGCGCGAAAAGCTTCTTTTCCGCCACCGGTTCCCTATAATCGTTAACATGCCATTCGACGTTCATGACTTTCCCCTGGCCGCCCGGACGGATCGTGCCGAAACCCGTCAAGGTCGCCGCATGGTCGCTGCCTGGCTGTTCACCGTTGCCGCCATGATCCTGGCGATGATCGTGCTGGGCGGCGCCACCCGCCTGACCGGGTCGGGCCTGTCGATCATGGAATGGGCGCCGTTGCTGGGCGCGCTGCCCCCGACGACGGACGCGGAATGGCAGCGCCTGTTCGGACTCTACCAGAAGATACCGCAATACACCTTGGTGAATCAGGGCTTCGGTATCGACGGCTTCAAGCATATTTTCTGGCTGGAATGGACCCATCGGCTCTGGGGCAGGCTGATCGGGGTTGTCTTCCTGCTGCCGCTGCTGTGGCTTGGAGTGACCGGCCGCATTCAGCGCCGCCTGCTTCCCCGGCTGGGTCTGCTGTTTCTGCTGGGCGGGCTGCAAGGCGCGGTTGGGTGGTTCATGGTGGCATCCGGCTTCATGCCGGACTCGACCGCTGTCTCCCCCTATCGGCTGGTTATCCATCTGGTCCTGGCGCTGACGTTGTACGCGGCAATCGTCTGGACCGGCCTGTCCACGCTGCACCCGGCGCGCACGCGGCCAATGCCGCCGAATCATCTGCGTCCGCTGGCGTTCGCTGCGCTGGGGTCGGTTTGCCTGACCATCGTGGCCGGGGGCTTCACCGCCGGGCTGCATGCCGGCCTGACCTATAACACCTTCCCGCTGATGGACGGCCACTGGGTGCCTGACGGCTATACCATGCTGCATCCGTTGCTGCGCAACTTCACCGAAAATGTCGCCGCGGTGCAGTTCGACCACCGTCTGCTCGCAACTGTTACCCTGGCGCTGCTCTCCGTCCTCGCCGTCGCCGGATGGCGCTCCGGCCTTCCGCGCGGGCTGGCGATCTGCCTGGGCGCTGCTGTTGTTGGGCAGTATGCCCTAGGGGTGACCACATTGCTGATGGTTGTTCCGGTCCCCGTTGCCACGCTGCATCAAGCGGGCGCGGCCATCCTGCTGACGGTCCTGCTGGTTCTGGTGCATTACCTGTCCGCCGAATCCCGGCCGCTTGCCGCCAAACCGCCGCCAGTCGAAATATCCCCCGTATGACCATCGAGCCAACGGTCAGCCTGGAGGCCGTTTTCGATGCGATCCCGGTCGGTCTGGGTGTTGTCGATGCCGAACGCCGCATCGTACTGATGAACCGGGCGTTCCGGGACTCGCTGGGTCTGCCGGCCGACGGAATTCCCCCGGGCACGCCCGTCGAGGAGGCTGTCAGGGCATCGGCATTGCGCGGAGTCTATGGTCCGGGGGATCCAGATGCCCAGGTCAAGGCGGTCATGGCCCCCGATCGCAGCCAGTCCGGCCGGCTGCGGCGGCGGACTTTCGCGGGCAAGAGTCACGATCTGTTCAATAGCCCGCTGCCGGGCGGCGGTTATGTTGTCAGCGCGGTCGAGACAACAGCCCTTCTGGCCGCCCGGGCGGACGCGGAAACGGCCTTGTCCCGCACCGCCACCGCCCTGGCAACACTGCGGATCGGCTTGGCGATCTTCGATCCGCAACATCGGTTGCTGCTGGTGAACCCCGGCTTCGCGGCGCTGCTGTCGCTTCCGCCGGATCGGCTGTCCGTCGGAACCAGCCTGGATGCAATGCTGGCGCTGATGGAAACCCGCGATGAGTTCGCGGGCCCGGACGGAATGGCTTTCGTCGGCGCCCTGCGCGGCGCGGCATCCGGACATCCCTGGGCCGCGCGCCGGTTGCGGGCCGATGGGCGGTCGATCGACATCATGGTCGATCCCTTGCCCGATGGGGGCTGCACCATCGCTGTCAACGACATCACCCCGCAGGCCCGGGCCGAGGACGAAGCCCGCCGCCGAGCCCTGCTGTTGCAGATGGTGCTGGTGAATGTGCCGCATGGGATCTGCGTTTATGGCGCCGATCATCGCGTCGCGATGCTCAACGACAACTACAATAAGATCATGGCGGGAGAGCCGCTTCAGGTGGGCGACTTGCTCTCGGATGTGATTCGCCGCCGGGCAGGGTCGGGCGAATATGGCGAGGGCGATCCGGAAGTCATCATCGCCTCGCAAATGGCTTATAATATCGCCCGCCCGCAGCAGCATCGGCGGGTACGATCCGACGGTGTTCCGATCGACGTACGCACCGCACCGATGCCGGATGGCGGCCATATCACCGTCGTCACCGATATCTCCGCGCTGGTGCAGGCCGAGACCGAATTGCGCCGCAAAGCGGACGACATGGCGACGATGCTGGACAATATCCGCCATGGCATCATGCTCTGGGGCCAGGACCGGCGCCTGATCGCCAGCAACCGGGTCGCAGCCGACCTGCTGGATCTGCCGCCCGGCGTACTGGTGCCCGGCCAGAGCGAGGCGGAGGTAATCACAGCACTGGCCATCGGGGGCCATTTTGGGATGGCCGGGATCCATGCCCCTATGGCCCGGGCGCTGGGCACGATGGATCGAAGCACCCCATTCGTGCGGGAAGCGGTGACGCCTTCGGGGCGTATCGTGTTCGCGCAATCCAATCCGGCGCCGAATGGCGGCTGGATTACCACGTTCAGCGACATCACCCAGATGCGCCAAACCGAACGGGAGCTGCGGCGCGCCAAGGAACTCGCTGAATCGGCGAACGTGGCAAAGTCGCGTTTCCTGGCGACCATGAGTCACGAACTGCGCACGCCGCTGAACGCGATCATCGGCTTTTCCGATGCCATGGCCAGTGAAAACGCCGATGTGCCCGCGGCCCTGGTCGCGGAATACAGCGGCCAGATCGGCAATGCCGGCAAACAGCTTCTGTCGTTGATCAATATCATCCTGGATGTCGCCCGCATCGAAAGCGGCCAGTTCGAACCGGGCGGCGAGGTCATGAGACTCTGCCAGTTGATCCAGATAGCCGTTCGCCAGGCGGATGCCGCGGCGCGGGAGGCGGGGGTGGCGATAACCGTCCGGCTGCCCGACGATTTGCCCCGGCTGCGCGGCGACGAAAAGCAGATCGCACAGGCGGTGTCGCAACTGGTGTCGAACGCGGTGAAGTTTACGCCGCCGGGCGGTGCGGTGACGATCGAAGCCGGTGTGACGCCTGAAGGCGAGATGGTCGTGATGGTTTCCGATACCGGAATCGGCATCCCAACCGCCGATCAGGAACGTGTGTTCGAGCCGTTTATGCAACTCGACGGATCGTTGTCGCGGCGATATCCCGGTGCTGGCCTTGGCTTGTTCATCGCCCGCGCGATCGTGTCCGCCCATGGTGGCCAGTTGTCGCTGACCAGCGAACCGGGGGCAGGGACCACGGCGCGCATCGCATTGCCCAAGGCACGGATCGTCGCCGCATCATAGGCCGGCACCGACCGGGAATGGCCTGGTGGTCAAAATGCCCCGGACGTACCATGTATCGAACCGACATCAACCGAGGATCCCCGCATGAGCGCCATCGCCGCCACCGACAAGCTGTTTTTCGAACGGGCGGATGCCGCGCTGGACCAGGCTGCCGCCGAACATATCGTCGGTCAGGCATTGCGCGGCAGCGATGATGGCGAACTGTTCCTGGAATACCGCGAAAGCGAGTCGATCAGCCTGGACGACGGCAATATCAGGGCCGCCAATTTTGACTCCGGCATGGGGTTCGGCCTGCGTGCGGTTGCCGGAGAGGCGACCGGCTATGCCCATTCCGGGGAAATTTCGGAAGAAGCGCTCCGCCGGGCCGCCGCGACCGTGTCTGCGATTGCCGCCGGGCACGCGGGTGTGGCGGCGGAACCGCCGCGTGCGACCAATGCCAGGTTGTATTCGGATGCCAACCCGTTGCGGTTGATGGATTTTTCGGCCCGTACGTCGC
>JAJZEV010000225.1:0-6190 GCA_021805665.1 Pseudomonadota bacterium
TCCCGCGTTGGCACCTCGATGCCTTTCGGGGAGTCGATGCGGCTGTCGCGGACGTAGATATCGCGAGGGGCGGGGCGGTGTTTGTCCCGAGGGTCCGGGGCGCCCCCGTGTTTGGCTTCGTCGCCCCGGGTGAAGGGCATCGGGAAGGGCTGGCCGTCGCGCTCCCCCACGCCGCGCAGCAGGGCGGACAGGTCCGTCAGGTGTTCGGCGATGACGTGGATCACCTCGCCCTCGCGTTGCAACTTGCCCCGGCAGGCGATCATGCTGGCGGACAGCACCAGCCGCCGCTGCGCCTCGAACACCGAGGGCCACAGGATCAGGTTGGCGTGGCCGGTTTCATCCTCGATGGTGACGAACAGCACGCCGCGTGCGCTGCCGGGGCGTTGGCGCACCAGGATGATGCCGGCGACCTCGACCCGCTTGCCGTCGCGGATGGTTTCCAGGTCGGCGCAGCGGACGATGCGGCGTGCGGCGAGGTCGGGGCGCAGGAAACCGACCGGGTGGCGGCGCAGCGACAGGCCGGTGCTGCGGTAGTCTTCCACGACCTGCCGGCCGGCGGTCATTGGGATCAAGGCGACTTCTGGCTCCGGGTCGGGTTCGGTCTGGATGGTGTCGAACAGCGGCAGCCTGGCGTTGGACAGCCCCCGAATGGCCCACAGCGCTGTTCGGCGGTCCATGCCGAGGGTCTGGAATGCGTCGGCCTCCGCCAGGCGTTCGAGGGCGGCGATGGGGACCGAGACCGGGACCGGGTTCGTATCGGGCGCGGGACCGCCGCTGCCCTTGCCGTCATGGCCGGGGGCTGAAGGCCCCTTTTCCGCGGGCGTACGGGTACATAGCCGGCGCCACAGGTCTTCGATGGAGCGGTAGCCGGTGCCGCGGCGGTTCAGGATTTCGGTGGCATGGGTTTCCGACAGGCCCTTGGTCATGCGCAGGCCAAGGCGCACGGCATGGGTCGTCTTCGTCATGACGGGGACGGAATGGCCCACTGGAAAAATCGGCTCCAGCGTGCAGTCCCGGGCCGACTCGTTCAGCGATACCGGGCGCACCTCGATCCCGTGCAACCTTGCGTCCCGGACGATCTGGGCGGGCGCGTAGAAGCCCATCGGTTGCGCGTTCAGCAGGGCGCAGCAGAACACATCGGGGTGGTGGCATTTCATCCAGGCCGAGGCGTAGGCGATCAGCGCGAAACTCGCGGCGTGGCTTTCAGGGAAGCCGTAACTGCCGAAGCCCTCGATCTGGGAGAACGTCTTGTCGGCGAATTCGCGGGTGTAGCCACGTTCGACCATACCGGAGATCAGTTTCTCCTTGAAGTGCGAGACTCCGCCGGTGAACTTGAAGGTCGCCATGGATCGGCGCAGTGCATCGGCCTCGGACGGGGTGAAACCGGCGCAGGCGATCGCGACCTGCATCGCCTGTTCCTGAAACAGCGGCACCCCCAGGGTTTTTTCCAGCACGCGGCGCAATTCCGGTGTCGGATAATCGACTTTTTCCAACCCGTCGCGGCGGCGGAGATACGGATGCACCATGTCGCCCTGGATCGGGCCGGGCCGCACGATCGCGACCTGGATGACGATATCGTAGAATGTGCGCGGCTTCAGCCGCGGCAGCATCGACATTTGCGCTCGGCTTTCAATCTGGAACGTGCCCAGCGTGTCGGCCTTGCGGATCATTGCATAGGTTGCCGGGTCCTCGGCCGGAATCGTTGCCAGATCCAAACTCTGGTTTTTGTGTTCCGACAGCAGATCGAACGCCCGTCGCATGCAGCCCAGCATGCCCAAACCCAGCACATCGACTTTCATGAAGCGGAGGGTGTCGATGTCGTCTTTGTCCCATTCGATCACCTGACGGTTTTCCATGCTGGCCGGTTCGATCGGCACCAGATCGTCCAACCGGTCCTCGGTCAAAACGAAACCGCCCGGGTGCTGCGACATATGGCGCGGAAAGCCGATCAGCGCGCGTGCCAGGTCCAGCGTCAGGCGCAGGCGGCGGTCTTCCAGGTTAAGGTTCAGCGCGGCGGCGTGTTCCTCGGCGACGCCCTCCTCGCTCCAGCTCCAGACCTGCGATGCCAGGGCGCCGGTCACGTCCTCGGTCAGACCCAGTGCCTTGCCGACGTCGCGGACGGCGCCCCGGCCGCGATAGCGGATGATGGTGGAGCATAACGCGGCGCGATGGCGGCCATAGGTGTTGTAGATCCACTGGATGACTTCCTCGCGCCGCTCATGCTCGAAATCCACGTCGATATCGGGCGGTTCCTTACGTTCGGCACTGACGAAACGTTCGAACAGCAGGTCGCTTCGGGCGGGGTCTATGGAGGTGACTCCCAGCACGAAACACACCGCCGAGTTGGCGGCCGATCCGCGTCCCTGACACAGGATTCCTTGCGAGCGCGCGTAACGGACGATGCTGTCAACGGTCAGGAAGTAAGGCGCGTAGTCCAGGCTGGCGATCAGACCGAGTTCATGACGAAGTTGCGCGGCGACCTTGTCCGGAACGCCTTCGGGATAGCGTGCCGCCGCGCCTTCCCGGGTGCGTTGCTCCAGGGTTTGTTGCGCGGTCAGTCCGGCGATGCGGACCTCGTGCGGATACTGGTAGCGCAGCTCGTCCAGGCTGAACCGGCAACGATCGGCGATTTCCCGGGTGCGTGCGATGGCGTCGGGGTGGCGGGCGAACAGGCGGATCATTTCGTCCGGTGCCTGAAGATGCCGCACGCAGGACCGCTCCCGGCGGTAGCCGAGTTCGTCGATGGTGCGGCCCTCGCGGATGCAGGTCAGCACGTCCTGCAGGATGCGCCGGCCGGGGGCGTGATACAGCACGTCGTTGGTGGCGACCGCCGGTATGCCGAACGCGGCGGCGGTGTCGGCGATGGTGCGCAGGCGGACGGCGTCGTTGGGGCGGTGCATCAAGGTCAGGGCGACGTAGGCCCGATCTTTGAAATCCGCTTTCAGGCGTTGAAGGTTGTCCGGTGTCGGGTCGGTGCAGAGGATGGCGAGCAGGTCTTCCGAGGCGGCGGCCAGGTCGGGCCAGTGCAGTTCGCACTTACCCTTGCCGGCGCGTTCTTTGCCCACTGTCAGCAGGCGGGTCAGCCGGGAGTAGCCAGTGCGGGTCGTTGGATAGACCAGCACAGACGGGCCGCCGGTCAGATCCAGGCGGCAGCCGACGATCGGGCGGATACCGGATTCCTTGGCGCGTTGATGGGCGCGCACGATGCCGGCCAGGGAGTTCCGGTCGGTGATGGCGAGTTCTTTCATGCCCAGCACGGCGGCGCGGTCAGTCAGTTCCTCGATTTGGGAGGCGCCGCGGAGGAAGCTGTAGTTCGTGGTGACTTGGAGTTCGGTGTAGGATTGGGGCTTTGTCATGGGATGGGGGCTGGGTTGATCCGTGCTGGATCTTGGGGCCGGCTTTTCAACACGGAGGCAGAACGAGGGTCACTGAGAAGGGGGATGGCTTGGCTGTTGTACGTGGGGTCTGATTTTCCTGTATGGCCCGCTCTGTTCAAGTATAGACGATTGCAAGCGGTTCGCGCGTAGCGCCATGCTTTCCTTCTCCGTGGCCCTTGTTCTTCCTCCGTGTTAAAATTGCTTTTCTAGCGATTGAACAGTAATATCTTTTAGAACAGCCCATGGAGGTACCATCGCATATCTCCTGTCCGAAGATCGCTGCCGTTGCCCCTCCGGAATACCCAGAAACGGCGGCCGCTGTCGTCTTCCACCTGGAAGTAATCCCGTACCGAAGACCATTCCCCGTCGCGTTTCCACCACTCCCCGGCGATGCGTTCCGGCCCGTCGGCGTGACGCACACGGTGGCGCACCCGCCGCCAGGTGAAGGCGATCGGGGGGTGATCCGGTAACAGAGCCATCGCCTCGATCGGCTGCGGCGGGTTCAGCAGCCGCACCGGCCTTGGCAGATCGGCTGGCCAACCGCCGGTGGGGCGGGTCAATGCCGGCACGATGCGCACCGACCGTTCCGGCACGTCGCTTTCCAGGGGGGCGATGCGATAGACCGCCGCCTCCCCCAGCCGGTTGGCCAGGCGATCGACCAGCGAGGCAATGTCGGCGGATGTATCCTCCAGCAGGGACGAAGCGGTTTGGACGAAGCCCAACGGATCGGCCCTGGCGACGATCAGGTGCATCGCCTCCACCCCCGAACCGGGATCGACCCGTTCCAGCCGTTCATCCAGCATGCGTCCCAGATGCCGGGCATCCCGCACCGCACGGGCGGTGCCGATGCGGATGGCCTGAACGGTTCCGTCCAGGCGTTCGAACCGCAAATCCAGGCCGCGGGCACCCAGGCTGGCTTTTTCCAGTTCGTTACATATTTCAGCAATCAGCGTGGCGATCACGGTGGAAAAGGCTTCCGCCGTCATCAGCGGCTCGACGAAGGTTCGCCTCGCCTGGATCGACGTCTTGGGCGCCACGGGGACGATCGGTTCGAACAACACGCCGGCAGCCTGATCCAGTCTTGCCGCCAGCACCGGTCCGAACCGTCGTACCAAGGGTGCCCTCGCGGTAGCTGCTAACGGCCCCACACGCTCGAACCCCATCAGCCGCAGATTGGCCAGTATATCGGCGGGCAGTCTTAGCGCCTCGATCGGAAATTCGCCCATTGCGTCGGAACCGGGGGGCACCGCGCCGCCCGCACCGAAACGGGCAACCGCATGCGCGACGGCCGGAGTGTCGGCGACGGCGGCGCGGGCGGTCAGGCCTCGGCGTTGCAACCGAACGGTCAGATCGCGCAGCAGCCTTGCCTCCCCGCCATGCAGGTGCGTGCTGCCGGTGACGTCGATCCACAGCCCGTCCGGCAGATCCACCGCCGCCAGCGGGGCATAGCGCAGGCAGGCTTGCGCCAGCCGGTGCAGCAATGCCGCATCGCCCGCCGGATCGGCGTCGCGGACCTGAAGCCCGGGCACCAGAGCCTGCGCTTGTGCCAGTTTCATGCCCGAACGCAGGCCCAGATCCGCCGCGATCCGGTTCGCCGACATCAACACCCGGCCGGCTGCGACGACCACGGGCGTATTGGGGCGCTGCTCCCCCTCAGGCCGCCATAACCGATCGGTCGGCAGTGTCGGAAACCAGACCGAGACGACCCGTCGCATCGCAAGCCTCCGTTATCCAGCTTCCCGGCTCCCCGCCGCGGCATCGTGTCAGGTTCAGTTGCCAGCGTGTCCGGCCCAGGCCGGGCGTGTCCGGCGCATGCGGCAGCGCCGGCGGAGAGGTTAGGGCGGCAATTCGCCATCGTGTGACGGCGGCGGTGGGTTCGTTCAGCGCCGGATCGTCGAAGCCCGGGCTGCGGCGGATCAGGATGGCCAGGATGCCGGTCTGTTCCGCCGCCAGTTGCAGGCGGCGGGAGGCGACCAGGCTCAGCCGGCCGGTATGTTCGGCGACCACGGCGCACAGGCCAGGATGGCGCAGGCCTTCCTCCATGACCGGCAGGACGGCCTTGCCAGCCTCGGCGAAGACGATTCGGTCCGGGTTCAATCCGGCCGCGGTCAGGCCGGGGGCGAACAGGTCGGCCTGACGCAGCACCCACAGGATGGGGCCGTCCAGGCGGGCCAGGATTCCGGCGATGAACAGGGTGGCGGCGGCGGCATGTTCGGTGTCGGCCCCGGCCGAGGCGGCTTCATGCAGCGCACCTTGGCGTATGCCCCCGGTGGGGAGGGCCTGGTCGATGGCGTCGATGCCGAAAGGGATGGACCGTTCCGCCGAACCGCGCGCGTGGATACGCCCGATCCGGGCGATGCGTTCGCGCAGCAGGGCGATGGCGGGCGCGGGTGCGGGCATGGGCGGGGCCGTTACGGGGGCCGTTCGGGACGGCATTTCCGGTATGGCGAGAGATGCGAACATAATAAGAACATAGACGTGGACGGGCGGCAGAGTCGAGTCTCATGTTCGGGATTTTCGGTGGCGAACCATTGCCGTGGGACAGCCGGTGGCAAGGTTGCGAAACCGAACGTACCGGTTTGCGTTTCGCCGGTAAACCGGGGCATCATGCTTAAAACGCACATGACAGGCTACGCATAATGTCTTCGGACACGGCCAAACTCGCCAGCGCCTCACTGGACCCAACCGAGCGGTCGGGGGCTTTGCCGCATCTGTCGGGCGGGGCGGGCAGAACAGGGCTGCGCGTTCCTGTCCTGCTGTTTATTGCGTTCGCGGTCATGGCCGGGATACCGCTGGCGGTTGTCGCGGTTTTG
>JAJZEV010000225.1:6283-11833 GCA_021805665.1 Pseudomonadota bacterium
TCCTGGCTTCTCGCCCGGACGATCGCGCAACCGGTTCGCGGCATCGCCGCCACGGCGCAAGCCGTCATCGCCGGCAACGACGCAGCGGCGGTGCCGGAATTCCATGGTTCGGCGCCCCGCGAAATCCACCTGCTGGGGCATGCTGTGAATACCATGCTGGACCGGCTGCGCCAGCGGGCAGCGGAGGCCCGTCATGCGTTGCACCAGGCCGAACTCTCCAACGCCGCCAAAAGCCAGTTCCTGGCGAACATGAGTCATGAAATCCGCACCCCGCTGAACGGCGTGGTCGGGATGATCGAATTGCTGCAACTGACCGACATGTCGCCGCCGCAACGGCGTTATGTAGAGACGGCGGCGCAATCCAGCCAGGCATTGCTGCGGCTGGTGGACGATATCCTGGATCTGTCCCGTATCGAGGTAGGGCGGCTCGAACTGGAACACCGGCCGTTTCACCTCCCCTCGCTGATCCACGACGTCCGCGTCCTGTTCGCCGATCAGGCCCGGGCTAAGGGCCTGACGCTTTGGACCTCGGTGCCCGACGATCTGAATCTGATGCTGATCGGCGATAAGCACCGGCTGTTGCAGATACTGACCAATCTGGTCGGTAACGCGCTGAAGTTCACCGCCGAGGGGACGATCGTCGTGCGTGGGATGGCGGAACAGGACATCGGCGAAGCCATCCGTATCCGGTTCGAGGTTTCCGACAGCGGAATTGGGATTCCAATCAACAAACAGGCGATGATCTTCGAAGCGTTCAATCAGGTGGACAGTTCGATGACCCGCCGTTACGGCGGCACCGGCCTGGGGCTGTCGATCGCGCGCCAGCTTTGCATCATGATGGACGGCGATATCGGCGTCGAAAGTGTCGTGGGTGTGGGATCGACGTTCTGGTTTACCGTGACCTTGGATCGCGGCGAGGCGGTCGCCGTGCAAGCGCCGCCGGTTCGGCCGGAGTCCGTGCCGCCGCCGCTGTCCGCCCCGGTGCGCGTGGAACCCGCGCCGCGGACCTCGCTGGCTAATCCGGGTCCGGCCAATCCGGGTCCGGCCAATCCCGGTCCGGCCAATCCCGGTCCGGCGCCGGTTTTCGTATCGACCGCCAGCCGGGACTTCAAGGCGGCGCTGGAACGCGGCGGCCGGGGTTCGGTCTCCATCCTTCTGGTGGAGGACAATCCGGCGAATATGCGGGTGACCCAGGCGCTGCTCGAATCGCTGGGCTGCCGGGTGACCCCGGCGCGCAACGGCCTGGAAGCGGTTGGCACCTACCGGGAGAACAAGTTCGATCTGGTGCTGATGGATTGCCAGATGCCGGAGATGGACGGGTACGAGGCGACCCGGGCGATCCGCCAGATCGAGGGATTTCAGGACCGGCGGACCCCGATTGTCGCTCTGACAGCGCATGCGATGGAAGGCAGTCGTGAGGCCAGTCTGGAAAGCGGCATGGACGATCAAATCACCAAGCCGCTGACGATGGCCGCGCTGACCGGCAAACTGCTGGAATGGCTGGTGCCGGACAGTAAGCGGTCTGCCTGATCGCTGTTGCAACGACCTTGCCCCCGGCAGCCAGCCCCTTGATCCGGATCGCCGCAGGGTTGACGATGGCCCGCTAAAATCGGGGGACCAGGAATGTTGCGACTAGAGGGCAAGGTTGCCGTCATCACCGGCGCTGGAACCGGGATCGGCCGAGCGACGGCTAAGCTGTTCGCGGCGGAGGGGGCGAAGGTCATTGTCGCTGAATTGAATGCCGAGGCGGGCGAGCAGACCGCGCAACTGATCGTCCAGTCCGGCGGCGAGGCGATTGCGATCAGGACCGATGTCACCGACCCCGACAGTATTCAGGCGACGATCGACCGGGCGGTGCGGCATTATGGCGGCCTGCATGTGCTGCACAACAATGCCGGCGGGTCCACCGCGCGCGACAGCGACGTGACGACGGCGCCGCTGGAGGAATTCTGGCGCGTGATCAAGCTGGACCTGTTCGGCACGTTCCTGGGCTGCCGGTTCGGGATTCCGGCGATCGTCAAATCGGGCGGCGGCGCGGTGATCAACATGTCATCGAATTTGGCGCTGATGGGGATACCGGGACGGGACTGCTATACCGCGGCGAAGGGTGCGGTGGCCTCGGTCACCCGGTCGATGGCGGTGGAATTCGCGCCCTTGGTCAGGGTCAACGCGATCGCACCTTCGGTAACGATGACCGACCGCGTGTTCGGGCTGCTGGCGGGCAATGCGGCACTGGACAAGATGAAGCAGTCCCATCTGATGGGGTCGATCGAACCCGAGGATATCGCCAACATGGCGCTGTTCCTGGCTTCGGACGAAAGCCGGCGGGTGACTGGCCAGATCTATCCCGTGGACAGCGGCGTGACCATTTCCTGAACAACGGAGCCGAAACGATGAAAATCAAGCGCGTTGAACATATTGCCATCGCTGTGGATTCGATGAAGCAGTCGTTGGACCTGATGCGCGACACGTTCGGGCTGGAACTGGAATATGAGGAGCAGATCGGCGAAACCAGGCTGGCGATGCTGCCGGTGGGTGAAAGCTACATCGAATTGCTGGAAGCCCGCGGGCCTGAATCGGGCGTGTCCAAATGGATCGCGGAGAAAGGCACCGGGCTGTTTCATATTTGTTTCGAGGTCGATGATATAGAAGGCGCGATCGCCGAACTGAAAGCCAAGAACGTGAAGCTGCAAAGCGATACCTGGCGGATTGGGCACGGCGGATCGAAAATCGTGTTCCTGGATCCCTCGGCGACCGGCAATGCGGTGATCGAACTCGCCGAACTGGCGCACTGAGATGGCAGGTTTCACGCACCCGGAGTTTCTGGTCGAGACCGGTTGGCTGGACCAGCATGCGGGCGATGCCGTCGTGCTGGATTGCACGACGCATCTGATTCCCGATCCGAAGATCACCTACGTGGTGAAACCGGGGCGGCAGGATTTCGAGAAAGGGCACATCCCCGGCGCGCAATTCTGCGACGTCTCGCGCGATGTTTCGGATACGAGCCAAAAACTCAACTTCATGCGCCAGAAGCCGGCGGATTTCGCGGCGGCGATGCGCCGGTTCGGCATAGGCAACGACACGAAAGTCGTGACCTACAGCACGGCCAATCCGTGGTGGGCGACGCGGGTGTGGTGGCTGCTGCGCTCGTTTGGGCACGACAACGCCGCGGTACTGAACGGGGGCTGGCAGAAATGGGTCGCGGAAGGCCGTCCGGTTGAAACCGGGCCGGGAACGGCGCGGCCGGCGGGGGATTTCGTTGTCCGGGAAGAGCGCGATCTGATGGTCGGCAAGGACCAGGTGAAGGCGGCGATCGGCGATGCGGGGGTCTGCACGCTGAACGCGTTGCTGGCGTCCCAGCATACCGGCACGGGCGGCAACAGCTATGGACGGCCCGGCCGCATCGCCGGCAGCGTCAATCTGCCGGCGGCGCAACTGTTAGACCCGGCAACGAATACGTTTCTGCCACCGGATGAACTGCGGCAACGGCTTGGTGCGGTGGGGGCGTTGGACCGGCCGGTGATCGCCTATTGCGGCGGCGGGATCGCGGCCAGCGCCGATGCGTTTGTCCTGACGATGCTGGGGCATACCGACGTTCGTATCTACGACGCGTCATTATCCGAATGGGCCAAGGATGAAAGCCTGCCGATGGAAGTCGGGTAGAGCGGTCTTGCCGAAGGGGGAACACAACAATGCGGCTACAGAACAAAATTGGCATCGTCACCGCGGGCGGGTCAGGTATGGGACGCGCGGGCGCGCTTCGGTTCGCCGCCGAGGGCGCCAGTGTGGCTGTGGTGGACCTCGATAAGACCGCCACCGACGCGGTCGTGCGCCAGATCGAAGCCGCTGGCGGCAAGGCGATCGGCTTGTCCGGGGACCTGACAAGCGACGATTTCGCCCGCGACATCGTCAGGCAAACGGTCAAACAGTTCGGCGGGCTGGATTTCGTCTGGAACCACGTCGGCACCCCCGGCCCGGCCTCCATCGAGGGCCTGGACTGGAAGGATTTCGACTTCGCGATGAACCTGAATGTCCGCACCGTGCTGGTGACAACCGAAGCTGCCCTGCCGGAACTGCGCGCGCGTGGCGGTGGATCGTTGCTGTTCACCGCATCGACATCGGGCTTACAGGGGTCGCCGTACAGCCCGGTTTACAACATCGCCAAGTTCGGCGTCGTCGGGCTGGTGAAGGGGCTGGCGAAACGCTACGGGCACGAGAATATCCGCGTCAACGCGGTCTGCCCCGGCACCACCGACACCCCCATGCTGCGCGTCTTCGTTGCTCGGCCGGACAGCCAGTTGCCGGCGGGGGAGACACCGGAAACCCTGGTCGCCAAGCGCGGCGGGC
The DNA here is from genome assembly GCA_021805665.1 of Pseudomonadota bacterium. Lineage (GTDB taxonomy): Bacteria > Pseudomonadota > Alphaproteobacteria > Acetobacterales > Acetobacteraceae > Rhodopila. Next base: position 10,631 of record JAJZEV010000225.1, read on the forward strand.
TGAACCCGATGCGCCGGGTGGCTCAGCCGGAGGAAATCGCCAACGCGGCGCTGTTCCTGCTGTCGGATGAGGCATCGTTCGTGAATGGTGTCGCGCTGCCGGTCGATGGCGGCGCGACCGCGTAATCGCGTCATCGCCATGGTTCGGCGGACCGAACCATGGCGAACGGCGGCTTACTTGCAGGCCGTGATCATGATTTCGACGAGAACGTCCGGCGCGGCCATTTCCGCCTGGACGCAGGCGCGGACGGGCGCGCCATCCTTCGGCAGCCACGGGGTCCACAGCTCGTTCACCTGCGCGCGGTCCTTCATGTGCTTTACCCAGATCATCGCCTGCAGCATGCGGGTCTTGTCGGTGCCGTGATGTTCCAGCATCTCATCGATCTGTGCCAGCACGTCGGCGGTCTGGCCCTTGATGTCCTTGCTGGTGTCGCGCGCGGTGATGCCCGGCAGATAGACGAAGCCGTGGTATTCGACGGCCTTGGACAGGATGGGTCCGGGTTCGGTGCGGATGATCTTGCTCATGGAACTGCTCCAGGTTGAAATCGATCCGGGGGGTTCTAGGGCAAAGAACGGCGATGGGCCAGAGTGCGGTGGGACCGGTTCGGGATAATGGGTTGGATGGTAAAGCGACGGGCGATCGATGCGTTCTGGCTTTGTATACCCAAACCGTGGGCCGTTCACCTGTCCTGGCTGCTCGCCGCTTTATCCATGGCCTTCGATATTGTGTCGAACCGTTTTTCTAACCCGGTCCGGTATGTGTAGAGTGGCTTTTTGACGAAAATGGGGCACTTCGAGAGGTCGGCGCAAAAGAGAAAAGCCGCCACCGGGCGGCTTTCGCAAATGAGAGATGGTCGGATTACAGCCGAACGGCAAGCTCCTCCAACTGAGTGAGGCAGGTGCCCCATCCTTGGAAAAAGCCCATGTCCTCATGCTTTTTCCGGTCCTCGGGTTTTTTGTGACGCACAAGGGCACGGTAGAGCGTCCCGTCGGGTACAGCTTCCATTGCGATGTCCGCCGTCATGAAGGCGTCCGATTTCGGCCGGAACCGCGGGCCGAGCCCGTCTGAAAATACCAAGCGGCGTTGAGGCTCAACAACGAGGATGCAACCCGGATTTTCCGGAAAGGTATTACCCTCTGGCGATATCATTACGATATTGAACGCGCCACCCGGCACAAGTTCGATGACAGCCTTGACTACGCC
>JAJZEV010000273.1 GCA_021805665.1 Pseudomonadota bacterium
GTCGTCGGGATGCTGCGGCCGTTGATGCCGGCCCCGGGTTCGGTATGGAACTGCCAGGTATAGGTCGGGTTGAACAGCATCTTGATGAAGCCGGCCGGAATATGGATGAACGGATGCCGGTCGGGCGGCCCGCACTCCAGCACGCAGACCGTGACGCCGGGATCCTCTGTCAGGCGATTCGCCAGCACCGACCCCGCGGCACCGCTGCCAACAATGACATAATCGAACGTATCCGCCATCTTCGTTCCCCCGTCGCCCCAACACCTGTCGCCCCGGCGGTTTGCTCGGCCGGCGGTTCCATTCTAAGCTGACGCTTCAGACCAATCCAAGCCGCCAGGGAGGGTTCCGGAGCATGGAATATGTCTGCGACGCCCCGCACAACCGCACATGGTTCCGCCTGATGACGGAAGGCGAGGCCGTGGCGGAATCGCTTGAGATGGGGCATGCGGTCGAAAAGCACTTCCGGCGGGAACGCCAGCGCGCGGCCGATGCATTTCACCCCACGACCTCCGTGTTCGTCGAGCAGGATATCAACAAGGAAGACCACATCCGCCGGACGATGCCGTTATTTCTGACCCTGCGCGATCAAGACGGCACCGCCCTGGTCACCGCCATGCTGCCACCTACCGGGCGGGGTGGCAGCGGCTGCATCGTGGTGGGTTCGGGGAACGCGGACCCCTACCCGGACCATGGCGACGCGATCGCCGCCCTGGGGCTTCATTTTGGAATGACGCTCGACCGGAGCAGTTGTTACCCTTATCGTCGCTGATCGTAGGAGGATTTGTCATGGCCATCACATTGGAAAAATTTGCAGCCGACTGTCGCGACGCCCTGAAGGCCCAGCCCGGCACCCCGGGGCGCGAGAAAGTGCGCGATCTGGTCAAGCAGGCTCTGGCCGACCCGGAATTCATCGCGACCTATATTCCGCCCGGCACGCCGGAACGCCATTTGCTGTATGAGGATCCCGAACTCGGGTTCGCGATCCTGGCGCACGCCTATATCGGCCCGAAAGGCAGCAAACCGCACGATCACGGCCCGTCCTGGGCGATCTACGGCCAGGCCGCCGGCGAAACCATCATGACCGCATGGGACTGCGTCGCACGGCCGACCGACAGCACCCCCGGCAAGGCAACGTTCAACCACGACTACGTCATGAAACCGGGCGACGCCTATCTGTACGACATCGGCGTTCTGCACTCGCCAGAGCGCAAGGGCGATACCCGCCTGCTGCGGATCGAGGGCTTGAACATGGCGAAGGTGAAGCGCCTGCCATACGAAGCCGTCAGCGCGAGTCAGGCGGCGGAGTAATCTGCCGCCCCTGAGCCGCGAAGGGTTCGATCAGACCGAAGAACAGCCCGCCGCCGTCATCGCAAGGCTTGGCGGCGGCGGGCAGCCCCGGGACGTGGGACCGCCAAACCGGGCGCCCGCAAACGGTCAGGCCTTCGCCATGATCGCCCGGCGTTCGGCCATCTCAGCCTCAACGATCCGGCTCAGATCGGCGCCGACAAAGGGCTTGCGCACCAGCCGGCTACCGGCAGGGATCGCCGTGCCAGCCTGATCCGCATACCCGGTGATGAATACCACCGACAGCCGGGGAAAAGCGACACGCACGGCCGCGGCGAGTTGAACCCCGTTCATCGACGGCATCACCAAATCCGTCATCAGAATATCGACATCTGGATTCTCGGCCAGGACCGCCAACGCGGCATCACCACCCGCCGCGTCCAGCACCCGGTATCCCAAGTCACGCAACATCGCGGCGGTAACCCAACGCACCGAATCGTCGTCATCCACCAATAGAATGGATACCGTCGAATCGCTTGGACTATCGTCCTGCCAGTCGTTATTTATACGCAATGGACCGATCGCATCCGCCCGGGGGAAGTCGACGGTAACCGTGGTCCCCTTGCCAACCGCGGTGCGGATATGAACCTCGCCGCCCGATTGTTTGGCGGTTCCGAACACCTGCGACAAACCCAGGCCCGACCCGGATCCAAGCGGCTTCGTGGTAAAAAATGGCTCGAACACCCGCGAGAGAATTTCGGGCGCGATGCCGCGGCCGGTATCCTCCACCGAGATCGAAACGTAATCCCCGGGCGGAGGCTCATCCGGGCGCGCCGCCACCGTGCGGCGGCAGTTGGCTGTCCCTATCGTGATCAGGCCGCCATCCGGCATCGCATCGCGTGCATTGATCGCCAAATTCAGGATGACCAGCTCGATCTGACTTCGATCGACCATCGCGGGCCACAGGCCATCTGCCAGTTGAAACCGGGTATGGGCACGCACGCCCAGCGCGCTATCCAGCAAACTGCCCATCGCACGTATCGTTTCGTTCAGATCCGTGGGCTTCGGCATCAATGGCTGGCGACGGGCGAAAGCCAGCAGATGCCCGGTCAGGGTAGCCCCCCGCTCCGCGGCGGTGCGGATCGCCGCCAGCCGATCGGTCAGCACAATGCTCTCGTTTCCGGCCACCCTGCGCCGCAGAACATCCACATTACCCAGTATAACCATCAGCAGGTTGTTGAAGTCGTGCGCCACGCCGCCGGTAAGCTGTCCGATCGCCTCGATGCGCTGCGCCTGGCGCAGGGCAACCTCCGCACGCTCCCGTTCCGATATTTGCTGCAACAGCAGATCGTTCGCGGTCACCGCGACATTGCGGGCCGCATGGGTTTCGTCCAGCAGCCGCTCCACCTGGCGGGATCGCCGGGACAGCGACAGCAGCAACACGATCACCGCCCCGCCCAGAAGCAGGGTCACGGCAATCAACGCCAGCGTTTCCCGCCGCCACTTCAACAGGACGCGCCCCTGTTCGACAGAAACCATCACGACGAGGGGAAAGGATTTCAGCGCCCGGATCGCTGTCAGCCGTGTGCTGCCGTCAATCGGACTCTCCATCAGCGACGTGCCGGCCTGCTCATGATCCAAGATATCGGTGAATGGCGGCAGCGCGCCATAGCTGGTCCCGATCGCACTATCGATATGAGGGAGCCCGGCGAGCACCGTACCATCGCGCAGATGCAGCACGATCGCCCCATTCTCGTTCAGTTCGACAGACCGGTAAAAATCCTCGAAATAGGAAAGATCGACCAGCCCGGCCACCATCCCGATCAATGTCCCGTCCACCGCCGTCACCGGGCGGGCCAGCAGCAAGTCCCATCGATCCGCCGCAACGCGGAACGGCTTACTGAGCGTCAGGCCCGCATGCGGATTAAGCCGGTATTGCGATATCGTCCCCGCCACCAGGTCCCGCGGGATCGCCGAAACATCCGTTTCTGTCGAAACGACCACCGAACCCCGCACGTCGAATCCGACGATCGCCGACACCTGACGCACCCCGCGCATCCGCCGCCGGAACGCGTCCGCCAGAGCCGACGAATTGCCGGTACTTTTCTGCAACGCCTCGGCGGCCCCCAGAACCAGCGAGTCCACCGCATCGAAAGCGCGCGCGGTCTGTTCCGCGAACACCATGTCCAGCCGCATCATTTGCCGTTGTGTTTCTGCAATGACGGCGCCCCGGCTGGAACGAATTCCGTAGTAGGATGCGCCCACGATCAGCAGCAGGATAACCGCGGCCACAACACGCAATGCGGTACTGACGGTAACCAAAAGACGCAAGGGCGGCCATGCAGCCTGCCTGTTCATAGCATTTTCGATCCGAAGCCCCCGGGCATGAAGCCCGTCGGTTAGCATGAAATCCCTTGCAGGGAACACGGCCTCACGGCTTCGTGATGCCGCCCCGGGGGACGTAAGGCGATGCAGCGGCACAGCCACCAACGCGGAAGGCATCAGAAATCCAGCCATCGAGCGACAGCGGGACCAATAAATCCACCGATGGTAACGGCGGAATCGATAGATCCCAAGGCCACACGCCGGGATTACCCCCAGCCAGAAACCAGCCCGGAATGGCCGAAAAACACCGCCTGCGCCGCCTTTATACCAACCAGTGCAACCATCAGCCGCACGATCGACAGCCAGCCTAAGGCGGATGCGACCGACAGCAGCAGCCCGATCGTTGCGGCCGCACAGGTAAGAATAACGTGACCCGCCCGCATGCCGGCGCGACAGCATAAGGATCGGATGAAATGAAACTAACCGCCAGGTTGGCATGGCAGTGCGCCTTGAAGATCCACGGCAGGCAGATGGCGGCCCCTTACGATCCGATCGTGGAATAAAATCGCACAAACGTCAGGATCGATGCCCCGGGCATCCCCCGCCGCCCGGCAAAAGGCGGATGGAACAGAAACCGCCGGAACGCGGCGCGCCGGCCCGCGTCAGCCCGCCAGACGCATCGGTGCGCCCTGCGTATAGGCAACGATCTGTTCGAGGCATTCCCGGAAATACAACTCGAAATTGTCCCATTCCGCCCAGCCGAGGTGCGGCGTACACAGCACGTTCGGCATCGACAGAAACGGATGGTCCCCGCCGGTCACCGGTTCCCGCTCATAAACATCGACAGCGGCGTAGCCCGGCCGACCCGCCCGCAACCCGGCCAACAGCGCGCCCGGCTGGATCAGTTCCGCCCGCGATGTGTTCACCAGCAGCGCGCTGGGCTTCATCCGCCCCAGATCGTCCGGCCCGACGATCCCGCGCGTATCGGCACGCAGCCGGACATGCAGCGACACCACGTCCGCACGCTCGAACAAATCCGCCTTGCTGGCGGCGACATCGTATCCCGCCGCCAGGGCCTTCGCCGCCGAGGCCGCCCGCCCCCACACCAGCACATTCATGCCCATCCCCGCCCCGGCCCTGGCGACGAGGGAACCAATCGCACCCAGCCCGAAGATGCCCAGCGTGCTGCCCGCCAGCCGATGGGACAACGTGCTCGGCCATTCGCCGCGCCGCATCCGCTCCGCCTCCAGCGCGATGTTGCGCCGCGACGCCACGATCAACGCAACCGTCAGTTCGGCCGGCGCGACGGGGGCATTGCTGACGCCAGCCGACACCAGAACCCCGCGATCCCTGCACGCATCGTAGTCGATCGTCGCCGCCGCCCGCCCGACCAGCGCGATCAGCTTCAGGTTCGGCAGCCGCTCGATCAGCCGGCGGGAGAATTCGACCCGTTCGCGAATCGCCACGATCGCCTCCGCCGGGCGCAGACGTTCCACCAGGGTTTCGAAATCGCCAGCCGGCTCGCGGTAGCGGACCACGTCGTGCCCCGCCAGCAGCGAGAAACAGGCCAGTCGATCGACCACATCCTGATAGTCGTCGGGGATAACGATTTTCATTGCAACTCCCTACCGAAAGACCCCCGGGCCGCCGCTTCAGGCGACCACATCTCCCAAACGCGGCCACCCGAGTCAAACCAGACTTCCCATCCCGGGCCGTTTGGTTAGCATCGGTGCGGATGACGGACACGCCGGATCAGAACCCGAACCAGGACTATCCATCGTTGCGCCCGATCGACACGGGTTGGCAGCGGAACCTGTGGGCAATGGTCGGTATCCAGTTCGTCATGACCGGCGCCATCAGCTTCCTCAGCCCGATCATCCCGCTGATGCTGCCCGGCCTGGGGGTCGACAGTGCCCGCGGCGTGGACATCTGGGCCGGAGTCATCACCGGCGTCACATCGTTCGTGGCCGCGTTCGCCTCGCCCGTCTGGGGCCGCGTGGCCGACCGGCATGGGCGCAAACTGGCCCTGCTCCGCTCCAGCTTCGCCATCGCGCTGTTCACCGCGCTGATGGGCCTGTCCACCAATGTCTGGCAGTTCTTCGGCGCCCGGGCGATCATGGGCGTCTTCGCCGGCTTTTCCTCCGCCGCCATCGCCCTGGTGGCCAGTTCGGTGCCGGAACGGCGGCTGGGCTACGCGCTGGGCTGGCTGTCATCCGGGCAGTTGGTCGGCTCCCTGGTCGGGCCGGTCATCGGCGGATTGCTGGCAGACCTGACCGGCAGTTACCGGGCACCGTTCTTCTGGTGCGCCGGAATCACCTGTGCCGGGCTGATCGCGGTCTGGGCCGTGGTGAACGAAGATTTCCGCCCCGTCCTTTCGACCGGCCGAAAACCCTCGGTCTTCGCCGGTTTCGCGCTGATCACCGGATCGTCCGGCCTGGCCGCGCTGTTCCTGGTGCTGCTGATGGCGCAGTTGAGCACGCGGACCATCGCGCCAGTGGTCACCATCTTCGTGCAGACGCTCATCGGCTCCCCGCCCGAGATCGCCACCCTGTCCGGCATCGCGTTTTCGATCACCGGCCTGGCGAATTTGGTCGCCGCACCGTTTCTGGGCAACCGCAGCGACATCATCGGCTACCGGAAGGTGCTGCTGATCTGCCTGCTGGGCGCCACCCTGACCAGCATCCCACAGATTTTCGTTGGCAGCTACTGGGGATTCCTGGCCGAACGGTTCTCCGTCGGGCTGTTCATCGGCGGCATCCTGCCCACCGCGAACGCCCTGATCGGGCGCAGCGTATCGCGGGAGAACCGGGGCACGGTCTATGGCATGACGTCGTCGGCGACGTTCCTGGGCAACTCGCTGGGGCCCCTGATGGGGGGCGGCATCGCCGCCGGCTTCGGGATACGGTGGGTGTTCGTCGTAACGGCCCTGCTGCTGGCCGGCAATCTGGTCTGGGTGTGGTTCACCGTGCCGGAGTTGCGGGATGATTCTTAACCCCGCTCCAGCACCGCGAACACCGCCGCGGTGTCCTGGTCCCCCAGCCCCGCGTCCATCGCCCGGGTGTAGATCGGCCCGCTCGCCTCGAACAGCGGCAGCGACACACCCAGTTCGCGCGCATACGCGCCGATGATGTCCATGTCCTTCTGCCACATCGACACCCGCATCGTCGCCGGCAGATAGGATCGCGCCGCCATCATCGGCGCCCGCATATCGAACATCCGCGACGCCCCCGCGCCGGACCCGGCGATCTTCACCACCAGATCGGGGTCCAGCCCGGCGGCATTCGCCAGCACCATCGCCTCGGCCGCCGCCACGTTGTGGATCGCCACCAGCAGGTTCGCCACCAGCTTCATCCGCGTGCCGTTACCAAATGCCCCGATATCGTGCGCCGCCCGGGCAAAGTCGCCGAACAGCGGCATTTGCGCCGCGATGGCAGCGGTATCCCCGCTGGCATAGATCACCAGGTCGCGATTCACCGCCTGCGCCCCGGTGCCGCTGAGCGTGCAATCCAGCGCGGTATGCCCGGCTTGCGACAGCACCGCCTCCGCAGCCAGTTTGTCGGCCAGTGCCATGGTGCTGGTTTCCACCACCACGCGCGGCGCGGGCGTCGCGGCGATGGCGGCGGCCACGGCAGCCAGCGCACCCGGCGACGGAAGGCTGGTCAAAACCACGGGCGCGGCCGAGCAAACGGCGGCAATATCGGCGCACGCGGTGCCCCCGGCCCGGTCCAACGCATCCCGCTTCGACGGATCGATATCCGTGCCGTACACCGTCCACCCACGCTCGGTCAGGTTGGCCGCGATTGCCCCGCCCATGATGCCCAGGCCGATAATGCCCACTGTTCCAGCCATGACGGACCCTCCGATTGTTATTTTCCCGCCGCTCACGTACTCACCATCGGCGAACCGGGCAAGCCAAGGGGACCGAACTGGAATGAAAGCGCCGGCATTCGATTACGTCAGGGCTGCCACCGCCGCCGAAGCCTGCGCGCTGCTTCGCCAGCACGGCCCCGACGCCCGCCTGCTGGCCGGCGGCCAAAGCCTGCTGCCGGCGATGAATTTGCGGCTGGCCTCACCCTCGGTACTGATCGATATCGGCCGCATAACCGGACTGGACGGTATCGAGGTCCGCGGCAACACCCTGCATATCGGCGCACTGGTGCGGCACGAAGCCCTGCTGCGCAGCGCCACCGTCGCCTCGCACACCCCACTGCTGACCGAAGCCATGCGCCACGTCGCCCATCCGGCCATCCGGGCACGCGGCACCATCGGCGGCAATCTGGCGCATGCCGACCCCGCCTCGGAACTGCCCGCCTGCATGCTGGCCCTGAACGCGGCGATCGAGGCAACCTCCATCAGCGGCACCCGCACCATCGCCGCCGGGGACTTCTTCGCCGGCTTGTTCCAGACCGCCCTGGAACCGGACGAAATGCTGACCGGCATCCAAATCCCCCTCCCCACCCCCAACTTCTTTTTCCACGAGATCGCCCGGCGCAGCGGCGACTATGCCATCGTCGGGCTGGCCGCCTCGGGCGAGCGTCTGGCGTTCTTCTCGGTCGCCGACCGGCCCGTGCTGTTCCAGGCATCGGAGGCGTTGGACCTGGACCCGCCAACCGACCTGCAGGCAACGGCGGCTATGCGACTGCATCTGGCCGGCGTACTGCGTCGGCGCGCACTGACGGCATTGGGACTCCAGCCATGAAAATCGAGCTGACCGTCAACGGCGAGGCCATCGGCGCGGAGGTGGAACCGCGTGTGCATCTGGGCGACTTCCTGCGCGAACATCTGTCGCTGACCGGCACCCATCTGGGCTGCGAACACGGGGTCTGCGGCGCCTGCACCGTGCGGATCGACGGCGCACTGGCCCGGGCATGCCTGGTGCTGGCGGTGCAGGCCGACGGCTGCGCGGTCGAAACGATCGAGGGCCTGTCGGACAGCGGCGAAATCGCCGACCTGCAAATGGCGTTTCATGACCGCAACGCCTTGCAGTGTGGCTACTGTACGCCGGGGATGTTGATCGCCGCACAGGATTTGCTGTCGCACGATCCGGCCCCGGATCGCGAAACCATCCGAGAACACCTGTCCGGCAATTACTGCCGCTGCACCGGCTACCACGCGATCGTCGATGCCATCGTCACCACAGCCGAATCCCGCCGCCACAACGCCGCCGCTTCCGGCGAACGCGGGACCGATGCGGGCCGCGCCTGAAGCCGGCGCCACCGGCGTCTTCTACCCTCCGGTGTCATGGCCGTGCGTGGCGCGGCCACCCGGGACTTCGCCTTTTTCCGCGCCTCAACTCCTGAATGACCAGCGCAAAAAGCCCCCAACCGTCTTGTCCACGCGAAGTCCCGGCCATCCGCGCACCGACCGACGAAATCCAAACCGCCGAAGGCGGAGACTGTCATGGCGGACCCGGGCCCCATAGCCACTAAAATACCCGGCCGATCCCCGGCTTTGTGTCCCGCCAGTGACGCGGATGCCCACCGATGGATTTTCGCCACAAGCCCCGCGGCCCTGGCCAACCAGATACCAGCGGGCGCAGCCGCAAACCGCATCTCTGCGAACTCTGCGGTTCTCGGCGATCTCTGCGTTACAAAAGCAACCGCGCCGCTCTATCCGTTAACCCCCGGGAACCACGGCCGTGGATCGCCCCCCATGGCATGCTGCGCGTCCCCCCTCCCGCTGCTAGATTCGTGTTAAGACAGCATCGAAGCGCCACCGGAGAGCCAATTGTTAACCCAACGTAGCACGCCGCCCGGCAGCAGCCGCCACGGCAACGCGAATCCCCCCGGCAGACAATCCCGGGGCGGACCCGGGGCAACAAACCCATGATCGGGGGCGCGCTATTCAGCGGCTACTATCTCGATGAAGGCATCAAGCCCGATGCGGATGCCCTGCCCGACGCGGACGCGCTGGCCTTCGCCCACCTCGCGAAATCCTGCTTTTCCCACGTCCCGGCATCCGGAAAGCTCGGCGAAGCCGAAACCGAAGCCCTGATCGTCTTTCCCATCCTTGCCGCGCTCGGCTGGTTTCACCTCCCGCAACAACCCGCCGGCAGACGCCGCGAAGACGTGCCCGACGCGCTGTTGTTCCTCGACCCCGGAGCGCAGCGCCATGCGCTCGATCAGCCGCCCGGAATCGATCGCTGGAAGCAAGCCGCCGTCGTCAACGAAAATAAGGCATGGGACCTTCCGCTGGATCGGGCCGCCGGCAAGATCGTGCGAACACCTGCATCGCAGGCGTTGCGCTATCTTCGGCTCGCCGACGAACACACCGCCGGCCTGCTCCGCTGGGCATTGCTCACCAATGGCCGGATCTGGCGCCTGTACTTCGCCGGCGCGTCGTCCATGGCGGATCGCTTTCTGGAAGCCGATCTGCCGGCCCTGACCGCCGAAGCGGATACGCCAACCGGCCTGGCCAGACTGAAAGCCTTCCTGCTGTTCTTCCGCCGCGACGCCTTCGCGTCTGACGCCACCGGCCGGCCATTTGTGCTCCGGGCGATGGACCAAGGACGCGCATGGCAGGAACGGGTCACGGCCGATCTGTCCCGCAGCGTCTTCGACACCGTCTATCCCGCGCTGCTGAAGGCGCTCGGTGCCGCCGATCCGGCGCGGAATCCCGCCGATCCGGCATGGCCCGACACCATCCGCCACAGTGCGGTGGTGCTGCTGTACCGCCTGCTGTTCGTGCTGTACGCCGAAGATCGCGACCTGCTGCCCGTTACTCACAAGGGATATCAACCGCGATCCCTGACCCATCTGCGTCAGGCGGTTGCCCTGGCCCTGGACACCAGACAAAGGCTGTCCGAAACCGACGCCTTCTGGTGGAGCGAACTGCAAACGCTGTTCAAGGCGATCGACAAGGGCAGCGATGCCATGGGATTGCCCGCCTACAACGGCGGCCTGTTCGACCAGCGCGAAGCCCCGTTGCTGCACAAGGCGGAACTGCCCGACGCCGCGCTCGCTGGCATTCTGGACGGATTGTCCCGCCGCAAGGACGGGGCGGAGATGCGGTCGGTGAACTACCGCGACCTTTCCGTGCAGCAACTCGGCGCGATCTACGAACGGCTGCTGGATTTCGATGTCGCCGTTGACGCCAGCGGCGCCGTCACCCTCAGCGCCGACAGCTCCGCCCGCAAGCTGAGCGGGTCGTTCTACACCCCGCCATCGCTGGTGCGCCTGATCCTGGATTCGACCATCGGCCCGCATGTGACGGAACGCCGCGCGGCATTCAAGGCAAACGCCGAAACCGTGAAAAGCGACCGACGCCCGGCCGCTGAAAAAATCGCCGATCTCCGCCGAACCGACCCGGCGGAGGCTTTGCTCTGCCTAAAACTCGTGGACCCGTCGATGGGGTCCGGCCATTTCCTGGTCACCGTGGTGGACCGGCTGGCCGACGCCGTGCTGCTGAGCATGGAAGAGGCGGCGGTGATCGCACAGTTGGACGGGGCCGTGGAGGGCTACAACTCCCCATTGGCCGACCGGATCGAGGCGGAACGGGCGAAAATCGAGGGCGCGGCGAAACTGCATGGCTGGGCGTACCGGCCGGAACATTTGGACGACCGGCATCTGGTGCGCCGGTTGGTGCTGAAACGCGTGGTCTATGGCGTGGACCGCAACCCGCTGGCGGTGGAACTGGCGAAACTGTCGCTGTGGCTGCACAGTTTCACCGTTGGCGCGCCGCTGTCGTTCCTGGATCATCACCTGCGCTGCGGCGATTCGCTGTTCGGTGCCTGGGTAGCCGATATTGAAAGCACCACCAGCGGCGCCGGGAATGCGAAAGCCGGCGGTTTGGCACTCTACAGCGCCATCGCCACTGCCAAGGGCGCCGCCGCCGGCATGGCCCGGATCGAGGAACTGGCCGACGCCGATATCTCCCAGGTGCGGGAAAGCGTGCAGGCGTTCGAAGTCGTCGAGGAAGCGACCGCCCCGCTGCGCGCGTTCCTGGACTGCTGGCACGCCCTGCTGTGGTTGCCGCCGGTTTCGGACACCGTGCCAGCCGGCGGCGACCGCCAGGCAAGGACAAAGGCGATCAAGGCGGCGGAGCAGGAACGCAAAAGCGCGATCGGCGCCTGGCTGGACGGGCTGTGTGGCGATGCGGTGGCGCTGGCCGGCGGTGCGAAACCGAAAGGCAAGCCCATCGCCGTCCGGGCCGTCGGCGCGCTGCTGACGACCCTGCGGGAAATCGCCAAACGGCAGAGGATAATGCACTG
>JAJZEV010000013.1 GCA_021805665.1 Pseudomonadota bacterium
GCGCGCACCGAAGTTCGTGGGGCGATAGCGGTCAATAATGCCGGCGGCCAATACGGGGGAGGACTTTCGACGCGGTAGTACCTCCCCCGGTGTCGGGGCCGGCTTCTCCAAGACAAGCAATGGAGGTGAATATTACGGGCGCAGTCCATGAAAAGGGGAAACTGGTCCCCCGGTAAGATCGACTTTGGCAAACGAGACAGAGGTCCATGGCACTGCGTGCGACTCGAGAAGTCACCATGAGGCAAGCTTCCTTTCCCTGAGAGGCTTTCAGTTTCAAAATCAGGTTTCCCGCTTCGGGTCTCGGTTACGGCCGGCCAATCCCTCCAGCGCCTCCGATGCATCGTCTTTGAGCTTTGGCAGACGCCCCGAGACGACATTCCCAAGAATACTGGTGTCTATTTGATCCTAGCCATGACGCAAGCAGTCTCCCAACCCCCGGTTCGCCCGCCAGGGTTGTTGCGACATCAACTCGTCCGCCTGGTCACCCAAGCGGAAAGCCACCTTACGGATGCGTTCCAGGCAGCGTTCGACCGCATCGTATCGAAGGTCATCGCTCCGCAGGCTATCCGCGTCGCACGCTCATTACGGATCGGTTCGGGCAGAATCTGGACCTCTCGCCCAAGCAAATCGCCGGGTTCCTGTTCCAGCCCAACCAGCCGGATCAAGTAGGATCGCTATAACGTCGGAGGCGGAGACGGCTGTCGTGTCGTTCATCAGAACTCCCGGCAAGTAAAATCGCAGACAATGCAGCCGCTATCCCGCTTCGATCTCCCCGGGCTCGCCGGCCTCACGCACGACCCGTTCGGACACCCTCCGGCGTTTGATACCCCCAGACGTGACGGCGCCTCTGGATCGTGCTTCCTTCTCGCGCACCCGCTTGGCGGACGACTCTAACCAACCAGGAAAACGCCTGCATGTTCGAATTGCCCGAAGAACACCGGATGCTTCAGGACCTCGTCGCGAAATTCATCGACCGCGACGTGATTCCGCTGGAAAAGGGCGTCCTCGCCCGCGAAATGTCCGGCCAGAAATCCGGCCTGCCGCCCGAGGAAGAGGCGGTGCTGCTGAACAAATGCAAGGAACTGGGCCTGTGGGGCCTGGACGTGCCGGAAGAATACGGCGGCGCCAACCTGCCCTACTCCGCCTTGGTGGGCGTGTATGAGGAACAGGGCCGCACCTGCGTGCCGTTCACCTTCCCGCCCGACAGCCCGAACCTGCACATGCTGATCGCGGTGGCGAACGACGAACAGAAGCGTAAATACCTCGAACCATACGCTCGCGGTGAAGCCCATTCAGCCATCGCGATCTCCGAACCCGGGGCGGGCGGCGATCCAGCCGGCATGACCACGCGCGCGGTGAAGGACGGCGGCGACTGGGTGATCAACGGCCGCAAGATCTGGGTCAGCCGCGTTCCCCAGGCCGACTTCGTCATCGTCATGGCCCGCACCGGCGAGGGCAAACGCGCCGACGGCGTGACGGCGTTCATCGTGGAGCGCGGCACCAAGGGCTTCATCATCGAGCGCGAGATTCCGATGATCGGCGGCCAGCGGACCTATGAGCTGGTGTTCGACGATTGCCGCATTCCGGCCAGCCAGATCCTGGGTATCGAGGGCAAGGGCTACGCGCCGATGCAGTTGCGCCTGACGGTGCGCCGTCTGCAGATGGGCGCGTGGTGCATCGGCATGTCCCGCCGAGCGCTGGATATGATGGTGGAGCATACGAAGCAGCGGGTGACGTTCGGGCAGCGGCTGGCCGACCGCCAGGCGATTCAGTGGTGGATCGCCGACGCCGCGATGAAAATCCACGCCTGCCGGCTGATGGTCTACGACGCCGCCGCAAAGGCCGATGCCGGCAAGGATGTCCGCACCGAGGCGTCGATGGTGAAGCTGTACGGCACCGAAATGGCCACCGAGGTCGTGGATCACGCGATGCAGGCGTTCGGCGCCATGGGCGTGGCGAAGGAACTGCCGCTGCAGCTGATGGCGCAGAAGGTTCGCACCATGCGGGTCTATGAAGGCCCCTCGGAAGTGCATCGCATGGCCATCGCCCGCCGTATCATCGGCAAATGAGCGAGCCTCGCGTCAAGGCGGGGTTGTGGGTGAGTATGGCGTTGCGAATGGGCAACGCCGACGGCCGCTATGGCGTCGTGGTTCGCAAGGGCGATCCCGACGCCGGCGGCGTGCTGGTCGTGCTGCGCAACGACAAGCAGGTTTCGGTGCTGTCGCAACTGCGGTCCGGCGACGGGGAGCTCGCCTGGATGCGGGCAACCGGTCCCGGCCCGGTCGATGACACAGCCGCCGACGCTTATATCGCTCGGCAGGTGAAATTCGACCCCGATCTGTGGGTGCTTGAATTCGATGCGCCCGACCTGCTGCCGCCGTTCGAGGCGAAGCTGGTTTAACCGGCGGCATTTCCGTTGAAACGGCTGAGGTACTGTCCTATGTTGCAGTGCAACGGGGATGGAGGCGTCCTTTCCGATTTCGATCGAAAGGCATGCCGTTATGCAGGAACCTGATTTCTGGACCACCAGCGCCGAAGCGATGGAACTGACCATCGAAGGCAACCGCCTGATCGCCAGGGAGATCGCCGATCTCGTGATTACGCTCTGGCATCGCCTTGGGGCCGGGCTGACGGCGATGATGAACATCGAACATCGACATCTGCCGCCGATTTAGCCGACCAGAGAGTAAGACTCCATCCACCTGCCCGGACAAGACCGCCTCGTGAATGCCGCGGGGGACAGGATCGCTTAAAGCCGCAACCTTTAGCTCCCGTTGATCGTTGCACGCCGGGTTCAAATCAACCGCCCGTCCCGCAACGTCACCGTCCGGTCCATCCGCGCCGCCAGCTCCGGATTATGCGTCGCCACCAGCGCCGCCAGCCCGTGATCGCGCACGATCCCCAATAGTTCGGCAAACACCGACTCGGCGGTCGCGACATCCAGATTGCCGGTCGGCTCATCCGCCAGCAGCAATTTCGGCCCGTTCGCCAGCGCCCGGGCGATCGCGACCCGCTGCTGCTCCCCGCCCGACAATTTACCCGGCAGGTGCCCCAGCCGGGACGCCAGCCCGAAGGTCGTCAGCAGGGTTCGGGCGCGCTCCTCGGCTAACTGGCGCGGCTTTCCCGCGATCATCTGCGGCAGGACGACGTTCTCCAGCGCGGTGAACTCGGGCAACAGGTGATGGAACTGATAGACGAAGCCGATGGTGTCGCGGCGGATCGCGGTGCGTGCGGCATCCGGCAAGCCGCCGGCATCGCGGCCCTCGATCAGCACCGACCCGTCATCCGGCCGGTCCAGCAGGCCAGCAACATGCAGCAGCGTGGACTTCCCCGCCCCGGACGGCGCCACCAACGCGACGATCTCCCCGGCGCGCACCGACAAATCGGCGCCACGCAGCACCGGCAGCTCGCCGGCATCGCCGCGATAAACCCGGGTGACGGCGCGCAGAACCAGGGGGTTATTCATGCCTCAGCGCCTCCACCGGGTCCGTTCGGGCGGCGCGCCAGCTTGGATACAGCGTCGCCAGCAACGACAGGATCAGGCCCAGCGCGACGACGCGGATCACATCCGCCCAGTCGATGGTGTTCGGCAGTTCGGTCAGCATGAACACCGAGGCATCGAACACCCGCCCGCCGGTGATCTGCTCGACGAAGTGCTGAATGGCGTGGATGTAGTGGCAGAACACCACACCGATGACGGTGCCGATCAGTGTGCCGGTCACGCCCACAAAGGCGCCGCACATCAGGAAGATGCGCAGCACCGCGAAGCTGGAGGCACCGATCGTCCGCAGCACGGCGATGTCGGCGCGCTTGTCCTTGACCAGCATGATCAGCGACGACACGACGTTGAACGCGGCCACCAGCACGATCATGCCCAGGACGATGAACATCGTATCCTTCTGCACCTGCAAGACGCCGATGATGGTGTCGTTGGCGTGCCGCCAGTCGCGCGCATACACTTGCCGGCCGCGTAGCATTGGCCCCAGTTGCATGCCGACTTCCCCGACCTGGTCGGGATCGCGCAGCCTGATCTCGATCCCGGTGACCGCGTTCGGCTTCTGGAAGAACACCTGCGCGGCGGGCAGCGGCAGAAACACGACGCTGCTGTTGTAGTCGTTCAACCCGGCGTCGAAGATCGCCACCACCTTATAAGCCCGCACGCGCGGGATGGTGCCGAACGCGGTCGCCGCGCCCTCGGGCGAGATCACCGTCAGGGGCGACCCGACGCGCAGCCGATAGGTGCTGGCGAGGCCGATGCCCACGACAATGGCATCGTCGCCGGTGAAGTCGTCCAACGATCCGGCCAGGATATGGTCGCTGATCGGATGCAGCGCCCGTAAATCGTCCAGGCCGATGCCGCGCACCAGCCCGCCGCGCGCGCCGCCGCCTTCGGTGCTGAGCAACGCCTGTCCATCCAGCACCGGAGTGGCCGATACAACGTCCCCGATGCCCCGGATTTGCGCGACCAGCGGCTGGTAGTTGTCCAGTTTCTGGCCGGCATAGGCCTCGATCGTGATGTGCCCGTTCACCCCCAGGATGCGCGAGACGAGCTCCACCTGAAAGCCGCTCATGACCGAGGTGACGACGATCAGCGTTGCCACGCCCAGGGCAATGCCGATCAGCGAGAAGATGGCGATGATCGAGACGAATCGCTCGCCCTTCCTGGCGCGAAGATAGCGTCCGGCGACCATGCGTTCGAACGGCCCGAACATCAGGCGCGCCGCTCGCCCGACACGAGGCGAGAAATCACGCCGCGCCGCACAGTTTCAGCGCTTCTTCCACCGAAACCTCGACCCGTTCGCCGGTCGCGCGGCGTTTCAGTTCCACTTTGCCGGCCGCGGCGCCGCGTGGTCCGACAACGATCTGCCAGGGATGGCCCATCAGATCCGCGTCGGCGAACTTCGCGCCCGCCCGGTCGGTTCGATCGTCGTACAGCGCATTGCCGCCAAACGCGGCGTACAACTGCTCGCACATCGCATCGCAGGCGGCGTCGCCGACCTTCAGGTTCAGGATCGCCGCCTTGAACGGGGCGATGCTGTCGGGCCAGACGATCCCATTGTCGTCGTGGCTGGCCTCGATCACCGCGCCCACCAGGCGGGACACGCCGATGCCGTAGCTGCCCATTTCCGGGTGCATCGGCTTGCCGTCGGGGCCGGCGACCGTGGCGTTCATCGACTTGGTGTATTTGGTGCCGAAGTAGAAGATGTGGCCGACTTCGATGCCACGGCCCTCGCGCTTGGCGGCCACCTGCTCCCACCGGCCCAGATCGTGCTTTTCGTCGGTGGCGGCGTAGTGGGTGGTCATCTCCTTGAAGAACCGCTCCAGATCCTCCGGGCTTTCGTGGCTGAAACCGCCGGCACCGGCCGACAGGTAGTCGATCTCCTCGAACGCCGCGTCGTAATACACCTGGCTCTCGCCGGTCGGGGCCAGGATGATGAATTCATGGCTCAGATCGCCGCCGATCGGGCCGGTATCGGCCTCCATCGGGATCGCCTTCAGGCCCATCCGCTGGAAGGTCCGCATATAGGCCAGCATCATCTTGCGGTAGCTGGCCACCGCACCCGCGTGGTCCAGATCGAACGAATACGCGTCCTTCATCAGGAATTCGCGCCCGCGCATCACGCCGAAGCGGGGACGGACCTCGTCGCGGAACTTCCACTGAATGTGGTAGAGGATTTGCGGCAGTTCCTTGTAGCTTTTGACCGCCTGACGAAACAGGTCGGTGACCATTTCCTCGTTGGTCGGCCCGTACAGCATGTCGCGGTCGTGCCGGTCCTTGATACGCAGCATCTCCGCGCCGTAATCGTCGTAACGGCCGCTTTCGCGCCACAGGTCGGCCGGCTGGATCGTCGGCATCAGGATTTCCTGCGCGCCGGCCCGGTCCTGCTCCTCCCGCACCAGCCGCTCGATATTGCGCAGCACGCGCAGCCCAAGCGGAAGCCAGGCGTAAATGCCGGCGGACGTCTGACGCACCAGCCCGGCCCGCAGCATAAGCCGGTGCGAGGCAATTTGCGCCTCATTCGGCGTTTCCTTGAGCGTGGGGATAAAGCCGCGGGACAGGCGCATCGCGATCGGGTTCCGTTCCTGGTGTCGAGGGATTGGGTGGTAACGCTTTTGCCCCCGCCGCGCTACCGGGTTTGCGTGACCATGGGACTCGGTTGGCCGTTTACAGTCTTAATACGGGCAACACATCGGCTGCGGGAAGTATAGTGCCTGTTCGGACGGGCCGCGAAGTTCGGACTGGGATAGATTCCGCGAGATTTGGTAATTTTTGTGCGTTGCACAACATTTTTCCGTAATAAAATCCGCGTTATCGGGATGCAATGCAATGAAACCCCGTGACTTCACGACGCGGATTGGTTAACAAGTCGCCAGGCCGCTTACCGGTCAGTAAGTTGCCTGGGTTTGGGGAGGAAACGCCATCCGCCCGACGGATCGAGGACATGGTCCTCCATTCGTCGAGGCGGGGCATTCCCAACATAACGTCCTGAAAAATAAGCCTAATCGTCCTGGTCGGCGAAATAGCCGTGTCGGAAGCTGACATAGTCGCTTTGGATCAGCAGATACGAAGCCGTCCAGAGTACACATGCGACCATCGTGGTGATCGCGACCTTACGCAGGATGCGCGGGCGCTCCGGCGCACCGCGCCAGCCGCTTTTGTCGTCCGGCTGTATCACCGGTTTGGTGCCGATCGGCAGGACCGCGAACAACGCGGTCCACCAAATCATCACAAACAACACGATGCCTGTGAACCAGTTCATGGCAATCAGACCCGAATCAAATGCACATCCACCAGCGGACGCTTTCCCAGTTTCCGTCCCAGCGCCCGGCGCAGCGCCGAACGTGCCGCATCTTCCAGTCCGGCGTCGTCGCGCCGCAAACTGGATGGCAGATCGCGCAGCGTCTCGGCGAAATCGTCGGCAACGCGCGTGGTGTCGGGATCGTCCGGGTCCAGCAGTCCGGGCGCGCTCAGCTTGGGCTGACCCAGCAACGCACCCGTCCGATCGACGGCCAGACTGGCGACGACGATGCCATTGAACAGCATGCGGCGGCGGGCGGACATCACCTCGCCTTTAAGCGGAACAAGACGGGTGCCATCCAGCACCAGGCGGCCGACGGGCGCGCTGTCGGTAATCTCCGGACGGCCCGGCGACAGCGTGATGATGTCGCCGTCTTCCATCATGAACGGGGTCGATCCAGCCTCCCGAGCCAGTTCGGCGTGGGCGGACAGATGGCGCCACTCGCCATGAACGGGGACGGAGTAGCGCGGCTTCACCAGCTTGTACATCCGGCGCAGTTCGTCGCGCGCCGGGTGGCCGGAGACGTGGACCAGATGATCGTCGTCGGTCATCAGCCGCACGCCGCGCCGCACCAGGCTGTCCTGGACGGTGGCGATGGCCTTTTCATTCCCGGGGATCATCCGCGAGGAATAGATGACAGTATCGCCCTCGCCCAGCGAGACCCGGGGATGGTCGTCGCGGGCGATCCGCGACAGGGCGCTGCGGGCCTCGCCCTGGCTGCCGGTGATCAGCAGCAGGATGTTGTCGTCGGGGACATCGTCGATGTCGTCCTCGGTCAGGAACGGCGGCAGCGTCTTCATATAGCCGCACTCACGCGCGGCGGCGTCCATGTTGCGCAGCGACCGGCCGACGATGGCCACGCTGCGGCCGGCGTCGCGGGCGGCGAGCGCCACGGATTCCATGCGCGCGACGTTGCTGGCGAAGCAGGTCACGGCGACGCGGCCGCGCAGGTCGCGCACCAAGGCGGACAGCGTCCTGCGGACATCGAGTTCGCTGCCCGAGTGGCCTTCGACCATGGCGTTCGTGGAGTCGCAGACGATCGCCAGAACGCCCTGCTCGCCCAGTTGCGCCAGGGCCGCCTCATCGGTCGGCGAGCCGATCAGCGGGTTGGGGTCGATCTTCCAGTCGCCGGTATGCAGCACGGTGCCGGCAGGGGTATCGATCACCAGCGCCTGCGCTTCCGGGATCGAGTGCGCCAGCTTGATGAAGCGCAGCGCGAACGGCTTCAGGTCGAAGCTGCCGCCCGGTTGAACGACGTGAATTTTGACCTGGTTGGTCAGTCCGTTCTCGGCCAGCTTTCTGCGCAACACCGCTGCTGCGAACGGGGTGCAGTAGATCGGGCATTTGAGGCGCGGCCACAGCCAGGCGACGGCACCGATGTGATCTTCATGGGCGTGGGTGATGACCAGCCCGACCAGTTTGTCCTTGCGGTCGGCGATGAAGCCGGGGTCTGCCATCATCACTTCGACCTCGGGCAGTTCGCTGCCGCCGAAGCCGATGCCGCAATCCACTGCCAGCCATTTTTCGTGTCCTGCCTCACGCCAGCGATACAGGTTGAGATTCATGCCAATTTCGCCCGTCCCGCCCAGGGGCAGGAAGGCCAGTTCGCCAGTTTCTGAGTCCATATTTAAGGTGTCGTTCCGTTATTCGTGTTCAATCAATCATGGTCCATTAGGCGCGTTCGTTCCCGGGGCAATGTGGGCGCTGGGTTGCGCTCCGCCAACATCCGCAGGCCATCCAGAGTCAGATCGGGTGCCATATGCTCGATCATTAGCGTGCCCTCGGCGAACAAGGGGGCAAGTCCGCCAGTGGCGACGACCTTCATCGGGCCGCCGAATTCCGTTTTTATCCGGGTAATCAGCCCTTCGATCAGGCCGATATACCCCCAGTACATGCCCGACTGCATCGCCGGCACCGTGGACCGCCCGATCACCGACTGCGGCCGGCCGATGCCAATGCGCGGCAGGCGGGCAGCGGCCTGATGCAAGGCCTCCAGCGACAGGTTGATGCCCGGGCAAATCACCCCACCCATATAGGCACCATCGATATCTACCACATCGAATGTGGTCGCGGTGCCGAAATCGACAACGATCAGCGGGCCGCCAAGATGTTGATGCCCGGCCATCGCGTTCAGCAGCCGATCCGCCCCAACCTCGTTGGGCTGATCGATCTTGATCTCGAATCCCCAGTCCAGGCTCGCCCGCGCGATCAGCGGCTCTACGTTGAACCAGTCGCGGCATAGACGCCGCAGGTGGTACAACGCCGCCGGCACCACGGTGCCAATGACCGCCCGGGCGATTTCCTCGCGCTTCAGACCGGAGAGAGTCAGCAGGCTGTTCAGCCATACCGCGTATTCGTCGGACGTGCGTTGCGCATCGGTTCGGATGCGCCAGACACCGCGCCAGCCCGACGGGTCGTGAACGGCAAAGACGATGTTGGTATTGCCGGCGTCGATAACAAGAAGCATGGCTAAGCGGCCGATTTTGGGCCGGTTGGGGCGAGCGGGCGCAGGCCACTTCCGGACGGGCTGGATGTTAAAACGGCGTCACATGATCGATGGTTGGGGTTGGAGTCAATGTGATGCGTTTGCCGGCAGCATTGAAACTGCTCGTGGGATGCGTGTGCAGGCATGGCACGCCATGGTTTATCGTCTGCTGCACCGGGGCCATTGCAAGGATCGATTGTCAAGGCCACTGACACGAGCAGGCCGGTGTTGAAGTGCATCGGGAGGGCCACGATTTCCCGCCCTCCTGGCAGGTCCAACCCCGGACGGCGGT
Source organism: Pseudomonadota bacterium (assembly GCA_021805665.1). GTDB lineage: Bacteria > Pseudomonadota > Alphaproteobacteria > Acetobacterales > Acetobacteraceae > Rhodopila. The sequence continues at coordinate 9,578 of JAJZEV010000013.1, forward strand.
GAGGCCGCCTGCGAAGCCCGAAATTAGTCAACAACCGAACATTGCCCGTCTTGCCAACCAGCGTGCCGTTCGGATGGTCACACATCCGCACCTCACCTACGGCCGTGTCAGGTCGCCCGCCCGACGCGGCTTCGTCAGCGCCTTGTCGCACCTTGCGTCCCCACGGGCCCGGCTGCGGACGTGCCGCCCGCCGGTTTGCCGGTGCCTGCCAGCAATGCCCCCGCCGATCCGGGGCCATCGCGCACTTCATGTGTACTGCCGTTCGTTTACGGCAAACCGGTCTTGATGGTCCTTCATAAATCGAAGGTGATCGGAACTCAGCAGAAGCTTCCTGCGAGCGGGCATCACGCCGAAGGCCTCGCAATCCTGAAACGAGAGTCTCTTCGACAATACCATTTCTCCTGTGTCCTGAAACGTGATCAGCAACCGATCAAAAAGCGCGTCCAGATGTACCGCAAGAAGCAGGCCGTTAAAGGGGTCCAGCTTTTCGGAGTTGTTGCTTGTTCGCCAGGGCTTGATATGGGATGCCCGCAGCAATTCAGGCATCTCGACGTCCGTCAGGGCGCAGCGTCCTTGCCATAGATCCAATAAATCTGCCCGGAAACGTCCCTGACCGATACGAGCGTTTTGCAATGCCAATTTCTCAGTATCAGGCTGCAAAATCGTGTCCTTTAGCGTTCGATCGTTTGCAAATGGGCTGTCGATCGCCAACGCACTCTCCAATACCGAAATGAAATCTTTTATGGAAGGCCGATTTGCGAAAGCAAATTGAATGCCATAATGCATTACGCCATGTCCGGTCTGTCGGGTGGGAAATAAAGTCATATACTGACTGTTGTAAAATTGGAGATGAGGCATATGATTTATACCTGAGGCCGATATCAGCTTCGTGTAACAGGCTTCGAATTCCGGATGTATCACGATAGATTCATTGCTATCAAGCCTGACATATATTTTGATATCGCCCCTCTCTAACTGGATCAACGCCTTACTCTGCGTTTGTATCGACAGAAAATCGAGCGACACCAGATATTGGTACACGATCTGCGGAGAGAGACATAAGACAGACTCGGTTTCGACATAGCCTTCAAGAAAGCCAGCATAGGCACGAAGAGCGACGACAATGTCACTGACCACTCGCGGCGGTATGCTGGCTACCACGCGGGCATCCTGCCGCAATCCGCCAGCAAGCGAGCGAAGAACCATTGGGGGCGCATTTTCCAGCGGAATGTTCAAAAGCGCCTGCAACCGGCGAAGACGGGATGGATAGTCACCTGCTGCGTCCCGACCCAGTGCCCGGCCTGTAACGGCAGAACGATAAACGGAACCAAGATGTTGACGGAACATATCGAATGTCATGACGACCCAGGATCGAATCAAGGCGCTAAAATAGCGCGGCTGCGGTTCATTGACAACGCAATACTGATTTCAGTATCAGGTCACGGGGCTGTAAATTCAGGATATGAACTAGACTCGTGACGAACATTCGCCTCCAGCGGCGTGTTTACCGCAAGACAGGAGATTCCCGGGCCTCCTTGAGCGCGAAGGAGCCTCCGCCCGTGCCAAGCCCATTCTCGCCCACCAGGCTTCGACGCAGGGTGCCAACGTCCAGGAAGCGCGCCAGCACGAAATCGTCGGTCTGGAGCACCAACCGCCGATCATGTTGATGTATTGTCACTGCTGCGTAACGCCGGAGTTCCCGTGTTTCTTTTATTAGGGCGGCCGCAGCGCCGTATGCCGGGCAATCAAGCCAACCGAAGCGATGATGAAGCCGCTATATGGCTTGCACCCCGCCCCGGCTGACCCGGCGCAATGCCGAGGCTGTCATTATCGATTGCACGGAGCAGCCCATCGAGCGCCCGGTCGATTCGAACATTCCACCCGCTGTCAATGACACGACCCGCTAGTCCAGCCAGCGTCTTTTCGCCCTTGATGGCAGCCAATGCCACCTTCGCCTTGAAAGCCGGATTGTGCGTCCGACGTGCCCGTCTTGCCATTGTCGCTCCTGATCCGCTGCATTCCCGCCGCTCTCAGGCAGAGTTTCCACTTATCGGGCTGTCCGAATTTGCCCGGCCACCTCTCCCCGGTCGTTGGCAACATTTACCGGAAGTCCCGCGTTGGCACCTCGATGCCTTTCGGGGAGTCGATGCGGCTGTCGCGGACGTAGATATCGCGAGGGGCGGGGCGGTGTTTGTCCCGAGGGTCCGGGGCGCCCCCGTGTTTGGCTTCGTCGCCCC
>JAJZEV010000196.1 GCA_021805665.1 Pseudomonadota bacterium
CTGGAACGGCAGATCCAGTCGTATGAGCAGCAGCTGCGCGCCGCCGAAAAGCGCCGCGCGGATTTTCGCGCGCGGTATATCGAAATTCTGCCAGCCGATAACAACCCGAATGTGCCGGCGCTGGAAAACGCCCGCATTCAGGCGGCCGCCCTGGAAGGCAAACTTCAGGATGCACTCATATCCCGCGATGCGCTGAAGCAAGAGGTCGAGAACACCCCGCCCATGCTGGTGGTGGAAAGTGGCGGACCCAACGGCTTCGGTCTGGCGGCTGGGCCGGCGGGGCGAAGCCGCCTGCAGGAGGCCGAGGACCAGCTTAATATGCTGCTGTTGCGCGACACCGATCAGCATCCGGATGTGATCGCGCAGCGCAAGCTGATCGAAGCACTGAAGAACGAACCGCATCCGACCGCCGCCGCGACTGCGGCCACGGATGCCGCGACCGCGCGCAACAATGCGGCGAATACGATCAAGCGATCGGTGCCCAATCAGGTTTATGACCAGTTGAAGGTGAAACTGATCGAGGCAGATACCAACATCATTTCGTTGCAGCGCCAGCGCGACGACGCGGTTCGATATCGCGAGCGGCTGGAGAAGGTGCAGCGCGAGCAACCCGGCCTGATCGCCGAATACCAAAACATGGATCGCGATTACGGTGTACTCCGCAAGAACTACGAAGAACTGCTCGGGCGCTTGCAATCCGCGAATATCGCCCAGGCTGCCGACACTCAGGCCGATAAGGTTAAGCTTCAGATCATCGACCCGCCGGAAATTCCGCGTCTGCCGGTTGCCCCGAACCGCATGCTGCTGGTGACAGGCGTGCTGCTGGGTGGCCTGGGTACCGGCGTGGGTCTGACAATCCTGTTCGGGCAGCTCGACCGCTCGTTCTCTACGGTCGATGAGCTTCGTAATCTGGGACTGCCGGTCCTGGGCGGAATTTCCGTTTTGGGGCTGATTCCGTTCCGCCAACGGTTGATGACGGTCATGCGCTTCGGTTCGGCCGTCGCGGTGCTGGTGGGCGTTTACGGCGGGCTCATCCTTCACATCCTTCGTTCGGCGGCCTTGATCTAACCATGACGGACTCGATCCGACCCGCCGGAGCTGGCGCTTAATGTTGATACCGAAGGCTTCTCATTTGGTCGAACGCGTCGCAGAGCGTCTGCTGCGGTCGGGCGCGCTTGAAGACTCCGCCGCGCAGTTGCTGGTTCAACCCGGCGCCCCGCCAACGCCGGGCCCGGCCGCTGATGCCGCCTTGTCTAAATCCGCGCAAACCCGGCGATCGTCGCTGTTCGCGCCGCCACCGCCTTCTCCGGCCATCATGGCACAAATCCCGGTTGGGCCCGGGGATGCCAATGGTCTGGCGCGGGCCGATGCGCCGGTCGGCCCCGTCCTGCCATCCCCCGCTATTTTGCGGCAGGCACACGTTCTGGGTCAGCCGGCCGACATGGCAGGAAGCCCGGCCGCGGTTCTGGATCGTCAGTCAGAGTTCGCGGCGCCTGAAACCCTGGTTACACCGCGCGCGTTCCCCGGAGATCCGACGTCCGCCCTGGTGCAAGGCCCGTCCTCGATCGATGCCCTGTCGCTCGAACGCGCGGGCATGGTTGACTGGTCGCGCACCCGCACCCGGATATCCGAGGAATTCCGGCTGGTGCAGCGCCAGATCATCAGATCGGCATTTGGCCCGGGTGCCGAACCCGGTTTTTCCAACCTTCTGCTCGTCACCAGCGCCCGGCCGGGCGAGGGCAAGAGCTTTATGTCCACCAATCTGTCCGGCAGCATCGCCCGCCAGGGGGACCACCATGTCCTGCTGGTCGATGCTGACTCCAAGCGCGATTCGATCTGCTACAATCTTGGGTTGGCGCAGGCGCGCGGGCTGTTGGACCTGGCGGCGAACCCCAAGCTGGACCCGGCCCCTCTGATCGTGAAAACGCCGATCGAACGTCTGTCCATCCTGCCGGTGGGGCGGGAGCGCGAACGCAGTGCCGAACTGTTCTCCACCAAGGAAATGACGCGGCTGATCCAAAGTCTGGGGCGCCGTTACGCCGATCGCCTGCTGATTCTGGATGCCCCGCCCTGCCTGTCCACGTCGGATCCCGCGGTGCTGGCGCAGGTGGTTGGGCAGATTCTGTTCGTTGTGGAGGCGGACCGCACGCAGCGCGATGAGATCGAAGCCTCCCTGGACCTGATCCAGGCCTGTCCCACCATCACCATGGTGCTGAACAAGCAGCAGATTTCGTCGCGCTATACGTTCGGCGCTTATTCCTCGTACTACTCGTCCTGATACAGGGCCCGCGGAACGGGATGACCGACCCCAACCGACAGGCGAACCGGCTGGTTCGGTTCGTGCCCATGCCGCGAGTTTTCGGGCTTGCCGGGCTGTTCGGTCTGGCTTGGACAGGCGTTGCCCTGGCGTTTCCCTTGGTCGATCCCAACGGCGACACCCCGGTGCCGAATGGGACCGAACTGGCCGCACCGGACGCGCAGGATCTGCAGCACCAGCTTCAGATTGCCAATGGCCTTGGCGGGCCTGACGCCCAGGCCTGGACGTTCACCCCGCGGATCGACTTTCAGCAGATGCTGACCGACAACGTGCTGCAGCAGAACAGCCCGCGGATTTGGGACACGGCGTCCTTTCTCGCGCCGGGTTTCAGCCTGTTGGGCAATACGCCGCGCGCGGTCGTCAATTTTACCTTCACGCCGACATTGTCGATGTATGCCCGGGAAAGCTCCCTGAATTCGCTGTCCCAACAGCTCAGTGGCACCGCGACGCTCACCGCGGTGCCCGAACTGCTGTTTGTCGATCTCCGAGCGGTTGCGGGTGTAACCAACATCTATGGCGGTGTGGGCGGAATGGGCGGGGTTGGTGCGGTCCAGGCGGCGACCCCGGAAGGAACCATCCCGACGCTGGCCGGTAATTCCTTTGGCCTGAACCGATATAATGAAGCGCAGATTTCCAGTTATGGCGTATCGCCTTATTTACTCCACAAATTCGGCGACGTGGGCACACTGCGTGTAGGCGATTCCTTCAACGTCACCCGTGCCGACACCCTGTCCGGCTTTGTCGCCCCGCCATTTCCAACCGGCGGGATTAACGGTCAGACATTGATCACGAACGAGGAGAACGCCCACTTCGTCACGGGCGACAACATGCAGTCGTTCCAGGACGCGATCGATGCCGATGTCCAAACCAGTCAGACGAACGTCGATGCCGGGGCGATCAACGGACTGAACGGCCAGCCGACCGCCGCGGCACAGCAGTACTCGTCCAACATTACAACCGTTTCCGATACGTTGACCTATTATGTCAACAGGTCCATTTCGGTTTTCGCATCGGGTGGCCACGAGGACATAGTTTACTCCGGATTCAATGTCGCACCGATTCATGACCTGACTTGGAACCTGGGGACCACGCTCACGCCCAACGCCGACAGCCAGCTAACCGTGAGCTACGGCCATCAATTCGGATTCAATTCGTTTTCCGCAAACGGCTATTATGCATTGAGCGCCCGAACGAAATTCACGGTTTCCTATGGCAGCACCTTGGGAACTCAACTGCAAAATCTGCAAAACCAGCTAGGTTTGGCGACCAGCACGGGTAACGGCGCTTTGGTCAATGGCCAGACCGGTGGCCGGCTGTTCGGCAGTATCAATGCGTTGCCGCTCCAGGATGGCCTGTTTCGAACCGATATGTTCGATTTCGGTATGCAGACCGCGCAGGACCGGGACATCTTCACGTTCGATTTCGCGGTCAGTACGCAAACCACGCAGGGTTTCGGGGCAAACACCGTTGCTCAGGCGGATACGGTCACGACGACATGGGTTCATCAAATGCGTCCGGATATGACCCTGAACGCCGCCATCTCATACTCGATCCAGAATCAGACCACTGGCGGGGGGCTGTTTCCAGGTAACAGCACGTCTCTCGTGTCCAGCCTGGCGTGGCAGTGGCAACTTTCCAGCACGGTCTCGGCCAGCGTGCGCTATTCATTCTTCGAACAGCAGGCCAGCGTTGCGTTGTTCAGCATGTACCAAAACATGCTGATAGTCGGCCTGTCGAAAACTTTCTGAGCGGACATCGTGTTCGAAAAATTCTACAATTTTTCCGGTCTGCCGTTTCTGCTGACACCTGACAGCCGGTTCTTCTTTGGATCGAGCGGGCACAGCAGGGCGATCGCGCATCTGGTGTTCGGGCTGTCGCAGCAAGAAGGGTTCATCGTCATCACCGGCGAAGTCGGGGCCGGCAAGACGACGCTGGTAGAGCAGTTGTGGTCGCAACTCGACCGTAACACCTACATCATCGCCCGTGTTGTCACCACGCAGGTATCGGGCGACGATCTGTTGCGCCTGGCGATGGCGAATTTCGGCCTTGGCGACACGCCGGGAACCGACAAGTCTACCTTGCTGCGCCGGTTCGAACACATGGTCCGCGACCAGCGCAAACAGGGCCGGCGCTGCCTGCTGGTGATCGACGAAGTGCAGAACCTGTCGCTGGCGGCGATGGAAGAACTGCGAATGTTGTCCAACATCGTGATCGATGGCAAAGCCTCGGTGCAGACGATCCTGCTGGGGCAGCCTCAGTTCCGCCCGATCCTGGCCAGCAAGGACTGGGAGCAGCTTCGCCAGCGCGTTCTGGCGTCCTATCATCTCGGGCCGCTGACGGAGGACGAAACCCGCCGCTATATCGAACACCGGTTGCGTATGGTGGATTGGCAGGACGATCCGGTCTGGGAAGATGCCGCGTTCGAGTCAGTGTTCCGCCACAGTGGCGGCATACCCCGGCGAATCAACACGCTGTGTTCGCGCGTGCTGCTGTTCGGTGCGATCGAGGAAACGCATACCATCACCGGCGGCATCGTCGAGGATACCGCGGCGGAACTGGATCGCGATCTGGGTGCGGGTCTGGAACCGGCCACGCCGCCCGAACGGCCGATGCTGGAGCGTGACGAACTGGTGCGGCGCATCGAACAACTGGAACGGCATGCCTTCCGGCAGGAGCAGGTGTTCAAGCGGGTCATGGATTTGCTGGAAGCCAACGCCACGGGGCGGTCGGTGTCCCCTGGTTCCAAGCCATGAACCGGATCCGCAACGCGATGACGGTCGATGTGGAGGATTATTTCCAGGTTCAGGCGTTCGCGCAGTGTATCGACCGCAAGGACTGGGACGCGTTTCCGCGCCGCGTCGATGCCAACACCAACCGGATTCTGGACCAGTTCGGCGCGGCCGGGGTCAAGGCGACGTTCTTTACCCTGGGCTGGGTGGCGCAGCGCTTTCCCGAATTGATTCGGCGGATCGTCGCTGACGGCCACGAACTCGCCAGTCACGGCTGGGACCACACCCGGGCTGATACGCAGGATCCGGAGGCTTTTCGGGCCGATGTAAGGCGGACCAGGGCGTTGCTGGAGGATACCGGCGGCACTGCCGTGGCCGGCTACCGCGCGGCGACGTTTTCGGTTGGGCGCCGCAACATGTGGGTGTTTCCGATCCTCCGGCAGGAGGGGTATGTTTACAGTTCCAGCATCAACCCGATCAGGCACGATCTGTACGGTATGCCGGATGCGCCGCGTGTTCCGTTCCGGCCCGCGGCCGATGGCGTGGTGGAACTGCCGATGACGACGGTGCGGCTGTTCGGCCGCAACTGGCCGTGCTCCGGCGGCGGGTACTTTCGCCTGCTGCCGACAGTGCTGTACCGAACTGGCCTGGACAGGGTGAACCGGCACGACCGGCAGCCGGGTATTTTCTATTTCCATCCGTGGGAGGTCGATCCCGGCCAGCCGCGTATTCCGAACGCCGGGTGGAAGTCGCGCCTGCGCCACTATACCAACCTTTCCCGTATGGGGGCCGACCTGGACAAGCTGCTGCGCGACTTCGAATGGGACCGTATGGACCGTGTCTATGCCTCGGTTATCGCCGGCGCGGCGGGGGGCTGAGGCGATGGCGGTCACGATCAGGCTTTTGAACGCGAGTAGCGAAGCGGCCTGGGACCGTTTCGTCGATGCGATGCCGTCGGCGACGTTCTTTCATCGGGCCGCGTGGTCGCGGGCGATCGAAACCGCGTTCGGTCACACCATGTATTTTTGCTATGCCGAACGCGACGGTGCCATTACCGGCATCCTGCCGCTGGGGCGGGTCAAAACGATGCTGTTCGGCGACACGCTGATTTCGGTACCGTTCTGTGTCTATGGCGGTGTGGTCGCCGCGGATGCCGAAAGCGAGGCGGCGCTGCTGGCCTATGCGGAGGCCGAACTGCGGAAAACCGGGGCCAATGCACTGGAACTGCGCGATATGACGCAGCAGCCGGCGGCCGAGGGCTGGATCGAGCGGCCCGACCTGTATGTCACCTTCCGCAAGGCAATCGGCGCGGACCACGAGCTGAATATGAAGGCGATCCCGCGCAAGCAGCGGGCCATGGTGCGCAAGGGGATTCAGAACGGCCTGACATCGGTTGCGAACCGCGATTCCGATTTGCTGCACGGGATTTATGCCGAGAGTGTGCGGAACCTGGGCACACCGGTTTTCTCGCGGCGGTATTTTCGTATCCTGATGGAGGCATTCGGCGACGCGGCCGATATCGTCACGGTGATGGACGGGGAAGCGCCGATCGCCTCGGTGATGAACTTCTATTTCCGCGACGAGGTGCTGCCGTATTACGGTGGCGGATCGGCGGCGGCGCGCGGCCGGGCGGGTAACGATTTCATGTATTGGGAGACGATGCGGCGGGCGGCGGATCGCGGATGCCGGCTGTTCGACTTCGGGCGCAGCAAGATCGGTACCGGATCGTTCGCGTTCAAGCACAACTGGGGGTTCGAGGAAGCCAGGCTGCACTACCGGTTTCGTTTGAAACCGGGAGAGTCGATTCCGGAGCACAATCCGCTGAACCCGAAATACCGCATGTTCATCGCCGCGTGGAAACGGCTGCCGTTGCCGGTGGCGAATGCGGTGGGTCCGTTCATCGTGCGCGGACTGGGGTAGGGACATGCCCGATTTGCTGTACCTGACCCAGCGCCTGCCGTATCCGCCGATGAAGGGCGAGAAAATCCGGCCGCTGCAAATCCTGAAATATCTGACGCAGTGGTACGATGTTCATGTCGGCTGCCTGATCGACGATCCGTCGGACGCCCAGCATATCCCGACCATCGCCGCGATGTGCCGCGATATCCACGTCGCGACACTGAACCGCAAGGTCGCCAAACTGACCTGCCTGACCGGTCTGCTGACCGGCGAGTCCCTGAGTGTCACGTTCTTTCGCGACCGGGGTCTGACGAACTGGGTTCGTAGCGTGATGGAGAACGTCCGGCCGGAGGTTGTGTTCGTCAACTCCGGCAACATGGCGCCCTATGTCCTGGACCTGCCGAAACGGGAGATCCGGATCTGCGATCTGGCGGATGTCGATTCGGAGAAGTGGCGCGCCTACGCTGAAACCGCCAAAGGGCCGATGCGCTATGTGTACCGGCGCGAATGGCACAAGGTCGCCGCATTGGAAAAGCGGATCGCATACGAATGCGACGTATCCAGCTTCGTTTCGGACGCCGAGGCGTCATTGTTTGAACGGCTGGTCCCCGAACGGGCCGATCGTATCCGCGGGGTGAGCAGCGGGGTCGATCATCGTTACTTCGATCCGGCGATGGCACATGCCCCGGTGTTTGACACGGCTCTGCCGACATACGTGTTCACCGGGACCATGGACTATCCGCCCAATGTCGATGCGGTGGTGTGGTTCGCGACCGCGATCCTGCCGCTGATCCGCCTGACCGTCCCGGCGGCGCAATTCTACATCGTCGGCAACGGACCCGGGCCGGAGGTCCAGCGGCTGGCCCGGATCGACGGGGTGTTCGTCACCGGGCGGGTGCCGGATGTGCGGCCGTATGTCGCCCGGGCCACGGCCAGCGTCGCGCCGATGCGCATTGCCCGGGGCATCCAGAACAAGGTGCTGGAGGCGATGTCGATGGGGAAACCCGTCGTCGTGACCTCCGGCGCGCTGGAAGGGATCGAGGCGGAGCCTGGCACCGACGTGCTGCTGGCCGATACCGAGGCCGCGTTCGCCGCCGCCTGCTGCCGGTTGGCCACGACCAGCGACGGTGCGGCGATCGGCGCCGCCGCCCGCACCCGGATCGTGCGCGATTACGACTGGTCCGCCCGCTTGCGGAAATTCGACGATCTGTTGCGTCCGGTGGCCGCGGCACAGACCGAAAGTGACGGACAATGAGTGCTCAGGCAGCTACCGACACGCGTCCCTATGGGGGCGCCCCAGATTGGCAGCGCATCGGCCTGCCCCTCGCCGCCGGGCTGCTGCTGCTCGGTTTGCTGTTCGACAAAGAAGTGGTGGCGGCGGTCCAGACCTGGGACGCTTCGACCGCGTATAACCATTGCTTCCTGGTCATCCCGATCACGCTGTATCTGCTGTGGGACCGCCGTCAGGATTTGACCGGTCTGGCGCCACGGCCGATGCCCGTGGCCCTGCTGCTCGGGCTGCCGCTGGGTGTCGTGTGGCTGCTGGCGGAGCGGCTGGGCATCATGGAAGGGCGCCAACTTGTCGTGGTCGCCTTCAGCGAAGTCCTGTTCCTGGCGGTGCTGGGCAAACGCCTGTGGTGGGCTATGGCCGGCCCGCTGCTATACCTGTTCTTTCTGGTACCGTTCGGGGAATTCCTGACCCCCACATTGCAGGATATCACCACCGTTCTCGTGCGCCACGGTTTGGAAATCCTTGGTATTCCCGCGTATATCGACGGTTATATCATCGAAATCCCGCAGGGAACTTTCTTCATAGCGGAGGCGTGTGCCGGGCTTCGGTTCCTGATCGCCTCCCTGGCGTTTGGCTGTCTGTATGCGCTGACGATGTACCGCAGCCCGGTGCGGCGTGGTGTGTTCATCCTGGCATCCGTGCTGGTTCCGATTTTCGCCAACGGCTTGCGCGCGATCGGTATCGTATCGTTGGGGTATGTCCTGGGCAGTGCGCAGGCGGCGGCGACCGATCATGTGCTGTATGGCTGGATATTCTTCTCGCTGGTGATCCTGCTGTTGATCGCGCTGGGCCTGCCATTCCGGCAGGATGAGATTTCGACGCGAGGGTCCTCGGTCCCCCCCAGCGACGACCGGCCGGCGGCGTCGTTGCGCACCGTTCTGGCTACTGCGTTGGGCGTGGTGGTTGTCGCGGCGATCGGGCCGGCGATTACCGGTGGTTTGGCAATGACCCTGGCGCCCGGGTCCACCCCTTCGACCATTGCCGTCGGGCCGGATTGTTCTGTGGTGCCGCGATCCGCCGACGAAGATCGGGCGGTTCGCAGGCAGCGCGTTTCATGTGGCGGCGTTGCAATGGACCTGGCCTGGGTGGCGTTTCCGCCCCGGTCCACCGCCGGGCCTTTGATGGCCGAACGTCGGCGAATGGTTTCGACCGCGATTACAGCGGAAGACTTCAGCCAGTTCTGGTTTAGCCCCGGCAATGGCAAGACAAGCGCCTGGGATATCATGACCGCGGCCGATCCCGGCTACGTCGTGGCGGTTTCCATTTGGGTCGGCGGCAAGCCGGTGCGTCCCGGCCTCAGGATGCGGCTGTATATGGCCCTGAGCAGTCTGTTCGGATCGTCGTACGCGCCAATGGTGGTGACCGTGACGCCCGTTCTGGATTGGAGCAATGGATCGGGCGTGACGGTGAAGGCGGCGACGGAGACTTTGGTCGGGTTTTTGACCTCGCATCCCCTGGTGAATCCGGCCATCGGGACAGTGTCCGCGGTCCGGTGATCGCCGCGGCGTTTCCATCCCCACGTGCGGTTCGGCTCCATGCTGGACACTGCCCGGGGGCGATTGCCGTGTCCAGCGTAACGACTGGCTGGCTTAGCGCCGTTTTGGCGCGGGCTTTGTATTCAGCCACCACTTGACTGGTTCCGGGTCTTCGGCGGACGGTTCTGGTGTGCGTTGGCGACGAACCACGGCCGCGACTTCGGGTTCCGATCGCGGACGGCGGACGGGTTCGGGGCGTTGTGGTGCGGCCGGCTCCTCCGACAGCGTGCGGACAAGCTGTTCGGCGGTATCGCGGGCGGCTTCCGCGGCGCGCAGGGCCTTTTCGGCGACCTTGCGTGCCTGGCGTTCCTCCAAAAGCTGTTCCTGGCAGTCCCTTGCCGTCTGTTCGGCGGCGTCGATCCGGGACAGCGCGTCTTCCAACTGTGCTTGCAGGGCCAATGTATCGGCGCGTGTCAGAGAGATGGCCTCTCTCTCCCGCCGCAGGGTTTCGGTTGCTTCGGTCCTGGCGAGTTCGGCGTGGCCGATCTTGGTTTGCAGGTCCCGGGCGTGGGCCTGGACCTCCAGCAGGCTGCGTTCGGCCTTTTCGCGTGCGGCGGTTTCGGCTGCCAGCGCGGCTTCGGTGCGTTGTAAACGGCTGCTGGTGGGCAGTGCGGCTGGCACGGCGCCGCGGTGGACCGGTACTTCGTGGGCCGGTTCGCGGCGCAGGACCGTGACGGGTATATCGCCATCCTGAACGAAGCGGCGGCGGTGGAGCCCGCCATTGAAACGGTCGCCCATCATCCGGTTGGTCTGATCCATCCGGTCTGGCTGATGATCCTGCCGGTGCCGAGGGGCTTCACCGAGCAGCCCGAGGGCCTTTCGCATTTGCGATTCAGCTTCGTCTATCGGCTCGGAGTCGTTCGGGGCCGCTTGATCCGTCCCGCGAGGCAGTCGGTCGGACTGGGTGCCGCCAGAATGTTGGTCCAGTCGCAGCTTCACATTTTCAGACAAGTGTTATCACCTGGTGGTTGGAAACGCCGAGTCGATAACGATTCATCCCACGGCCCGGACACAGGCCGGATCACACATTAAACGGTGCGGGGTGGTTGTCACTCGTTCGGCACATCCATGGATGCATGCCACAAAGGCATATTTTCATGCGATTAGCGCAATGGCCAGGAACACGCTATCAGAAAAATTCTAAATTATGTGTTAATCTGACGGAATCAACGCTGAGGTCTATGTAGAGCAACTGCGCAGAACTTACAATAGCAAGTGATCATGCCCTTTTTGGCTTATTCCGCCGATGCGTGGCAGCTAGGATCGCACCTGGATCGAACGATGCCGTTTCGGCGTTGTTGACTGAGGGGGGAACGCATTCATGGACAAGGGCAATGCAGGCATCGTGGCGGTTATCGATGACGACAACGATGTGGGCGACGTCCTGGGCGGACTTCTTGAAACCATGGGCTATCAGGTCGAAACCTACCGATCGGGTATGGATTTCCTGTCGAACGCCCGGTTCGACCGTCTTGCCTGTTTGGTCATCGACCAGAATATGCCGCGGATGACCGGGATCGAGACGATCGAGCGGCTGTCCCGACAAGGTGTGCATATTCCGGCTCTACTGATAACAGGCGTTCACGACGCTGAGATCGAGCGTCAGGCAATCAGCCTGGGCGTAATGACGGTGCTGGAAAAGCCTATGTCTCATCAAGAACTTCTACGGTTCATCTCGGTTTCGGTTGGATAGGACGCCCCTGGCGTTCGTTATAGGTGAAATAACTGGTCATTTGAAATAATGGGCGTTGGAAGTCACTGGCGGCTACGATGCCGCTTCCAGTTCCTCCTCCGCCATCAGCCACGCCTCCTCGGCGGCAGCGGATTCCTTGGCGATGGCTGCAAGGCGGGTATTGGCGGCCGTCACCTCGCTGGTTCGGCCGGATGCGTAGATCGCTGGATCGGCCAGTTTTGCCTCGATTCGGGCGCGTTCCGCCGTAAGCAGGG
>JAJZEV010000171.1 GCA_021805665.1 Pseudomonadota bacterium
AGCAGCGTAATGTTCTTGCCGCGCAATTCCCCCCACAACCCGCGCGACAGGGAGTTCAGCGCCGCCTTGCTGGCCCTGTAAAGTTCGTGCCCGCCCTCGTTCAGGGCGACACTGCCCATGATGGAGGAGGTAAACGCCAGCACACCGGAGCCGGGGCGGATATGGCTGGCGAGCGAACGGGCAAGGCGGGTCGGCGCGATGGCATTGGTGAACATCAGCGCACCGATTTCCTCGGCCGTCGCGGCATCGGCGCTGCGGTGATCGGGGCCGGAAACCCCGGCGTTCACCAGCACCGCATCCAGTGTCCTGCCGCCCAGCGTGGCGGCAAAACCATCGAGTGCGGCAGCGTTGTTCATATCCAGGGCCGGGATCGACACCCGGCCTGGATGCGACGCCGCCAGTTCTTGCAGGGCTGAAGCCTTCGCCGGGTCGCGGGCGGTGGCGATGACCGACCACCCGTTTGCCAGAAATACCTTCGTCACGCCCAGGCCGATGCCGCGATTGGCGCCGACGATTAAAACCAACTTGTTGTCTGTCATGAGTTACCCCGAGATTGCCTCACCGAACGGAACCCACGTGGTCCCGTCGAACTTGACCAGCCGCATCTGCTTCAGCGGATAATAGTCGTCCGGTGCCGTCTTTACCCGGATGCCGGGTTGCAGCATAGGCAGCGCGATGTCCAGATTGGCGGCCTGGCGCATGATATTCTCCCGCGACAGATCGTTGCCGCACTGGGTCAGTGCCTGTACAAGGGTCTGTGCGCAGGTATAGCCATAGGCGTTGTTGACGTCGGTTTTGTCGGCGCCAGGATAGTATTTGTCCATGAACCCGATCCATTCCAGGAAGCCCGGGTCGGCGGTCCACTGCTTATCCGTCGGGTCCTTCAGGTAACTGGCGGTCACCACACCGACGGCTTTTTCCACCCCGGCCGGCACGATCGCGGTTGCTACCGACGATCCGGTGGAGGAGATGCAGTACAGCCGCGGCTTCCAGCCGATGTCGAAGGCTTTGCGAATGCCCATGGCGTTGAACTTGGGAATGCCGGTCATGAACAGCACGTCCGCGCCGGCATCGCGCAAAGTCAGGATCTGGGAGTCCACGGTCGGGTCCGAAACCTCATAGGTTGCGGTGGCGACGATCATTGTGGCGGCTTTGACGCCCAATCCGTCCTTGATGCCCTTGAAGTAGTCGCGGCCGGAATCATCCCCCTGATACAGCACCGCCACCTTTGCGTCGGGGAACGCCTGCAGGATGTAATGGCCATAAATCCGCCCCTCGATCTGATAGGTTGGCTGCCAGCCCATGGTCCAGGGATAGTGCTCCCGGTCGCCGAACTGCGTGGCCCCGGTGGCGACAAAAATGTCGGGCACCTTTTTGCTGTTGGTGTATTTCCGGGTCGCGTTATTTGTTGGCGTGCCCAGGCAGTTGAACAGGAAGGCGACTTTGTCGTCTTCGATCATCCGCCGGGTCAGTTCGACGGTCTTCGGCGGCAGATAGCCGTCGTCCAGCGACAGCATCCGCAGCATGCGGCCGTTGATACCGCCCTTGTCGTTGATCATCTTGAAATAGGCGTCGGAGGCTTTGCCGATCGTGCCGTAAGACGATGCCGGCCCGCTGTAAGGCATGGTCTGCCCGAACAGGATTTCCTTGTCGGTCACCCCGGGCGCATTTTCGGCGCGCGCCGGCAGCGCGGTCAGCGCCGCCGCCCCGGCCAGCACCGTTCGGCGAGTCAATTTGCTCATCGTGTCTCCCTTGGGCCTTATTATCGCGGCAGCAAAGGCGGGGGCGCGTAAAGTGTCAATCCGGTGCCGGGCCTAACGCGCGCATGCGACCACGACGGTGCCGGCCTTGCCGCCGGCCTCTACCGTCAGGTGCGCGGCGGCGGTTTCGTACAGCGGGAAGGTTCCGGCGACCGGCAGAACACGTCCGGGCGTGCGAACAAACGCCGCGATGTCCTGTTGCGCGCGTTTGCGGGCGGCGTGCGGGCTGGTCGGCAGCACGAAGCCGCGGATGGCGATGTTCCTGGCCATCAGGGCGCGCAGGTCGATCTCCGGCTTCCGCAGTCCGGCAGTGGCGTAATAGGCGATGCTGCCGTTTTCCCGCACCGAGGCCAAAGTCGCGGCCAGGTTGCCGCCCAGATCGACATCGACCACGTGATCAACGCCGCGCCCGCCCGTGATATCGGCCACGCGGGCGGCGACATCCTCGGTGCGGTAGTTCAGCACATGGGCCGCACCGCCGGCCCGTGCGCGTTCGGCCTTGCCGGCGGAGCTGACCGTGGCGATGACCTCGGCCCCCGCCCAGGCGGCGAGTTGGACGGCATAGTGGCCGACCGCGCCGGCGCCCCCGGTGATCAGCAGGGTTTTTCCTTGAACGGAACCGGCGGCGAACACGCAGCCATGCGCGGTCATGCAAGGGATTCCCAGGGTCGCACCCTGGGCAAACGACACATGGTTCGGCAGTTCCGTCACCAGATCGACGTCGAGTGCGATGTATTCCGCCGCTGTCCCCATCCAGCGGCCGTTGCGCTGGCCGTTGTACAGCCACACTCGCTTGCCGACCCAGTCGGCGGCCACGCCGTCGCCGGCTTTGTCGATGACCCCGGCGCCGTCGCTGTTGGGGATGACGCGGGGGTATTCGGCCGGCACCGCGCCGCGGCGGCGATATGTGTCGGACG
>JAJZEV010000170.1 GCA_021805665.1 Pseudomonadota bacterium
CGGGCCGGTGCGTACTCCGGCTGGGTGGCGATGAAGGGGTTGGCGCCGGCCAACGGCCGACAGCGTGGCAGCGGCGATACTGTCGCAGCTAACACAAAATTAACCCCTATTTGCCGGATGCTCGCGATTCTGGCATATCCGCCGGACGGCGCCGCGCGAAAGAATCGGCTGCCTGGCTAACGCCTGAACGAAACAATGAGGAGGGACAAACCCTAATGAGTGCGGCGCAATTGCTGATCATAGCCTGCGGCCTCGCAGCGCTGGTCTATGGTCTGATCACCAGCCGGCAGGTTCTTGCCGCGGATGCCGGAACGGCCCGCATGCAGGAAATCTCGGCGGCCGTCCAGGAAGGCGCCCGCGCCTATCTGAACCGGCAGTACACCACCATTGGCATCGTCGGCGTGGTCATCCTGGTCATCCTGGGGCTGGTGCTGGGTATTCACACCGCGATCGGCTTCTTCATTGGCGCCGTACTGTCCGCCGCGGCCGGTTTCATCGGCATGAACGTATCGGTTCGCGCCAACGTGCGCACCGCGCAGGCGTCGCGGCGCGGCCTCGCCGCCGGCCTGGACGTCGCGTTCAAGGCCGGCGCCATCACCGGCATGCTGGTCGTGGGGCTGGGCCTGCTGGGGGTTGCCGGTTACTATTTCGTTCTGCGCGCCGGCTACAGCGGCCCGATCACCGACGACCAGCTTCGTAAGGTGCTGGAGGCGATGGTCGCCCTTGGCTTCGGCGGATCGCTGATTTCCATCTTCGCCCGTCTTGGCGGCGGTATCTTCACCAAGGGCGCCGACGTGGGCGCGGACCTGGTGGGCAAGGTCGAAGCCGGAATCCCCGAGGATGACCCCCGCAACCCGGCCGTGATCGCCGACAATGTGGGCGACAACGTGGGCGATTGCGCCGGCATGGCCGCCGATCTGTTCGAAACCTACGCCGTGACGATCGTCGCCACCATGCTGCTGGCGGGAATCTTTTTCACCGGCGATGTGCGTGACTCCCTGCTGATCCTGCCGTTGAGTATCTGCGGGATTTGCATCCTGACCTCCATCGTTGGCACCTACTTCGTGAAACTGGGCGCCGACAACGGGATCATGAAGGCGTTGTACCGGGGCCTGATCGTCACCGGACTGCTGTCCATCGTCGGCATTGCCGTGATCATCCAGGTCACGACCGGTTTCTCGACGCCGCTGGAATTGGTTGGCGGCGGTTCGGTCGATGGCTGGGATCTGTTCGTCTGTGCCCTGGCCGGCCTGGTGGTTACCGGGCTTATCGTGGTGATCACCGAGTATTATACCTCCACCGAGTATCGTCCGGTGAAGTCGATCGCGCAAAGTTCCACGACCGGTCACGGTACCAACGTGATCCAGGGTCTGGCGATTTCGATGGAATCGACGGCGCTGCCGGTGATCGTTATCAGCGTGGGCATCATCTTCACCTACATCGTGGCCGGTCTGTTCGGTATCGCGGTGGCGGCGACGACAATGCTGTCGCTGGCTGGCATGATCGTGGCCCTGGACGCCTATGGTCCGGTGACCGACAACGCTGGCGGTATCGCGGAAATGGCCGATCTGCCGAAGGAAGTGCGTGTCACCACCGACGCGCTGGACGCTGTTGGCAACACCACCAAGGCGGTGACCAAGGGCTATGCGATCGGGTCCGCCGGCCTGGCATCGCTGGTGTTGTTCGCGGCCTATACCCAGGACCTGACGCATTATTTCCCGGCTCTGCACGTCGATTTCGCGCTGCAAAACCCGTACGTGGTGGTTGGGCTGTTCATCGGCGGCATGCTGCCGTACCTGTTCGGTGCGATGGGCATGACGGCAGTGGGCCGTGCGGCCGGTTCGGTGGTGGTGGAAGTCCGCCGTCAGTTCCGGGAAATCCCCGGCATCATGGAAGGCACCGCCAAGCCGGAATACGGTAAGGCTGTCGATCTGCTGACCAAGGCCGCGATCAAGGAGATGATCCTGCCGTCGCTGCTGCCGATCGGTGCGCCGATCGTGCTGTGGGTCGTGATCGATGCGATCTCCGGCCGGGCGGCGGCGTTTGCGTCGCTGGGTGCGATGCTGCTGGGAACGATCGTGACGGGGCTGTTCGTCGCTATTTCCATGACCTCGGGCGGCGGCGCCTGGGATAATGCCAAGAAGTATATCGAGGAAGGCAATCATGGCGGCAAAGGTTCCGACGCGCACAAGGCGGCGGTGACCGGCGATACCGTGGGCGACCCGTATAAGGACACCGCCGGCCCGGCGGTTAACCCGATGATCAAGATCACCAACATCGTGGCGTTGCTGATGCTGGCGATTTTGGCTGGCTGGCTGAAGTAAGCCATACCCGGCATTGGCTGAAATGGCGGCCCCCGGGCGATCCCGGGGGCAGCTTTCCGGGTAGTCTCGTTGGGTCTTCGGCCGGGCTTCGCCGCGCGTCAGAAGCCTATTTCGACAGCGAATCCACCCCAAGCGCAGCGGCGGCATCGGCTAGACGCTTGTCTAAAGTGCAAATTCTGGCGCCTCGATCCGCAGCTACCGATATATGCAACGCATCGCCTGCCCGCAGACCAAGTCCGTGATCTTCGGCAAATCGCGCCGCGGCCATGAAATGTTCGCGCTTGACCGCGACAACAGTCAGCGACCGTTCTTTCGGGCCGGTAAACAGGGCCATTGCATTGGCACGCTGCTCTAGGTTCAGGTGCTTCATCCGCAATTTGACCGACAGCGCCGAACTGAATTCTGTAACGACCCAATCGCTGATCACCAGATCTCGAGCTTCCTGCCGACCCAACCATGACTGGACACGGCCGGTCGCCGCTTCGCGCGTAAACGCCGACACCAGCAGCGACGTATCAAGATACTGGCTCAGTAACGGGCCTTGTCGCGCATCGCCAGCACGGCGCTCTCGATGGGACATTCAGGCATCGAGTCTGTCAACGCGCGCATCGCAACCAGATCGATTGGCTCCCGCTGCGGCTTAAGGCTGGTCAATTGCACGATCGGCTTGCCGCGCCGACTGATCTGGATGGCCTCACCAGCCTCCGCCCGAGCGACCAGCTCGCTCAGATGCGCTTTGGCTTCTGCCAGGCTGACTTGGACCACCGGCCTCTCCTTAGCAACATGTTAGTCGTTATATAGGGACTCGAAAGCCAGGACCGCAAGGATCGCAGCCGCTGCCGGCGGATCGAGCAGGTCGCGAAAGCCACCAGGGCTTTTGCGTTGGGCGACTGCCCTCTACAGTCCTGGCAACCATAAACGAGAGGCGGAAACCGATGGCGGCAGCTCCCTTGGACGGCATGCGGGTCGTGGATTTCACCACCACCATTGCCGGCCCGTATTGCGCCCGGATGATGGCGGACCTCGGCGCGGAGGTCATCAAGGTCGAAACGGCCGAGGGCGACATGATGCGCACCCGTCCGCCGCTGCGGAACGGTGCCTCGACATCGTTCGGTCAGCTCAATGCCGGCAAGCAGAGCATCGTCCTGGACCTCAAACGTCCCGAAGCGCAGGATGTCATCCGTCGCCTGCTGCCGACCACTGATTTCCTGGTGGAGAATTTCCGTCCCGGCGTGATGCAGCGGTTCAATTTGGACTATGAAACGCTGTCGAAGCGGCATCCTGCTTTGATCTACTGCTCGATTTCCGGCTACGGCCAGACCGGCCCCTCGTCAGGATTGCCCGCCTACGCACCGGCCATCCATGCCGCATCCGGTTTCGATATGGCGCATATTGCCTATCAGCCGGGACGCGACCGCCCCGATAACTGCGGCATTTACATCGCCGATATCGTCAGCGGCACCTATGCGTTCGCTGGCGCCATGGCCGCGCTCGCGCAACGCCATGTCACCGGCCGGGGTCAGCATGTCGATGTCTCTATGCTGGAAACGATGCTCAGCCTGATGGTTGGCGAGGTTCAAACCGCGCAGTTCCCGGTCGCCCCGGCGGGACGCCCGATGTTCGGGCCGGTGCGGACCAAGGACGGTTTCATCATGCCGGCCGTCGCGAGCGAGAAGACCTTCCAAAGTCTGTGCCGGGCCGCCGGGCACCCGGAATGGATCGCCGACCCACGCTTCGCCGCCTATGCCAACCGGCGGGATAACTGGGGTACGTTCGTCGATGAATTGGAACTGTGGTCAACCGCATTGACCACCGAACAGTGTCAGGCGGCATTCGACGCAAACGGCGTCCCGGCATCGCCGTATCGCACGGTGCGGGAGGTCATGGCCGACCCCCAGATCGCCCATCGCGAGGCCTTTGCCGAGGTTCAGGATAAAGGCGGCAGTTTCAAGGTGCTGAACCCGCCCTTCCGGATGTCCGACGCCCTGGTTCAGGTCAGCGGGTTTTCTTCCGCACTGGGCGAGCATGGGCGCGACATCCTGGAATCGGCTGGCTATGTCGCCGATGAGATCGACCGGATGGCCGCCGCGGGTGTCGTTCGCCTGGACTGAAGCCAACGGATAGGCGGGGGGCATGCGGGAAATCGGGGAATCCGTCGGTTCGGAGCCTTGCCCCATCGCGAACGGCCCGGGTGCCGCACCTTGGCCTGCCGGCAAACCGCTGGCATGCTAGCGAAATCGATGATGGGAGATGACGATGAGTGAGTGGATACGGGTCGCGGCGAAAAGCGAAGTGGCGGAGGGCGCATGCATCGGCGTGCGGGTTGGCGATAAGGAAGTCGCCATCTACCACCTGCCCGGCGGCGAATATTGCGCGACCGCGAATGTCTGCTCCCACGAATACGCACTGCTGTCCGACGGCTGGCTGGAAAACGGCTGTATCGAATGTCCGCTGCATGCAGCCCAGTTCGATATTCGCACCGGAAAGGCGCTGTCGGCGCCGGCGGACGAGGACATCGCCGTTTACCAGGTGAAAGCCGAGGGCGACGATCTGCTGGTTCAGATTCCCGGATGATGTCCGCGCCGTCATGGCCGGCACCGGCATCCTCCCGCGGGCCGATGTGCGGGATCCTGCCCGGTCATGACGGTGCGACAACCGGCCGGATGCAAGGAGTCGCACCGTGACCAATCCCGCACCGATCGATTGCGACATCCATCCCGTCGTGCCGGGACTCGCTGCATTGTTGCCCTATCTGGACGACCACTGGCGCGAAACGGTCGTCCGGCGCGGGATCGAAGACCTGACGACAATCGCTTACCCGACGCGAAATCCGCTTAGTTTCAAGCAGGCGTGGCGCGATGCCTCGGGCCGCACCGGCACCGATGCCGCGACGCTGGGACGGCAGGCGCTAGACCCGTTCGGCACCCAACTGGCCATCTGTAACTGCCTGTATGGCGTTCAGGCGCAGTATTCCGAAGATTTGGGCGCCGCATTCGCCCGTGCATTGAACGACTGGGTGGCGAAAGAGTGGCTGGACAGGGATTCACGGCTGCGCGCCTCGATCGTCGTGCCGATGCAGAACACCGAAATGGCGGTGGACGAAATCAACCGCTGCGCCACC
This sequence comes from Pseudomonadota bacterium, assembly GCA_021805665.1. Lineage (GTDB taxonomy): Bacteria > Pseudomonadota > Alphaproteobacteria > Acetobacterales > Acetobacteraceae > Rhodopila. Next base: position 5,446 of record JAJZEV010000170.1, read on the forward strand.
GACCGCCGCTTCGTGCAGGTCATGCTGCTGGTTGGCAGCGATGTGACGCTGGGCCGCCGACAAAACTGGCCAATCTATGCGACCGCCCAACGCCATGGTCTGCCGATCGGCATCCACGCCGGCAGCATGTACCGCCACCCGATGACCCCGGTCGGCTGGCCGACTACCTTTACCGAGGAATACGTCAACCAGGCCACGGCCTTTCAATCCCAGCTCACCAGCCTGATCGCCGAAGGCGTGTTCGCCAAATTCCCCGATCTGACGGTGGTGCTGATGGAGTCCGGTGTCACCTGGCTGCCGGCCTATCTCTGGCGCCTGACCAAGTTCTGGAAAGGGCTGCGCAGCGAGATTCCGTGGGTGTCCGACCCGCCAACCTCCATCGTCCGTGACCGTGTCAGGCTGACGCTGCAACCGTTCGATGCGCCGCCCGAAGCGTCGTCCGTGATGCGGCTGATCGACCATATCGGTTCGGATGAGATGCTTTTGTTCTCGACCGACTACCCCCACTATCAGTTCGACGGAGACAGTCCGATCCCCGATGGGTTGGACAAGGCGCTCGCGCAGAAGATCATGGCGGAAAATCCGCTCAAGACCTATGCTCGGCTCAAAGAACGGGAGATCGTGCCATGAATGTGGACATCCTCAACCGCACCGGCCTGCAAGCCGCCTCGATGTCGAAGCTGGCCATCGCCGATTGCGACATTCACCCGCGCCCCGCTGGCGTGGGTATCGGCGGAGTCAGCAAGTCGCTGTATCCGTACCTGTCGCAGCGCTGGATCGACCATGTCGAGGAATTCGGCATCACCTACCGGCAGCCGTGGGAAAAGGGCTCCGCCTATCCCAAGGGCCAGCCGCAAGCCTGCCGCCGCGATGCGTTCCTGCCCGATGGCCGCGCGCCCGGCAGCGATCTGCGCTTCATGGCCGAACAGCACCTGGACCCGAACAACATCGCACTGGGTATCCTGAACCCGCTGACCAGCGGCCAGGGTGCCACCAATCCGCTGCTGTCGGACGCGATCGCGCACGCCACGAATGAGTGGCAGAAAGCCGAATGGACATCGCGGGACCGCCGCCTGCGCGCGTCGGTCGTGGTGCCTTACGAGGACGCGGCGGCGTCGGTCAAAGAGATCGAACTGCGCGCCGGGGACCCCAACTTCGCCCAGGTTCTGCTACTGTCCCGCACCAACGAACCGCTGGGGCAGCGCCGCTACTGGCCGATCTACGAGGCCGCGGCCGCGGCCAACCTGGCGGTTGGCATCCATGCCTTCGGCAATGGCGGCTGGCCGAACACGGCCGGCGGCTGGGGCAGCTATTACATCGAGGAAATGGTCGGCCATTCCCAGTCGCAGCAGGCGCTGCTGACCAGCATGATACTGGAGGGCGTGTTCGAAGCCGTGCCCAATTTGCGCGTGGTGCTGGTCGAAGGCGGACTGGCATGGGCCGCCGCTTTGGGCTGGCGGATGGACCGGCAGTGGGCGAAGTTGAAGCGGGAACTGCCGCATTTGAAGCGCGCACCGTCCGAATACATCAAGACCAATGTGTGGTTCACCACACAGCCGATCGAGGAACCCGAACCGCGCACGCATCTGGCGGAAGCCATCGACTGGATCGGCTGGGACCGCGTACTGTTCGCGACCGACTACCCGCACTGGGACTTCGACGATCCGGCCCACGCCATTCCGTTGAAGTTGACGGAAGCGCAGAAGCAGGCGGTCTTCCTGGATAACGCGAAGACTGTTTATCGTCAGGCATAGCATCCGCGCCGCTGTCCTGGCGCCAAGCGGGCACACATTGCTCCATCGGTGTGCCCGTGGCACTTTGCCAGCCAAGCAACACCAATGCGGAACCCCTTCAAGTGACCCTGATCCTGGCCAGCCGTCCTAACGTCTATTCGTCCTCCAATCTCGACCGGATCGCCACGCGGCGGGAGGATCCGGCCTGGATCGCGGAGAAGCTGAAGGACCCCGATACGTTGTTCGTCCCGGTGTGGCGCACCAGGAACCTCGTGCGCCGTACCGGCGAAGGTCATCCTGAAGCCGTCTATGTCTCCGGCGATATGGCCCACACATTGCGGATGCAGGAAGATGGGCCCTGGGCATTTCTTGGCATCCTGGACGACCGGGCGGTCTTCGCCATCGACATCAGCGCCACCGAAGACCCCGTGCCGCTGCTGCCGGAAGACCTGGGCAGCTTCGTTGACCTGCGATCCGTCGGCTGGGGTGTGCCCCGCCCGGAAGCCTCGGTCCTCGCGCATGCCCGCGGCCTCATGAGCTGGCGTCAGCGCACCAAGTTCTGCAGCCTCTGCGGCAACCCCTGCGAGGTCAAGAGTTCGGGGCACATGATGCAATGCACCGTGTGCAACACCCAGCATTTTCCGCGCACCGACCCCGCGGTCATCATGCTGGTGCATCGCGGCGACAAGGCGCTGCTGGGACATTCGACACGGTTTCCGCGTGCAACGATGTATTCCACGCTTGCCGGCTTCGTGGAGCCGGGCGAAACCCTGGAAGAAGCGGTGCGCCGCGAGGTGCTGGAAGAATCCGGCATCCTGGTTGGCGATGTGCATTACCACTCCAGCCAGCCCTGGCCCTTCCCCGGCAACATCATGCTGGGCTTCTACGCCGAGGGCCTGTCCGAGGAAATCACCATCGACACCGAGGAACTGAAAGACGCCCGCTGGTTCACCCGCCAGGAGATGCGCGACCACAAGCAGCACGGTTTCGACCTGCCCCGGTCGGACAGCATCGCATGGCGGCTGATCGAGGACTGGCTGGCGCACGGCTGATGCCCAGCCTCGCCACTATCGGATACGAAGGCTGCACAGCCGGCGCGGTGGTGGCGGCATTGCGCGACGCGCATATCGGCCTGCTGATCGACGTTCGCGCGGTCCCGCGGTCGAGAAAGCCAGGCTTCTCCAAACGCCAACTGGCGGCGAGCCTGGACGAGGCCGGGATCGCCTATGTGCATCTCCAGGCGCTCGGCACCCCGAAGCCGGGGCGGGACGCAGCCCGCGCCGGGCATCCGGAACGCATGGAGGCCATTTTTCGCGACCACATGACATCCGATCCGGCGCAAGCCGCGCTGGCCGACGCCAAGGCGCTGGTTCGGGAGCGGCCTGCCTGCCTGCTGTGCTTCGAGCGCGATCATACCACATGCCACAGGCGTCTGGTGGCGGACATGATCGCGGCGGAGACAGGGCAGCCCGTGGTGCATCTGTGCGCGCCGCTGACATAACCATGCAGCGACGGGGGATGCCGAATGCCCGGTCATCCCGTCGAACCCGCACCCGCCGCGCTTGACACGGTTCGAGTCATAGCCAGCATAACCCACTGTATCGCTCGCCAAGAGCTTGAGACGAGGTTGTCCAATGTCCGTTTCCACGCTGCCCGCACGCTCGGCGTCGCTTTACGACCGGGTCAAGACGCTGATCCCGCCGGTCGAATGGCCGGTCTTCGCCGACGATATCGACGCCATACTGCGCCTGAAGCAGCAGCGGGATGCCGTGATCCTGGCGCACAACTACATGACTCCGGAAATCTTCCATTGCGTGGCCGATATCGTCGGCGACAGCCTGGCATTGGCGCGCGAGGCGATGAAGGTCGATGCGAAAGTCATCGTCCTGGCCGGGGTACACTTCATGGCGGAAACGGCAAAGATGCTGAACCCGTCGAAGACCGTGCTGATCCCGGACAGCCGGGCCGGATGCTCCCTGGCGGAATCCATAACGCCCGCCGATGTGCGGCTGATGCGCGAACGCCATCCCGGCGTGCCGGTGGTGACGTATGTGAATTCATCCGCCGCGGTAAAGGCGGAGTCGGATATTTGCTGCACATCCGGCAATGCCCTCAAGGTGGTGGAATCGCTGGGTGTCGATACAGTCATCATGCTGCCGGACGAATATCTGGCCCGGAACATCGCCGCGCAAACCAAGGTCAAGGTGCTGACCTGGGCCGGGCACTGCGAAGTGCATGAGCGGTTCACCGCCGCCGAGGTGCGGGCATTGCGCGTGGACTACCCGGGGGTGACGATCCTGGCGCATCCGGAATGTCCGCCGGAGGTGACCGCGGAAGCAGATTATACTGGCTCCACGGCCGATATGTCGGCGTTTGTCGGCCGCGAACGGCCACGCCGGGTGGTGCTGCTGACCGAGTGTTCGATGGCGGACAATGTGTCGGTGGGATATCCGGATATCGAATTCGTGCGCCCCTGCAATCTGTGCCCGCACATGAAGCGGATCACCCTGCCGAAAATCCGCCACGCGCTGGAAACGATGACCGAGGAGGTCACGATCGATCCGGCACTGGCCGACCGAGCCCGCCGGTCGGTCGAACGTATGCTGGACGTCCGCTGATGGCTGCGCTGCCAAGCATCATGATCGAACCGGCGGTGCGGGCGGCGCTGCTGGAGGATTTGGGGCGGGCGGGCGACCTGACGACGGATTCGATCGTTCCGCCCGACCTGACGACTCGCACAATCCTGTCCGCCCGGCAGGCAGGCGTTGTCGCGGGACTGGATTTCGCCGCCGCGGCGTTCCGGCTGATCGATCCGCGAATCGACATGTCGGTGGCGCTGCCAGACGGCAGCAGGCTGCGGCCGGGGGATACGATCGCAACGGTAACCGGTCCGGCGAGGGGCATTCTGACGGCGGAACGGACGGCGCTGAATTTCCTCTGCCATCTCAGCGGCGTGGCCTCCGCGACGCGCGGAATCGCCGACGCGATCGAGGGCTACCGGGCGGTTGTGTGTTGCACCCGCAAAACGATGCCGGGGCTGCGGTTCGCGCAGAAATATGCCGTGCGGGTGGGGGGCGGATCGAACCACCGGTTCGGCCTGGATGACGCGGTGCTGATCAAGGACAACCACGTCGCGATGGCAGGCGGGGTGCGCCCGGCGGTCGAACGCGCCAGGGCCGGGGTTGGCCATCTGGTCAAGATCGAGTTGGAAGTCGATACGCTGGCCCAGTTGGAGGAGGCATTGAGCCTGGGCGTCGATGCCGTGCTGCTGGACAATATGGGGCCCGACATGCTGCGGGAGGCGGTTGGCATGGTAGGCGGGCGCGCGATTACGGAGGCGTCCGGGCGCATCAGGCCGGAAACGGCACCCGCGATCGCTGCCAGCGGCGTGGATTTGCTGTCGGTGGGTTGGCTGACCCACTCCGCGGCGGTTTTGGACGTGGGTTTGGATTGGGCGGGGTAGCCGGTCGCAGCCGCTACGACCCGGCCGGTTTCGCGGGTGCGTTCCAGACCGCGTTCGGCGGCGGCGACCCGCTGGACGGGTTCCATTCGCCGGACTTTTTCAGCGCGTCCACGACTTCCTTGGGCATATAGTTCTCGTCGTGCTTTGCCAGCACCTCGGAGGCCTTGAATACCCCGTCCGGCTGCTCGACGCCCAGCACCACGACTCCCTGCCCCTCGCGGAACAGATCCGGAAGCAGACCATTATAGGTCACCATAACGTCGGCCTTGCCGTCGGTCACCTTGAACCGAGCGCCGGCGTGGCCCCCGGACGTCCTTTCGACAGTGCCCTGTTCGACCATGCCGCCCAGGCGCATCTGGCGCCCGTTGGGCGTGTTCTTTCCCAGATCGGACGGGGAGACGAAGAACACCAGGTTGTCGCTGAACGCCGACAGGGTCAGGCCCGCGGCGGAGGCCAGGCCCGCACCGCACGCCAGCAGGATCAGCAGGCGTTTGGTCTTGCGCTTCATCGTTTGCCACGCGGGTCGATAAGCGCGAGGCGCTGCTTGGCCGCGCGCAGACGGAGCGTGGTCCCGATCGCAAAGAACAGCGGCACGCCGATGGCCAGCACATAGGACGCGGCGATATAGGGCAGATGGGTCATGACTGGCTGGCCTCGGACGTCTTTGCCATCAACAGCATGCGAATGCGCCGTTCCATTACACCCGCACGGGTTCGGGCGACCGTGATGGCGGCGAACAGCAGGGTGAATCCCAAGGTGGTAAACAACAACGGCCATAGCAGCGAGGCCGCGATGGTCGGCGCGCCGGTAAGTCCGATAGAGGCGGGCTGATGGAGGGTATTCCACCAGTTCACGCTGAACTTGATGATTGGCAGGTTGATTACCCCGACCAGCGCCAGGATCGCGCCGGCCCGGTAGCCGCGCGTGGGGTCATCGAACGCCCGAACCAGCGCGATGTGGCCGAGATACAGCAGAAACAGCACGAACACCGATGTCAGGCGGGCATCCCAAACCCACCAGGCGCCCCATGTCGGCTTACCCCACAAGCTGCCGGTCGCAAGGCACACCGCGGTGAAGGCGGCGCCGACCGGCCCCAGCTCCGCCGCCGCGAGATCGGCGAGCGGATGGCGCCATATCAGCGACAATACGCTGCAAATGGCCAACGAGACATACCCGGCGGACGCAAGCCAGGCGAACGGAACATGGACGTACATGATCTTGACCGTGTCGCCCTGCTGCCAGTCGTCCGGCGCGAAGAACAGGCCCCAGATCACGCCGATGGCGGTCAACAGCACCCCGCTGCCATACAGCCACGGCAGCACCCTGCCGGACAGCCGCAGGAACTGGCCGGGGTTGGCAAACCGGTGGAAAAGCTTCACCGGCCGAGGCGGCGCGACTGTCTGGCGTGTGTCCACTGGTGTCCTCTACCCGATTGGCCCCGCGGCTAAAAGCACGAACGCGGTGACGGGGCTTTGATTTGGGTCATGTGGGCTCGAACACCGGCAGCGTCAGATCGTCCTTCACCGGATCGAAGGCGATCTTCACCGGCAGGCCGATGCGCAGCGCGGACGCGTCGATCCCGCGGGCCCGGGCGTTCATGCGCACACCTTCCGGCAGATCGACGGTCAGCAAGATGTAGGGAAGCTCGCCCTTGAAGCCTGGATGGAAGGCATAATGGGTGATCGTCCAGCTATGAACGGTCCCGCGGCCCGCCGCATCCATCCAGTCCACGTTCATCGACCAGCAGGAATCGCAGACCGGGCGCGGGTAATGCCGAACCTTGCCGCAATCGGCACAGCGTTGCAGCCGCAGACGCCCGTCGCGCAACCCGTCCCAGTACGGCTGGGTGTCCGGGGTCGGGGTCGGAACCAGCTTATCGTAACCGTCCATGTCTCAGCCCCTCCGCATGATGGCCAGGGCGCCGTCGCCCATGTCGCCGTAGCCGGTGACAAGGCCGATTTCGGCGTCCGGCACTTGCGCGTCCGCTTCGCCCCGCAACTGACGGGCGAGTTCGACGATGTGATTCATGCCTGCCATGTGGGCCTGGGACAGCAGCCCGCCATGTGTGTTGACGGGCAGGCGTCCGTTCAGCCCCAGGGCACCGTCCTGAACGAAGCCGCCGCCCTCGCCCTTCTTGCAGAACCCAAGGTCTTCAAGCTGACACATCACGATGTAGGTGAAACAGTCATAGACCTCGGCGACATCGATATCGGCGGGGGTCACACCGGCCATCGCAAAGGCTTTCGGGGCGGCCTTGGCCAGACCCAGCGTGGTGAGGTCCGGCCGTTGGGTGATGGCCGACGGAGAGTCGGGATGGCCCTCGGCCACCCCCATCACCATGACCGGCCGCTTCGCCAGATCGCGCGCCCGATCCGGTGCGCTGATGACGACCGCCGCCCCGCCGTCGCTTTCCAGCGAGCAGTCCAGCAGGCGCAACGGATCGGAGATCATGCGGGAGGATTGGTGATCCTCGATCGTGATCGGGTTTTTCATCGTGGCGTTCGATTGCAGCGAGGCGTGATAGCGCGTGGTCACTGCGATTTCCGCCAGTTGGCGGGAGGTGGTGCCATACAGTTCCATGTGCCGGCGGGCCATCGGGGCGTAAAGCTGGGCCGGGGCGATGGCACCCAGCGGCATTTCGAACTCGCCGATGACTTTGAACTGGGGCATTTGCTGAACGCGGGTGCCGATGCGCCCGCCTGAATAGCCGGTGCGACCCAGCGAGATCAGCACATGCTTGCAGATGCCGGCCTGGATGACGGCAAGCGCGCATTGGATGGCGGCGACGGCGGAGGCCCCGCCCATCGGGGTCGTAGCGGAAAACCGCAAATCCTCGATGCCAAAGTTGGTGATGAAGTCCTCGGCCACGGCACCGTGTCCGTAGGGAATCAAGCCATCGATGTCGGATGGTTTGAGGCCGGCATCGCGAATGGCGTTGAGTGAAGCCTCCAACTGGAACGACAGCGCCGAACGGTCTGTGCCGCGCAGGTATTTGGTCTCACCGACGCCGGTAACGGCGCCTGCTTCGTAAAGCGACATGAGGCGGCTTCCTTATCTTGGACCGCCCCAGGTTCCGCTACCCGAAGTCGGTCGTCAATTCCGCGCGGACCGCTTCGCTCATGACTGCCATGTGACGGTAGTTTTCATGGTTGAAACCCAGTACGACCTCGGCGTTCGGCGATGAAAATGCCGCGATCTGATCGACGGTAAATGGGAAGTGGACGAACTGGACAGACGATGCCTTACCCTCGGCGGAGGTGCGGTCAGCATCGGCTTCGGGGTGTCCGACGATCGTTTCGCCGCCGACGCGCAGGAAGGCAGTTTCCTCGATGCCGCCCAGACCGTCGAGCACGCGCTTGCGGCGGATCGGATCGTCGATTTCCACCATGAACGTCGCGGTCAGTTCCGATCCGTTGGGAATCAGCGGGTTATAGGCATCAAGCTCCCCGGGGATCTGCTCGGCGCCGCCCTTTTCGATGTACACCATCTCCTGAACCTGAAGCCACATGGTCTCGTAGCACTCGAAGTAGAAGGTGATATGCGGGCCGATGGCGACCCGGCGGTTCTGCTTCTTCGCCGAGACCTTCTTGCGCAACTCCTTGCGGTCCTTGGCATATTCGCCGGTGGGGATGATGTCGGCTTCGGTCAGAAATCGCTTGGCCATGGCAACCTCGGTGGGATTAGACGGCGCCCTCATAGGCGCGCGCCAGAATTTGAATGGGGTGTGTCACCAATGTGGGCTTCGGACCGTCGCCGCCAAGGCGTTCGATGCCCTGTTGGATATGAACACCCGCCAACGGGCATTCCGACATCACGAAGCCGGCCCCGTTTTGCGCCGCCTGACGCGCGACGGGACGGCCGACTTTCATGCCAACCTCGAAGAACTCCTTCTTGAAACCCCAGGAACCGCCGTGGCCGGAGCAACGCTCGATCACCTTGACGCTGGCTTCGGGCACCAGGCGCAGCATTTCGGCGGCTTTCTGGCCCATGTTCTGCGCACGGGCGTGGCAGGCCATGTGGACGGTCATGGTGGCTGGTGTCGGAGTCAGGCCGGGGGCAATGCCTTCCTTCCTCGCGATATCGACGATGTATTCGCTGATATCGAAGGTGGATTTCGCCAGCGCCTTCACGTCCGGGTCGTCGGGCAGGATCAGCGGCCATTCGAATTTCAGCATCAAAGCGCAGGACGGTACCAGCGCAATGATATCGTAACCCTTGGCGATCCATTCCTTCATCGCCAGCGCGACATCCCTGGCATTTGCGGCGACGTCGGCGATGCGGCCCTGCTCCAGCAGCGGCATGCCGCAGCATTTGGGATACACGACCTCGGTTTCGACGCCGTTGCGGGCGAGGACCGCCCGGGTGTCCATGCCGACGTCGGGACTGTTGTAGTTACCGAAGCAAGTGGCATACAGCACGGCCTTACGGCCATACGCCGGGGCGTCGCGGTTTAAGGCCGGTGTCGCGGCCGACAGGTTGACCAGCGGCTGGCTGGAATATTTCGGCAGTTCCGCATTGGGGTCCAGGCCGGCGGCGGATCGCAGAACCGGCCCGAGGGTCGTGTTGTCGCGGTCGGTGGCCCAGTTGGCGACGCTGGAAACCATGCCGGCCAGCACGCCGTTGCGATCCGTGGCGGCCAGTTGCCGGTCGGCGAAGGCGATCTTGCCCTGCTTCTCCTCCATGGCGCGGTAACGCAGCATCAGATGGGGAAAATCCAGATTGAATTCGTGCGGCGGCACGTAGGGGCACTTCGTCAGGAAGCACATGTCGCACAGTGTGCAGGCATCGACGACCGACTTGAAGTTCTCGCGATCGACGCCGTCCAGTTCCTGAGTCGGGGACTCATCGACCAGATCGAACAAGCGCGGAAAGGAGTCGCATAGATTGAAGCAGCGGCGGCAGCCGTGGCAGATATCGAAAACCCGCTCCAGCTCTTTCTCGACAGCGGCTGCATCGGTAAATGCCGGATCCTGCCACGCGATCGGGTGACGCGTTGGGGCGTCGAGGCTGCCTTCTCTCATGCGGGTTCTTCCGTCTTGTTCTGGAGGAAAACCCCTCCCCGTTGCCGGGAAGGGGAATCTTCAATCAGGCCACGAGCTCGTTCAGGGCCTTCTGGAACCGGCCAGCGTGCGAGCGCTCCGCCTTCGCCAGCGTCTCGAACCAGTCGGCGATCTCATCGAAGCCTTCTTCGCGAGCGGTGCGCGCCATGCCCGGGTACATATCGGTGTACTCGTGCGTCTCACCGGCGACGGCGGCGGCGAGGTTCTTGTCGGTCGGGCCGATCGGCAGACCGGTGGCCGGATCGCCTGATTCTTCCAGGTATTCCAGATGGCCATGGGCGTGACCCGTCTCACCTTCCGCGGTGGAGCGGAACACGGCGGCGACGTCGTTATGGCCTTCCACGTCGGCCTTCTGCGCGAAATAGAGGTAACGGCGGTTGGCCTGAGATTCGCCGGCAAATGCCGCCTTCAGATTGTCTTCGGTCTTGCTACCCTTGAGTGCAGCCATGACGCGTTCCTTTCAGCTTCCGGGACGATGAGTCGAAAACAGGACACCGCAGCGCCGGCAGCGCCCACGGACCAGCCTGATTCCCCACGGCCCGCAAGCTAGACCAAATGCGGATTTAATTGAAGTTCACAGGAGTATGAAATTTTTCGATTGCGGTCAGTGAGTGGAGCGATGAGACCGATGAACCAGCCTTGCGATACCGCCCCTGATGCAGGCGCCGGCATCCGAAGTCCGAAGAGTAAACGTCAGGAGCCCCTGGCTGGCCCGAAGCCCCGCCGCCACGTCGAGCAGGGCATCTGACGCCTGCTTGTCGTCCATGACGGCGGCCATCTGGCACAGGTCCGCGGCCAAACTCCCGGGGTCGCTTTGCAGGCGGTCCAGCCCGAGCCGATCGTCGCTGAGGTTGCGTCGCGCGAGATCGCTCAGGCCCGGCTGTCCGGCATAAGCGCGCAAACGAACGATTGCCTCGGCCAGGCTGAGGAGTGCCAGGAGGCTGCGATCCGGCGGCAGCGGCAGCGCCGTCATCTTCTCCAGATGAAGACTGAGGCGCAGGAGCAGACGCGTCACATCGGCATCCTGACCGGTGTCGCCCGGCGTCGCTTTTCGGGCGCTCAGGCGCAGCAGGTCCTGGCGAACGGCCTGTATCGCGCGGCTGACGTGCCGCATGGGGTTGCGTGACATCAGTATCACCACCGGGCAGACCAGCACGGCAGCCAGAACCAACGCGGCGGACTGGTTGAATATGACAGCGTGGTCGGTCACCGCTGGCAGGACGGCCTGACTGGCCAGCAGGAACCCCATATTGGCATCGAGGGCCGGACCCGTTGTTTTCCGGCTGGCCCGCGCAAGGCCGCCGAGCAGAATGAACGGCGCCATCGAAAGCAACAGAACAGGCAGCGTCGTAACATATGGTTGGATGAGCAGCCGGTAGAACAACGCCGTGGCGACACCCGCGGCGATCCCCTGCAACATCAGCGGTGCGATGAGGCGGGGGGCTGGCAGCGACCCGAGCACCATCGAAAAGATGCAGACGCCAAGGGCCGCCAGTTCTCCGGTTGACCACCCCGATACAAGACCCAGCACGGCCGCCAGGAATGTCGCCGCCCCAGCCGCGAATCCGGTTTCCAGGGCGAGCCGGACATCGTGATGCGGGGCCAGATAGGTTGCTTTGCGACCGAATGACCGCACATCGGCGCGTCCGTGCCCGGCCCGCAGCCTGTCGGCAGCTGTTGTCAGGCGGCTCAGCGCGTCCGCCAGCCGGGGGGCTAGATGGGCGATCCGGTCCAGCCCCCGGGTCACCGACACGTCGCCGTCGCCGAGCAGGCTTGCTGCTACTTTTCCGATTTCATCCGCCAGCGGTTGCCGGGCGGCGGTCTCTCGGCGCATCCGCCGTTCCACCGCGCGCCCCGCCGCCATGGCCTGAAGCGCGGCGACAATCAGGGCGTCAACCAGATGGAGCCGGCGATGCCCCTCCACCGAACCAGCGGTGATGCGGGCCGCATTCGCCTGCGCCTCCCCCATCTGTCGCAGGATGCGCCATTCCTGCTGCGTGCATTCCTGTTCCGGCAGTCCGTTCAAAACGCTGGCTAGAAAACCCGTCGCGCTTCCGGCGAGATGGCGAACCTGCCGGTAGAAATCCTCGCGCGGCGACGATGGCGTCCACAGGCCGGTGACCAGAGTGACGACGACGACCCCGATCAGGGTGCATTCCACGCGGGCCAAGCCGATCGCCCGGGAGTGCTCTGGCGAGAGCACGGACGGGAGGATGACGATTGCCGCGGTCATGCCGCTCATGAGCGTGCCGTAACTGAGCACCCCACGCAGCAGCAGGGTTGCCGTCGCGTTGAATGCCACCCACAGGCCCAGCAGCGCCAGCAGAACGATAGGATTGGCAACCATCTGCACCAGGCCGAATCCGACCGCCGCGCCGGCTATCGTGCCCACGATCCGGAAAAATCCACGCTCGAACAACAGGCCCTTCGACGCCTGCGCGACGACCCAAATCGGCATGGCGGCCCAGTAGGCGTTACCCGTATGCAACAGCGACGCTATCGCGAAGGCCAGCCAAGCCGCAAACGCCAGTCTTAACCCATAGGCTGCCGATGCTCGGTCGAGCCCTAGAAACTGTCCTGTGGACTGCGCCATTTGCATCCGCGCGTGATAGCCGTTCGGGTGTTCGGCGAACAGGCGTCAGCGTTACGGCTCTAGGCGGCCACCTTCTGCACCACACCCAGCAACCGGGCCTGCAATTCCGGATCGTCTTCCAGGGACTTCGCCGTGCCTTCGAACGCAACTTGTCCGTTCACGAGCACGTATGCCCGATCGACCAGCGGCAGCACGGTCTCCGCATGGTGTTCCACGATCACCATCGCGACGCGGCCGCGAAGCTGGGCCAGCGCGTCCATCACTTCCTTGACGATGGCCGGGGCCAGGCCCTCGAACGGTTCGTCCAGCAGGATCAGCCTGGCCGGGACCATCAGCGCCCGGGCAATGGCCAGCATCTGGCGCTCCCCGCCGGACAGGCTTTCCGCCTTGGATTTTTGCAGGATCCTCAGCTTGGGAAACAACCCATAGACGTCCTCCAACGAGGCCCCGCCGGCCCGCATCGCCAGACGCAGGTTGTCCAGCACGGTCAGGTTGGGGAACAGCCGTCTGCCCTCGGGCACCAGCGAAATGCCTTTCTGGTTGATCTCATAGGGTTTGGCATTGGTGATCGTGCCGCCGTCCAGGACGATCTGGCCGCTGCTGGACCGAACGGTGCCGGTGATGGCCCGCAACGTCGTCGTCTTGCCAACGCCGTTACGCCCCAGCAGGGCGACCGCCTCGCCTTCGTGAATGACCAGGGACAGGTCTTCCAGCACGACGCTGCCGGCATAACCGGCGCGCAGTTTGTCGATGGTCAGGATCGGCCTGCCGGCCGCGTGCGCGGCGCGATCGCCATCCGTCGGGGGGGCGGGGGGGATACTGCGTTCGGTACCGAGATACGCCGCGACCACGTCGGGGTTGCTGGCGACCTCGGCGGGCTTGCCGTCGGCGATCAGGCGGCCTTGATGCAGGACGGTGATGCGATCCGACAGCGCCAGCACGCGATCGATATCGTGCTCGATCAGCAGCACGGCGTGGGAGTCCGCGAGTTTGCGGATCAGCGCGCCGACGACCTGCCGATCGGCCTCCGCCAGCCCCGCCAGGGGCTCATCGAGCAGCAGCAGTTTGGCGTCGGTGGCGAGGGAGATCGCGATTTCCAGCAAGCGCCGCTGACCATGGCCGAGGTTCGCGCAGGAATCTGCGGCACGGTCTTCCAGGCCGACGGCGGCAAGCAACGACCATGTGCGGGCATTCAGATCGTCGTATGTATAGGCATCGCGCCAGAATCCCCGGGCGCGCTTGTCCTGCGCCTGAACGGCAACGCGCACGTTCTCGAACGCGGTCAGGTTGGGAAAGACGCTCAGGATCTGGAACGACCGGGACAGACCGAGGCGGATTCGCCGGTACACCGGCAGGTTGGTGATGTCGTGGCCGTCGAACAGGATGGTGCCGGCATTCGGCTTCAGGATTCCGGTCAGCATGTTGAAGAACGTGGTTTTGCCGGCGCCGTTGGGGCCGATGAAGCTGTGCAGCTTGTAAGGATAGACCCGCAGGTTCAGGTCGGTCGCGACCACCAGCGAACCGAACCGCTTGTTCAGGCCGGTTACGGTCAGGATCGGCTCGGCGGGATCCAGCTTGGCGCCGGTCGCCCGATACGGCTGGATCGCGGCCGGGCGGGGCGGAATCTGTTTGCGGGTCAGCGTCCAGTCCTGCCGGCCAAACAGGCGGAACAGCAGGCCTTGCATGCCCTCGGGCGAGGCGAGGGCGAACAGGATCACGATCGGGGCGAAGATCAGCCACCAGCTTTCGGTGATAGCCGACAGGCGGTCTTCCAGCAGGATGAACGCGATGGCGCCCCACAGGGGGCCGAGAAAATGATGGACGCCGCCCAGCACCGCCATCAGCAACGAATCGCCGGCGTGCTGCCAACTCAGATTATCGGCATAGGCGCCTTGCAGCATCAGCGCGATCAGGCCCCCGGCATAGCCGACAACCGCGCCCATGAGGACGAACGACACGAATTTGAGATGGAAGGTATTGTAACCAAGGCTTTGCGCGCGCTGTTCGTTGTCGCGCAACGCCTGCAACGACCGGCCGAAGGGCGAGTGGGCAATGCGCCACAACAACCCCAAACCGAGACAGACGGTGACCAGCGTGAACGCGTGAAACGACCAGGCGCTGGCGAATAACGGGCGGGGAACGCCCTGCACGCCGTTCTCGCCACCGGTCACATCGGTCCATTTATAGGCGATTTCGAACGCGATCTGGGAGAAGGCCAGGGTCAGCAGGGAGAAATACAGCCCCCGGCGGCGGAGGATGATCGCCGCGATGATCGCGGCCAGGACGACGGAAAATCCGACACAGAACAGCAGGGCGACGATCTCGTTGGGTGCGCCGCGCAGCATGGCGAACGCGGCGGCGTAGCTGGCACAACCAAAGAAAACGGAGGCGCCGAACGGCACCAGCCCGGTGTAGCTGACGAGCGTGCATACGCCCGCGCCATACAGCGTGTAGATGGCGATCTGGGTAATCAGGCCGATGGGCGCGCCCATCAGATACCAGATGCCGGTCAGGGCCAGCAGGACCGCGAAGGCGATCAGGGCGGGATGGCGGATCATTCGAAGCGCTCCCAACGCTCACCCAGCAGGCCGCGCGGTCTTAGCAGCAGCATCATGGCCATGAAAATATACATCACCGCACCGGACGCCGGCGGATAGAACTGGATGGTCAGGGCAATCACCACGCCGACGAGCAAGCCGGCGATGACCGCCCCGGCGAAGGACCCGAGGCCACCGATGGCCACCACCACGAACGCCGGCATGATCGCGTTGGTGGCCATGGCCGGGGTGATGGTCCAGAGCGGTGCGGCAAGGACACCCGCGATGCCGGAAATTGCGCAGCCGAGGCCGAACACCCAGGTGAGGACCCGGGGCAGGTTGATCCCGAGCAGACCAACCATTTCGGGGTCTCGGGAGCCGGCGCGAAGGATGCGGCCGAAGGGGGTTTTCTCCAGGAAAAGCCAAAGCCCCAGCAACAGGGCGGCGGTGGTGAGAAGGACAGCGAAGCGATATTTGGTAATCAGGACTGGCCCCCAGATCAGGAAGCCGCTTAGCAGCGGTGGCGGACTGAACGGCTGACCGATGCCGCCATAGATCAGGCGGACGGATGCCTCTATCAGCAGCGCCAGGGCGAAGGTGACAATCAGGCTGATCAGCGGTTCTTTATTGTATAAGCGGCTGATCAGCAGGCGTTCGGCGACCATGCCGATCGCACCGACCAGGATCGGAGAGAAGATGACCGCTGGCCAGCCGAAGTATTGGTAGAGTGTCAGCGCCAGGTAAGCGCCCAACGTGAAGAATGCGCCGTGGGCGAAGTTGACGATGCCCAGCAGGCCGAAAACGATCGACAGACCGATCGCGATCAGCACGTAGAGGCCACCTAGCACCAAGCCGCTGACGACCTGGGAGAGTAGTATTTCCAGCACTTTGCAGCCCCCCGCACCGCGTTGCGCCCGGGTACGGCCCGGGCGTTCGCGGCTGTATTTTCTCGCCGCCGGAAGGCGTCCCCCAGCGGCCTTATTTTGTCAGCCCATTTTGCAGCCGATTTCTTCCTCTGTGCCAAAGACCTTGTCGATGTCGGCGGGGTTCTCCGGCAGGGTCGCCTTCACGTCGAAGTAGTCCCACTTGTCGGTTATCTTCGGTTTCACCGACACCGCGAGATTCCGCGCCAGCATCTGGTGGTCGAACTTGCGGTAGCTATAGGACGCATCGCCCGCCGGGGCCTTCCATGCTTCCAGTCCCTCGACGATCGCCATGCCATCCAGCGATTTCGCCGCATCGATCGATTCGAACAGGGAGCGGGCGGTAATCCAGCCCATCCATGCCTTATCCGCCGCCGGCTTGCCGTATTTCTTCAGATAGGCCGCGGCGAAAGCCTTTTCCTCGGGCGGGTTGTCCCGGTTGCTGTGCTCCCACATCTTGGTGAAGGTGCCAGTCGCCGCCTCGGGTCCCACCGCCCAGATGTCGGTATCGCCGATCGCGATCTCCACGAACGGGATCGTGCCCTTCATGCCGAGTTCGTTCCACTGCTTCAGGAAGGTGGACAGATCCCCGGCGGACAGGCCGCCGACGACCACATCCGGCTTCGCCTGACGAATCTTCAGAATGAACGAGCTGAAATCGGCGGTATTCAATGGCACTTCGTCGGACCCAACCTCGGTTCCCCCGGCGGCCTTCAGCAGCGCGCGCGAGGAACGCAGAATGTCCTGGCCGAACGCATAGGATGCCGTGATATGATACCACTTCTTGCCGTAGCTCAACGCGAAGGGTGCCAGCATGCGCGACTGCACGGCGACCGGGGTGTTCAGCCGGAAGGTGTAACGGTTGCAGTTCTTGCCGCTGATTTCGGTCGCGGCGGCGTTGTCGCAGACGAACGGAATCTTCAACTGCGCGGCGGTTGCTTCCTCGGCCAGGGCGTTGGAGGACAAGGAGCCGCCCAGCACGGCGCAAACCTTGTTCTCCTGAACCAGCTTTTGCATGTTCTGGGTCGCTGCTTGCGGACTGGGTTCATCCAGCCAGACCAGTTCGGCGGGCTGCCCCATGATCGTGTTGTTGCGCTGTTCCAGCGCCAGAAACGAGCCATTGGCCAGATACTCGGTTTGCCCCGCGATCTGTCCCGTCTTTGCCAACAGCAGCCCGATCTTGATGGGATCCGCCGCGCGGGCGATATGCGGCGCGGCCAGCGGGGCGGCAGCGACCGCCGCGGCGCCGGCCAGCAGCTTACGGCGTGGCAGCAGCAGACCGGTATTCATCGTTGTCATTGGTTCGTTTCCCCTGATTTTCTGACTGTGCGGGTGGCTGTTGCGTCTTATGCCCGCTATCCGGATCGGCGCGTCGATCCTCGTCGTTTGGCTTGTGCTGCCATCCGTACAGAAGCATTCGCCGCGCCGTATTGTTGATAATTCCCGATCCTCTGGACGATTTCGAAAAAGAATCTGTCGTCGAACGGATCGGTGTAAGCGTGCAGAAACTCGCCGGCTTCGTCGCGGTCGAACAGGATATTATGTGTCCGCAACATTGCCAGAAAGTCGGAATCCAAACCCCAGCGGGCTTCGATATCCTCGTAGTAGTTACCCGGTATCGGCAGGAAGCGCGCGCCCCGGGCGACGAGTTGTTCCATTGCTTTGCGGATGTCGGCCGTGGCCATGGCGATGTGCTGAACCCCCGCGCCGGAGAACGTGGTCAGGAAGCGGCCGGTGGCTGTCTCCCGGCTTTCGGAGATATTGAGCGGCAGCCGGATGTCCCGCCCCGGACTGGTCATTGCCCGGCTTTGGATCAGCCCCATCGTGTCGGGGATTTCCCATAGCTGTTCGGGCATGAATCCGAACAAGGCGCGATAGAACAGGACGAAATTGTCCAGCCTGCCCA
This sequence comes from Pseudomonadota bacterium, assembly GCA_021805665.1. Classification (GTDB taxonomy): domain Bacteria; phylum Pseudomonadota; class Alphaproteobacteria; order Acetobacterales; family Acetobacteraceae; genus Rhodopila. The sequence continues at coordinate 23,661 of JAJZEV010000170.1, forward strand.
TCGGCAGTGCCTGGGCGATATGATCGACCGCGGTCAGCAGCGAATCGGGCGTCTGCTCCGGGAACAGTGTGAAATCCGCCTCATAGATAGTCGAGCCATCGGGCGAGGGCTCGACCAGATACAGCAATGTGCCGTCGGGTGCGCGAACCGCCGGAATCTGGCGTTCCCCGGGGCCAACGGGCTCCTGCCACGGCGGGCACAGCAATGCCTCCGCGCGGGCAACGGCCTGTCCGGCGTGGTTGACGCGAAACGCCATGGCGCAGACCGATGGCCCATGGAACTGGAAATGTTCGGCGGCGGCGCTGTCCTGTTCGCTGTTCAGAATCATGTTGATCCGGCCTTGGCGGAACAGATCGACGGACTTGGACCGATGCCGCCCGGCGTAATGAAACCCCAGGCCGCGCAATGTTTCGGCCAACCGCCGGCCGGATTCTTCATCGACCGCGAATTCCAGGAACTCGATGCCATCCGAAGCCGGAGCCGGCGGCAGTTCGGTCGCACCCGATTCAGCTTCGACCAGCAGCAGCGACCGCAAACCGTCTCGCGCCATCAGGCGGGCGGGGGCGGAGCGGAACTCATCGTTGAAAATCTCCAGCGACAGCGGGCCACGATAGCCGGCGCCAATCAGGTCGCGGACGAACGCGGCGACGGGCAGTTGCCCCTGGCCGGGAAAATTCCTGAAATGCCGGCTCCAGGATAGCACATCCATCGAAAGTTTCGGCGCATCGGCCAGTTGTGCCAGAAATATCTTGTTCGCCGGCACCACGGAAAGCCCGGCCAGATCGTCGTCAACAGCAAGAGTGTGAAAGCTGTCAACGATCAGGCCGAGCGCCGGGTGATTGGCTGCTTCGACAATCTTCCAGGCGTGACGCCATCGATTGACGTTGCGGCCCCATGCCAAGGCCTCGAACCCCACGCGCAGTCCGCGCTTTTGCGCACGCTCGGCCATCTCCGCCAAATCGGCCGTGGCGCGGGCGTCGTCGTCGATCGAGGCTGGCGACACATTGCTGCATACCAGCAGCAGATCGGCACCGAGCTGCTGCATGACGTCGAACTTGCGTTCGGCGCGATCCATGTTGCGCGCACGTTGCGGGTCCGGCATCGCTTCGAAATCGCGGAACGGTTGGAAGCAGGTGATGGACAGGCCGAGGCTGTCGGCAAGATAGCGGACATCGGTTGGCGAACCCTCGAACGTCAGCAGATCGTTCTCGAAGATTTCGACCCCGTCGAAGCCGATTGCCGCCGCGGCCTCCATCTTTTCGGCCAGCGTGCCGCTGATGGAGACCGTGGCAATGGATTTCGGCAACCGGGCGATGGTCATGGATGGCTCCTGGATGTCTGACGGCGCAGTCCGCCCGTCATATTTCCATAAAGACCGTCTCGTTGTCGCCTTGCAGCCGGATGTCCAGGTTCCAGGCGCCGGAGGCGGTCCGGGTGGCGATCAAGGTGCGGCGGCGGGCTTCGTCCTCGATCATCGACAAGACCGGATCTGTCTCGTTCAGCGGCTCGTCCTGGAAATACAGGCGTGTGATCAGCGCGTTCAGCAAACCACGGGCAAAGATCGATATCGCGATATGCGGCGCCTGTTGGGCATTGCCCAAACCGGCGACAGGACCGGGCTTCAACGTGGTGAACCGAAAGGCGCCATTGGAGTCCGTGCGGCAGCGCCCAAAGGCCGGAAAAATGTCCGACGCCGCCGGGCTGGTCTGCCAGATCTCGATCGCCGCATCGGTCACGAGGCTGCCGGCCCCATCATAGACCGTGCCGGTCAATACGACCGTCTCGCCCTCGGCGCCGAAGCGCGTCAGGTCGGCCCAGGTGTCGTCCTCGATCAGGTGCCAGTAAGGACCGATCGTCTGGCTCGCGGTAGCAGCCAACATATCACGCCTGCTCGGTTGGCGTGGCGTCGCGGCCACGCAGGACAAAGTCGAAGCGATAGCCCAATGCCCATTCCGGGGCGGTGATATCGATGTCGAAAGCGGCGATCAGCCGGTCCCGCGCCGCCGGGTCGGGAACGGCGAGGAAAATGGGGTCCAGCGCCAGCAGCGGGTCGCCGGGGAAATACATCTGGGTCACGATGCGCTGGCCAAAGCCGGTGCCGAACAGCGAGTAGTGGATGTGGTTCGGCCGCCAGGCGTTGGGATGGTTGCGCCACGGGTAAGCGCCGGGCTTGATCGTGGTGAACTGGTACCAACCATCGGCATCGGAAAACACCCGCCCGCCGCCGTGGAAATTCGGGTCCATCGGCGCGTCGTGCTGGTCGCCCGGGTGATCGTAGCGGCCACCGGCGTTGGCCTGCCAGATCTCGATCATCGTGTGCGGCACCGGGCGGTTGTTCTCATCGACCACGCGCCCGCGGACGATGATCCGCTCCCCTTGCGCCTGTTTGCCATTGGTCACCGACAGATCGGGCATCGGGCCGAACTGGGCCGGCGTGAACCGCGGGCCTGTCGTTTCGGTGATTGTCTGGGGAATCCGCAATGGCACCCGTGCCGGATGCCGCAAATGCGTGCTTCCATAGGATGGCGTGTCGTTCGCCGGCTGGCTGTTCGCCACGATCTGGCGGAACGGCGCTGCTTCCGTCGTCATGCTCCCTCCTGTTCTCGCCCTCGTTCGTGACGTTGACGTGGATTAACCAGTTAGTTAATAACGGCGCTCGGGATGTCGGCGCAAGCGAAAAATGTGTTTCGTCTGTCCGCGTCCGGCCGCAGTATTCATCGCTTCGGCAATGCGAAGCAATCGGGGGGGCACATGAAAGCCGTATATCTGCTTGGGCTGATCGGCACCGGCATTCAGGCCTCGTTAACCCCGGCGATGCACATGCAAGAGGCCGAGGCGCTGGGCTTTCGCCATGTGTACCGCCTGATAGACCTGACGGAACTGCGCCTTGGGGTAGAGGCACTGCCAGACCTGCTGACAGCGGCGGAGCGGATGGGGTTCAATGGCCTGAACATCACGCATCCGTGCAAGCAACTGGTGCTGCCGCTGCTGCATGAGTTGTCCGATGACGCGCGGGCGATCGGCGCGGTCAACACGGTGGTATTTAAGGATGGCAAACGGATCGGCCACAACACGGATGCCAGCGGCTTCGCGGCCGCTTTCCGGCGGGGGTTGGCGGATGCCAAATTGGACAGAGTGGTGCAATTCGGCGCCGGCGGGGCCGGATGCGCCGTCGCTAACGCGGTGCTGGGGCTTGGTGCTAGGCGCCTGACGCTGGTCGATACCGATGCCGCCCGCGCCGGGGACCTTGCCGCCAGCTTATGCGCCAGGTTCGGGCCGGGCCGTGCCGAGGTCTGCGGCGATCTGGCCGACGCGGTTGCTTCGGCGGATGGGTTGATCAATGCGACCCCGCTGGGAATGGCAAAATACCCCGGGCAGGCCGTGCCCGATGCGATGTTGCGGCCAAACCACTGGGTCAGCGACATCGTCTATTTTCCTCTGGAGACCGCGCTGCTGGCTGGTGCGCGGGCCAAGGGATGCCGCGTGCTGAGCGGTGGTGGAATGGCGGTGTTCCAGGCCGTGGACGCGTTTCAGTTGTTTACCGGCCAAACGCCGTCGGCCGACCGGATGCTGGCGCATTTTGCCCAACTGACCGCGGCATAGCGCACCGGGCCTGTCAGGACGTCAGGTAGCTGGTGACCGTATCGACGATCATCGCTTTATGCCGCTCGCGAAGGTCGGTTTCCAGCAGGTCGCAACCGAATATCGCGCCGAATGTGTGGCGGTTGGACACCCGGTAGAAGCACAGCCCGCTGATCATCAGGTGGATATCGACGGCATCGCATGCGCGGACGAACACCCCTTCCGCGCGCCCGCGCGATAGAATCTCATCCAGAGTCGCGATGGCGTCGGCGTTGACGTTGCGGATCGTCGCCAGGCGGGTCAGGTAGGCGGCCTGATGAATGTTCTCGATCGCGATCAGGCGTACGAAATCGGGGTGAGCGTCCTCGTAATCGAAGGTAAACTCGATCAAGCGGCGCAGCGCCCCCATCGGGTCGAGTTGCCTGAGTTCCAGCGTGGCTTCAGCCGAACGGATGTCCGCATAGGCTTGTTGCAAAACGGCTGAGTACAGCGCCTCTTTGCTGCCAAAATAGTAATAGATCATTCGCTTGGTCGTGGCGGTCTTTTCGGCGATCGCATCCACTCGGGCGCCGCTGAGGCCGTGTTCCACGAATTCCGCGCGCGCGACGGCGAGGATATCGGCGCGGGACCGTTCCGCATCCGGTTTGCGGTTCCGGGGATCCTTCGGGTCGGACACGCGCAAAATTTCCTGCTGACCGGTCATGCCGCAGGATAGCACATGTCCTAACCGGTTAGTGAAGGTCCTTATCCAGGCTGCGGGCCGTCGTATCCCTCGATAATCAAGATGTCCCCGGTCGAAACTGGCTCCCGCAGGGCCTTGGCGGCGGCGTATTCGGGGGAGTGGTAGCAGGCGACGGCGGTGTCGTAATCCTTGAATTCGATCACCACGTTGCGGGACCGGGGTGTGCCCTCCGGCGCCTTTGACCGGCCGCCGCGAACCAGGAACCGCGCGCCGTATTTCGCAAACGCGGCGGCGTTGGCGGCGACGTAGCCTTTATAGGCCTCCGGGTCGTGTACATCGACCCGGGCGACCCAATATGCCTTGGGCATGTCTGCTTCCTTTAAGAGTGCGGGCGGTCGCCCAGCATGGCGGCCAGTGTCGGCTCCATTGCCTTCGCCATCAGCGCCTGACCTTGGGCGGACGGATGCAGCGGCGGGTCCGGGGGGGTTAGTTGCGGGTCGAGGAACAGATCCCGGTTCAGCTTGCCATTGCGCATGAACACCGTTGTCGGATCGAGGTACGACACAAGCGGGTCACCCTTATAGCGGACGGCGAGCGTGGCATCGATTCTGGCCGTGGTTTCGGTAATCCAGGCTGACCGGTCGGAGGGCAGGATCGCGAGCAGGAGGATTTTCGTGGCGGGCAGGCGCCGGTGGAGTTCGCCGATAATGGCGTCGATCCCAAAGACCGTATCCTCGGCCGACCAGTGGACCTTCCCAAGGTTATTGGCGCCAATCAGGACCACTGCGGCCTTCGGTGCGATCCCGGCGACTTCCCCGTTGCGGATGCGCCACAGCAGGCTTGCGGTCGTGTCGCCCTTGAAGCCGAGGTTCACTGCGTGGCGGTCGCCATAGAAGTGCTGCCAAACCGGTGCGAAATCCTGCCACTGCGGCGGGCCGGAGCGTTGCCAGTCTTCCGTGATCGAGTCACCCAGAAAGATCAGTTCCGGTTTCGATGCCGCGAGTTCCCGCAGTTTTGCCTCATGGCGGGTCCGCCACCAGGGCAGGTCCATACGCGAAATCGGCACGGCGGCCAGGATGGTGCGCGTGTCGCCGGTCGCTGGATGCAGCAACAACACGGCCACGAATAAGATACCCATCCAACGCCGCATGCGAATCATCCCTTGCCGAGGCCGGCCATACACCCCGGCATGGCGTTAGGCTACCAGGTGGTGCCCATCATCCCGGCCAGCGGGCCGGCGGCCGATATCGCGCGGATGGAGCAACGGCAGCAGCAGGCTGACGCCGATCCCCCACATCTGGTAGGCGGCGAAGGAGCGGAGCATGGGCCATGCCTGCCAGCCGAGTGCGGCGGGGCGACCCATCAGCGGCAGGAACAGGAACCACGCCAGCCCGGTTGCAAACGCGCCGGCCATGGCCGACTTGGCGCACAGCGGCCCGGGTAACCAAGGCAGGGCCATGCCAAGAAGTCCGCCATAAACCGCGCCCCAGAAGGTGATGCTGACGACCAGGGGGGCGTGGAATGGGGGCACTTGCGCGATGCGAAAGGCCGCTTGCGGGGATAAACCGAACCAGAAAAATATCTGCAGCGTCGTTTGGTGGAACACCAGTATGGCCAGCGCACCAGCAAGACTGCCTAAAAATACGCGGGTCGAGAGAGCATTCATATTGACCGGCCTCTGACGTGTGCGGTTTATTTGTCGCCCGTGTGGCGGCGGCGTCAATCCTGAAGTGCGGCAAACGCATAACATCGCAGGAAGCTGCCCCCTGGACACAGTTTCCGCTGGACATGCCGCCGGCCGGCGCCTATATGCGCGCCTCTTTGGAACGCGGGAGATCGTCGTCGCCGTGTGGCGGTTACGGTCGTTTGCACCGCGGTCCCGTGGATAAGGACCAGGGATTACATGGCGAAGAAGATCGTCGGCTATATCAAGCTGCAAATTCCGGCTGGCAAAGCCAATCCGTCCCCGCCCGTGGGTCCGGCGCTTGGTCAACGCGGCCTTAACATTATGGCTTTCGTGAAGGAATTCAATGCCTTTACGCAGCAGATGGAACCCGGGATGCCGATTCCCGTGGTGATCACCGCTTATGCCGATCGCAGCTTCACGTTCGTCACCAAGACCCCGCCCAACACCTATTTCCTGAAGAAGGCGGCCGGCATCACCAAGGGTAGCCCGACGGTGGGCAAGGGTGCGTCGGTTGGCCGTGTGACGACCACGCAGCTTCGCGAAATCGCCGCGATCAAGATGAAGGATCTGAACGCCAACGATATCGAAGGCGCGGTTAGCATGCTGACCGGCTCTGCCCGCTCGATGGGCCTTACCGTGGTGGAGGGCTGAACCATGGCCAAGAACAAGCGTCTCGCGGCGGCCCAGAAGGCCGTTGACAGCACCAAGGCATATCCGCTCGCGGATGCGATCGCACTGCTGAAGTCCATTTCCAAGGCAAAGTTCGACGAGACCATCGAAATGTCGATGAACCTCGGTATCGATCCGCGCCACGCCGACCAGATGGTTCGCGGGCTGACCAGCCTGCCGAACGGCACGGGCAAGACCGTTCGCGTCGGCGTGTTCGCACGCGGCGCGAAGGCCGACGAAGCCTTGGCCGCTGGTGCAGATGTCGTCGGTGCCGAAGATCTGATGGAGAAGGTGCAGGCCGGCGAAATCAACTTCGACCGCTGCATCGCAACCCCGGACATGATGGGCATCGTCGGCCGGTTGGGTAAAATCCTCGGCCCGCGCGGCCTGATGCCCAACCCCCGCCTGGGTACCGTCACGATGGACGTCAAGGGTGCCGTTACGGCGGCGAAGGGCGGTCAGGTGGAATTCCGCGCCGAAAAGGCCGGTATCATTCACGCTGGCATCGGCAAGGTGTCGTTCGACGCCGACAAGCTTCTGGAGAACGCCAAGGCCCTTGCCGACGCCATCGTCAAAGCCAAGCCGACCGGTGCCAAGGGCACCTATGTGCAGAAAGTTTCGGTCAGTTCGACCATGGGGCCCGGCGTTCGGGTCGATGTGAGCTCGTTGACCGCCTGATACGCCGGCCTTTCGGGGCTGGCGGGCAGGGAGGTTTTGAGCCCTTGGTTTCCAAGGGTTGAGGCCTTCCGATCCTGTCCAAGACCGCTCGTCTTTTGTCCTGGCATGCCGGGGCGGAATTTAATGGACCCTCGGGTCCGCGCGCGGGAGATGGGGATGCCAACGCTCTTACGGGCTTTGGTGGTTCCAACGGACAGGCGAACCGGAGTGTGCGGTTTACCCACACGCTCTTTGGGTAACCTGGCCTGTCGTTCCGTATTGTGCGGGATGGCGGGTCGAACGGAGACGAAACGTGGATCGTACGGAGAAGCGCGAGTTCGTCACCGAGCTTAATCAGGCGCTGGCCGCCACCTCGATGGTCGTCGTGACCCGCAATGCGGGTCTGACGGTTGCCGAAGTGACCGACCTTCGGCGCAAGATGGGGGCTGCGGGGGCAACTTATAAAGTCGCGAAGAACCGGCTGACCAATCTCGCTCTGGATGGGACCCCGTTCGGCGGCATCAAGTCCATGCTGACAGGACCGATCGCGCTCGCTTATGCGACCGACCCTGTTGCCGTGGCCAAGACGGCTGTCGAGTTCGCCAAGACCAACGACAAGTTCGTGCTGGTCGGCGGATCGCTTGGATCGCAGATGCTGAATGCAGATGGGATCAAGGCGCTTGCCGAACTGCCGAGTCTGGATGCACTGCGCGCGGGCCTGGTGGGAATGATTTCCACGCCGGCTACCCGTATCGCCGGTGTCCTCCAGGCGCCCGCTGGGCAGCTTGCTCGGGTCTTCGGGGCCTATGCCAAGAAGGATGAGGTCGAAGCCGAGGCGGCTTAGCACCGCCCGCGACGCATACCTGACCGCAAGCTGTCAGAGACGGCTTGCATGGAACCAACCAAAGTCTAGATAATAGGAACACACGACATGGCCGATCTGAACAATCTGGTTGAAGAGCTGTCGAAGCTGACGGTTCTTGAAGCCGCCGAACTGTCCAAGCTGCTCGAAGAGAAGTGGGGCGTGTCCGCCGCTGCTCCGGTTGCCGCTGCCGCCGCCCCGGTCGCTGCTGCCGCCGCCCCGGTGGAAGAGCAGACGGAATTCACCGTCATCCTGGCGAGCGCCGGCGACAAGAAGATCAACGTCATTAAGGAAGTCCGCACCATCACCGGCCTGGGCCTGAAGGAAGCCAAGGATCTGGTCGAAGGCGCGCCGAAGCCCGTCAAGGAAGGCGTGAGCAAGGACGAAGTGGCCAAGATCAAGAAGATGCTGGAAGATGCCGGTGCCAAGGTGGAGGTGAAGTAACGCTTCGCCTCGCACATTTTGCTTCGGCCTGGCGTCTCCGCCGAGACGCCCTGGCTTTTGGTTCAGGGGCGGGTGGAAATCAGCCGATTTCCGCCCGCATTCCTGTTTCGGCGGAAAGTTTCTCCATGTGCCCCGGTCGGACCGGCGCCATGGCAAGTCAGGTTAACGGTAAGGTGGGTCATCGATGAACGCGATCACACGGTCCTTTACTGGGCGTAAGCGCATCCGCAAGAGCTTCGGCCGGATTCCCGAAGTGGCTCCAATGCCTAACCTTATCGACGTACAGCGCTCCAGCTACGAATCGTTCCTGCAAATGAACGTGCGCCCTGACAACCGGACCCAGTCCGGGTTGCAGGAAGTGTTCAAATCCGTTTTCCCGATCGACGATTTCGCCGGCCGTGGCCGGCTTGAGTTCGTCTATTACGAACTGGAAGAACCAAAGTACGACGTCGAGGAATGCATCCAGCGCGGCATGACGTTCGCCGCGCCGTTGAAGGTGATCCTGCGTCTGATCGTTTGGGATGTGGACGAGGATACCGGCGCACGCTCGATCCGCGACATTAAGGAACAGCCCGTTTACATGGGCGACATGCCGCTGATGACCGACAACGGCACGTTCATCATCAATGGCACGGAACGCGTGATCGTGTCGCAGATGCACCGCTCGCCGGGTGTGTTCTTCGACCACGACAAGGGCAAGACCCATTCGTCTGGCAAATATCTGTTCGCGGCGCGCGTGATTCCGTACCGCGGCTCCTGGCTGGACTTCGAATTCGACAGCAAGGATCTGGTTTACGTCCGCATCGACCGGAAGCGGAAGTTGCCTGTGACCACGCTGCTGTACGCGCTGGAAAGCGCCGCTACCGAACAGCTCCGCGCCGCGCGGGAAGCCAAGGGCGAAGTTCTCGACCCGATGGAAATCCGCGGCATGGACCAGGAAGAAATCCTGGCCCATTTCTACACCAAGGTCGTGTTCGATCACACGCCGAAGGGCTGGGCGCGGCCATTCGATCCCGAGGCATTCCGCGGCGTGAAGCTGCTGGAGCCGCTGGTGGATGCCGCGACTGGCGAAGTCGTGGCCGAGGCCGAGGCGAAGCTGACCGCCCGTCAGGCCCGTCGCATCGCTGAAAACACCAAGGAAGTGCTCGTCGGACGCGCCGACCTGCTCGGTCGCTACATGGCCGAAGACCTGGTCAACGCCGAAACCGGCGAAATATTCGCGGAAGCCGGCGAAGAACTGATCGAATCGCGCCTCGCCGCCCTGGAAGAAGCTGGCATCACCAGCCTGCCGACCTTGGCGGTCGATCAGTCCAATGGCCCGTGGATCCGCAACACGCTGGCGGTCGATAAGAATACCAACCGCGACGATGCCCTGATCGACATCTATCGTGTGATGCGCCCTGGCGAACCGCCCACCCCGGAAACCGCCGAGGCGCTTTTCCGCGGGCTGTTCTTCGACGGCGATCGCTATGACCTGTCGGCTGTCGGCCGCGTGAAGATGAACATGCGCCTCAGCATCGAGGACGCACCGGATACGATGCGCGTGCTGCGTAAGGACGATCTGCTGAAGACCGTCAAAACGCTGTGCGACCTGAAGGACGGCCGCGGCCAGATCGACGACATCGATAACCTGGGCAATCGCCGGGTGCGTTCGGTCGGCGAATTGATGGAAAACCAGTACCGCATCGGCCTGTTGCGGATGGAACGCGCGATCCGCGAGCGGATGGGGTCCGTCGATATCGACACCGTCATGCCGCACGATCTGATCAACGCCAAGCCGGCCGCCGCGGCCGTGCGGGAGTTCTTCGGCTCATCGCAGCTGTCGCAGTTCATGGACCAGACCAACCCGCTGTCGGAAGTGACTCATAAGCGCCGCCTGTCCGCGCTTGGGCCGGGCGGTTTGACCCGCGAGCGCGCCGGCTTCGAAGTCCGCGACGTGCATCCGACGCATTACGGCCGTATCTGCCCGATCGAGACACCTGAAGGCCCGAACATCGGCCTGATCAACTCGCTGGCGACCTATGCCAAGGTCAACAAGTACGGCTTCATCGAGACCCCGTACATGCTGGTCAAGGACGGCGTCGTTCAGAAAGAGCCGCGCTACCTCTCCGCGATGGAGGAAGAGCGGCTGGTCGTGGCGCAGGCAGACGCACCGATGGACGGCGGCGGCCGGTTCACCCAGGATCTGGTGTCCGTTCGCAAGCAGGGCGACTTCCGGCTGGTGAAGCCGGAAGACGTCACCGCGATCGACGTGTCGCCGAAGCAGCTTGTCTCTGTCGCCGCCGCGTTGATCCCGTTCCTGGAAAACGATGACGCGAACCGGGCGCTGATGGGTTCCAACATGCAGCGGCAGGCGGTGCCTTTGATCCGGGCCGACGCTCCGTTGGTTGGAACGGGCATGGAAGCGGCGGTGGCGCGTGACTCCGGTGCCACGATCGTGGCCCGCCGCGAAGGCGTCGTCGATCAGATCGACGGTGCCCGCATCGTTGTGCGTGCGACCAACGAAGATGCGACGACCAAGGGCGTGGATATCTATCGCCTGCGGAAGTTCATGCGTTCGAACCAGTCCACCTGCATCAACCAGCGCCCGCTGGTAAAGGTCGGCGATCGCGTGGCGGAAGGCGACATCATCGCCGACGGCCCGTCCACCGAACTTGGCGAACTGGCACTCGGGCGGAACGTGCTCGTCGCGTTCATGCCGTGGAATGGCTACAACTTCGAAGATTCGATCCTGATCAGCGAGCGGATCGCCCGCGACGACGTGTTCACGTCCATCCACATCGAAGAATTCGAAGTGATGGCGCGCGACACGAAGCTGGGTCAGGAGGAAATCACTCGCGACATTCCGAATGTCGGCGAAGAAGCGCTGAAGAACCTGGACGAAGCCGGCATCGTCTATATCGGCGCCGAGGTGAACCCGGGCGATATTCTTGTGGGTAAGGTTACGCCGAAGGGCGAAAGCCCGATGACGCCGGAAGAAAAGCTGCTGCGCGCCATCTTCGGCGAAAAGGCGTCGGACGTTCGCGACACCTCGTTGAAGCTGCCGCCCGGCGTGACTGGCACCATCGTCGATGTCCGTGTGTTCAGCCGTCGCGGCGTGGACAAGGACGAACGCGCGATGGCGATCGAGCGTGCCGAGATCGAACGTCTGGCCAAGGACCGCGACGACGAAAAGGCCATTCAGGAACGCAGCTTCCTGAACCGGCTGCGGGAGAAGCTGCTAGGCCACAAGGCATCCGGCGGCTTCAAGGGCATCAAGTCCGGCACCGAGATCGACGAGGCGGTTCTGGCGGAGCATCCGCGCGGGTCGTGGCGCCATATCGGGGTCCAGGACGACGCGGTGATGGCCGACATCGAAACCCTGAAGCGGGAATACGATGGCGCCGTCGGCCGTTTGCAAGCGCGCTTCGACAGCAAGGTTGAAAAGTTGCAGCGCGGCGATGAGCTGCCGCCCGGCGTGATGAAGATGGTGAAGGTCTTCATCGCGGTGAAGCGCAAGCTGCAGCCCGGCGACAAGATGGCCGGCCGTCACGGCAACAAGGGTGTCGTGTCGCGCGTCGTCCCGGTCGAGGATATGCCGTTCCTGGAGGATGGGACCTCGGTCGATCTGGTGCTGAATCCGTTGGGTGTGCCGTCGCGCATGAACGTCGGGCAGATTCTGGAAACCCATCTGGGCTGGGCCTGTGCCAACCTGGGCAAGCAGATCGGCGAACTGGTGGAAGCCTATCGCCGCACCGGCGCGCAACGCGATGCTTTGCTTGGGATGTTGAAGGAAATCTACGGCGACGCCGTCTATGACGATCAAATCGCAACGCTGGACACCGCGCAGTTGATCGAAATGTGCGAGAACCTGAGGAAGGGCGTGCCGATCGCGACGCCCGTGTTCGATGGCGCCCGTATGGCCGATATCGAAGGGATGCTGACCCGGGCCGGTTTGCAAACGTCGGGGCAGGTCGTGCTGACCGATGGCCGCACAGGCGAGACCTTCGAACGCAAGGTGACGGTCGGCTACATCTACATGCTGAAGCTGCATCACTTGGTTGATGACAAGATCCATGCACGCTCGATCGGGCCTTACTCGCTGGTTACCCAGCAGCCGCTGGGCGGTAAGGCGCAGTTCGGCGGGCAGCGCTTCGGAGAGATGGAGGTCTGGGCGCTGGAGGCTTACGGTGCGGCTTACACTCTGCAGGAAATGCTGACGGTCAAGTCGGACGACGTGTCCGGCCGCACCAAGGTTTACGAAGCGATCGTGCGCGAGCAGGACAACTTCGAGGCCGGCATACCGGAAAGCTTCAACGTGCTGGTGAAGGAACTCAAAAGCCTGGGCCTGAACGTGGATTTGGATAACCGGGCGGCCTGATAGGACCGGTCGGCGGCTGGGTCGAACCCGGCCGCCGATGTGTTCGCACCGACGGACTTGATGAACCCGCTGATTAGAAGGGTATCAAACGCATGAACGAACTGATGAAGATCCTCGGCCAAACCGGCCAGGCAATGACTTTCGACCAGATCAAGATTCAGATCGCCAGCCCGGAGCAGATTCGGTCCTGGTCCTATGGTGAGATCAAGAAGCCGGAGACGATCAACTACCGGACCTTCAAGCCGGAGCGCGACGGATTGTTCTGCGCCCGCATCTTCGGGCCGATCAAGGACTACGAGTGCCTGTGCGGCAAATACAAGCGTATGAAGTTTCGCGGCATCATCTGCGAGAAGTGCGGCGTCGAAGTCACGCTGGCGAAAGTGCGCCGCGAACGGATGGGCCACATCGAGCTTGCGTCCCCCGTCGCGCATATCTGGTTCCTGAAGTCTCTGCCAAGCCGCATCGGCCTGATGGTCGATCTGACGCTGAAAGAGCTTGAGAAGATTCTGTACTTCGAAAGCTACGTGGTGCTGGAACCCGGCACGACCGATCTGAAGATGCTGCAGCTTCTGACCGAAGACCAGCTTATGTCGAAGCAGGACGAGTTCGGCGACGATCAGTTCGAAGTCGGCATTGGCGCTGAAGCGATCAAGAAGGTGCTGAACCGCATCGACACCGATGCGGAGAAGGTGAAGCTGCGTGCCGACCTCAAGGAGACGACGTCGGAGGCCAAGCGCAAGAAGCTGGTCAAGCGCCTGAAGCTGATCGAGGCGTTCGGTGAATCCGGCTGCCGCCCCGACTGGATGATTCTGGATGTCGTCCCGGTGATTCCGCCGGAACTGCGCCCGCTGGTGCCGCTGGATGGCGGCCGGTTCGCGACGTCGGACCTGAACGATCTGTATCGCCGCGTTATCAACCGCAACAACCGTCTGAAGCGGCTGATCGAACTGCGCGCCCCGGATATCATCGTGCGCAACGAAAAGCGCATGCTGCAGGAATCCGTCGATGCGCTGTTCGACAACGGCCGCCGCGGCCGAGCGATCACGGGCGCTAATAAGCGTCCGCTGAAGTCGCTGTCGGACATGCTGAAGGGCAAGCAGGGCCGTTTCCGGCAGAACCTTCTGGGCAAGCGCGTCGATTACTCCGGCCGTTCGGTTATCGTGGTTGGTCCGGAGCTGAAGCTGCATCAGTGCGGTTTGCCGAAGAAGATGGCGCTGGAGCTGTTCAAGCCGTTCATCTACTCGAAGCTGGAGAAGTACGGTCACGCCACCACCATCAAGGCCGCGAAGCGGATGGTGGAAAAGGAACGTCCCGAGGTTTGGGACATTCTGGAAGAGGTGATCCGCGAGCATCCGGTGATGCTGAACCGCGCCCCGACCTTGCACCGGTTGGGCATCCAGGCGTTCGAACCCGTGCTGATCGAGGGCAAGGCAATCCAGCTTCACCCGCTGGTTTGCACCGCCTTCAACGCGGACTTCGACGGTGACCAGATGGCCGTGCATGTTCCGCTGTCGCTGGAAGCCCAGCTTGAAGCCCGCGTGCTGATGATGTCCACGAACAACATTCTCAGCCCCGCCAACGGTAAGCCGATCATCGTGCCCAGCCAGGATATCGTTCTGGGCATTTACTACCTTTCGCTGGAAACCGTGCTGTTCCGGGAAACGCCGGATAACGACGCGCCGGCTTTCGGCACGATCGGAGAGATCGAGCACGCGCTGTTCGCCAAACGTGTCACGTTGCACGATAAGATACGCGCGCGTTTTGAGACGGTCGATGCCGGTGGCAACCCGATCCGCCCCATCGTCGTGACCACCCCGGGCCGCATGATGATCGCGCAAATTCTGCCGAAGCATCCGGAAGTGCCGTTCGCTCTGATCAACCGCCAGTTGACCAAAAAGAACGTCTCCGACGTCATTGACGCGGTGTACCGTCATTGCGGCCAGAAGGAATGCGTGATTTTCGCCGATCGGCTGATGGGCCTCGGCTTTGCCAATGCGGCGAAGGCCGGCATTTCGTTCGGCAAGGACGACATGATCATTCCGGACACCAAGGGCCGGTTGATTTCCAGCACGCAGGCCGAGGTGAAAGAGTTCGAGCAGCAGTACCAGGACGGTCTGATCACCGCGGGCGAACGCTATAACAAGGTGGTTGACGCGTGGTCGCGCTGCACGGACGAAGTCGCCGGCGCGATGATGAAAGAGATCAGCCGGCAGGAGAAGGGCGTCCCCACCAACTCGGTGTGGATGATGTCTCACTCCGGCGCGCGTGGGTCGCCGGCGCAGATGCGCCAGTTGGCGGGTATGCGCGGGCTGATGGCCAAGCCGTCGGGCGAGATCATCGAGCAGCCGATCATCGCGAACTTCAAGGAAGGTCTGACCGTCCTCGAATACTTCAACTCCACCCACGGCGCCCGAAAGGGCCTCGCTGATACGGCGCTGAAGACCGCGAACTCCGGATACCTGACCCGCCGTCTGGTCGATGTGGCGCAGGATTGCATCATCGTCGAGGAAGATTGCGGCACCGAACGCGGCCTGACCGTCAAGCCGGTCATGGATGGCGGCGAGGTCGTGTCGTCGTTGGCGGAACGGACGCTGGGCCGCACCACGGCCGAGGACGTTCTGGACCCGGCCACCGGCAAGGTGCTGTTGGCGAACAACACACTGATCGAGGAACCGGAGGCCGAACTGCTCGAAACGGCCGGCGTCGAGGCGGTCAAAATTCGCTCGGTGTTGACCTGCGAGTCTCATATCGGCGTTTGCGGCCACTGCTACGGACGCGATCTGGCCCGTGGCACGCCGGTCAACATCGGGGAGGCTGTCGGCGTTATCGCCGCGCAGTCGATCGGTGAGCCGGGCACGCAGTTGACGATGCGCACGTTCCATATCGGCGGTGCCGCGCAGCGCGGGGCGGAAACGTCCAGCGTGGAAGCGTCCCACGAAGGCACCATCACCGTGCGTAACCGCAACGTCATCGCCAACAGCTCCGGCGCGTTGGTGGTGATGTCGCGTAACTGCGAAATCGTGCTGGTCGATGACAAGGGCCGCGAGCGTGCCCGCTTCCGAGTCCCCTACGGCGCGCGCCTGCTGGCGGAGGAAAACCAGTCGGTGACCCGCGGCCAGAAGCTGGCCGAATGGGATCCGTTCACCCTTCCTATCATCACCGAACGCGCCGGTAAGGTCGAGTATATCGACCTGATCGAAAGCATCACGTTGATGGAGCGGATGGACGAAGTCACCGGCCTGACCTCCAAGGTTGTCGTCGATTTCAAGCAGGGATCGAAGAGCATCGATCTGCGTCCCCGCCTGCAATTGAAGGACGAGCGGAACGAGGTCATCCGCCTGGAGAACAACACCGACGCGCGCTACTTCCTGGCGCCTGACTCGATCCTTTCAGTCGATAACGGGGCGATCGTTCAGGCCGGCGATGTCATCGCGCGCATTCCGCGCGAAGGCAGCAAAACGCGTGACATCACGGGCGGTCTGCCGCGCGTGGCGGAACTGTTCGAAGCGCGGCGCCCCAAGGATCACGCGGTCATCGCCGAGTGCGACGGACGTGTGGAATTCGGTAAGGACTACAAGGCCAAGCGCCGCATCGTCGTGAAGAATGACGAGACCGGCGAGGAAACCGAGTACCTGATCCAGAAGGGTAAGCACATCTCGGTCCAGGAAGGCGATTTCGTCCGAAAGGGCGATCCGCTGGTCGATGGGCCGCGCGTGCCGCACGACATCCTGAAGGTGTTGGGCGTGGAAGCTCTGTCCGACTACCTGGTGAACGAAATCCAGGACGTCTATCGACTGCAGGGCGTGAAGATCAACGATAAGCATATCGAAGTGATCGTCCGCCAGATGCTGCAGAAGGTGGAAATCATGGATCCGGGCGACACCACCTTCCTGACGGGGGAGACGGTCGATCGGACGGAATTCGATCATATCAACAGCAAGCTGTTGAAGGACGAACGCCCCGCCCATGCGATGCCGGTGCTTCAAGGCATCACAAAGGCATCGTTGCAGACCAACAGCTTCATCAGCGCGGCCTCGTTCCAGGAGACCACGCGGGTGCTGACGGAAGCGGCAACGGCCGGCAAGACCGACAGCCTGATGGGTCTGAAGGAAAACGTCATCGTGGGCCGTTTGATCCCGGCGGGCACGGGCGCGGTGATGAACCGCCTCCGCGCCGTGGCGGCTGGCCGCGATCAGCGGACGCTGTGGAACGAAAATGCCCGGCTGACGGACGAAGTCGCCGCCGAGTAGGCGGTTCCGTTCGGTATGGATACCAGGGCCGGCGGTGCGGAAGTGCCGCCGGCCCGCTTTGTCTTGATCGCATGGAAATCATTACCCTACGCCGAACCGTCCGATTCAAATCGGGCTGTTCCGGGGCTTTACGGCGCGAAACACATGGTTCTTTGTTGGCAGCGGGGCCTGCGATAGGCAAAAAGGGCGCTGTTATTCGGATGCAGAGCCAATGAACGAACAGCGTATCGTACCCGTAATCCTCTCCGGCGGTTCCGGCACCCGCCTTTGGCCGGTTTCGCGGGAGAGCTTTCCCAAACAACTTTGGCCGCTCGTGTCGGAGCGGACGATGATGCAGGAAACCGCCCTACGGGCGAACGCCCCTGGTTTCGCGGCGCCCGTCGTTGTCTGCAACAATGAACATCGCTTCCTGATCGCCGAACAACTGCGCGCCGCCGGCATATCGAATGCCCGGATTCTGCTCGAACCGGTTGGCCGCAACAGCGCCCCGGCGATCGCCGCGGCTGCGGTGCTGGTGGCGGAGGAAGACCCCGACGCCGTGCTGTGGATGATGGCGGCCGACGCATCGATCACCGGCAACGATGCCCTTCATGCCGCGCTGGCGGCTGCGTCCAAGGCAGCCAGATCCGGTCGGATCGTGACATTCGGGATGAAGCCGACCGCGCCGGAAACGGGCTACGGCTACATCGAAACAGGTGCGCCGCTGCCCGAGGCGGACGGCGTTTATGCCGTTGCGCGGTTCCTGGAAAAGCCGGATCCGGAAACCGCCGCCCGCTTCGTCGCCGATGGCCGGCATCTGTGGAACTCCGGCATGTTCGTCTTTACCGCCCGGACGTTGCTGGCGGAAATGGAGCGTCATGCCCCGGACGTTCTGCCGCCGGTGCGTCGGGCCGTGGCGGAGCGCAAGGCCGATCTGGATTTCATCCGTCTGGACGTCGAAGCGTTCACCGCCTGTCCGTCGATTAGCATCGACTACGCGGTGGCGGAGCGAACCGACCAAGCAGCCGTCGTGCCGGCGGACCTCGGCTGGTCCGACGTCGGAAGCTGGAGCGCGCTTTGGGACCTAGGCACCAAGGATGCGGCCGGCAATGTGGCGCTTGGCGATGTGGTGCTGGAAGGGGCAGAGAACTGCTACGTCCGCAGCGACGGCATGCTGGCCGCCGTTGTCGGGCTAAAGGATGCGGTTATCGTGGTGACGGCGGATGCCGTTCTGGCGATGCACCGGGGGCAGTCGCAGGACGTCAAGAAGATCGTCGAACGGCTGAAGGCGGCGGGCCGGCCGGAAGCGGTGTCGCACAATCGCACTTACCGGCCGTGGGGCTATTACGAAAGCCTGATCCAGGGCGACCGGTTCCAGGTCAAGCGCATCGTGGTCACGCCCGGCCGGCAGTTATCGCTGCAAAGCCACTTCCATCGGGCCGAACACTGGGTGGTGG